>DATNGN010000001.1:0-21177 GCA_035605875.1 Casimicrobiaceae bacterium
TACGCCGCCCGCAACGCATCGACGATCTTCATCCGCGCCGCGCGCGCCGCAGGCAGAAATCCGCCGATGAAGCCCATCGCCAGCGCGAAGATCAGTGACGCGACGACGATGCCGGGCGTCAGCGTGAACGAAAAGGCGATCTCGGCGAAGGTCTGAAAGTTCGTCGTCGAGATCGACAACGCCTGCATCGCGGAGGCGCCGACCAGTCCGGCGATCCCGCCGATCAGGCCCAGCAATAGTGCCTCGCCGAGAAACGCCGCCAGGATCGCGACGCGCGAAAAGCCCAGCGCGCGCAACGTCCCGATCTCCCCGGTGCGCGAGGCGACGCTCGCGTACATCGTGATCGCCGCGCCGATCACCGCCCCGATCGAAAAAATGATCGAGATCGACGTGCCGAGGTAGCGGATGAACTTCGACAGCGCTTCCGACTGCTCGGCATAGAAGCGTTTCTCCGGTTTCGCCTCGAGCGTCAGTCGCGGGTCGTTCTCGATCGCCGATTTCACCGCGTCGAAATCATCGGGATCGTTCAAGCGGAACAGCAACGACGAGTAGCCGGTGCGCCGAAACGCCTGCAGCATCTGCTCGGCGTCGCCCCAGATCTCGGAGTCGAACGCCGTGTGTCCCGCATCGAAGACGCCGACGATCGTCCAGTCGCGCGATGCGAAGCGCAGCGTCTCGCCGAGACCTGCGCCCTGGAAGCCGTCCGCGATCGACCGTCCGGCAATCACTTCGGCCGTGCCGGGTCTGAACATGCGTCCCTCGACCAGCTTCACCTGGGGCCGCAACGTCAGGCCGGCCGGCGTCACGCCGCGAATCACCACGTTCGCCGGCTTGCCGGTGCCGCGCTTCGGCAGGTTGATCAGCACGACCGGTTCCTTCGAGATCAGCGGCCGACCGTCGCTCGCGAGCGCGATCTGCGGCAGGCTTTCGACGATTCCCGCCTGCAGCCGCGCAATTCCGCTTTGCACCTCGGTTTGCGAGCTGCGCCGAATGACGACGACGTTGTCGTCCTGCCCCGTCGCGACGAGCGTCTTCTCGAGGCCGGCCGACAGCATCAGCACCGTCGCGAACACATAGACGACGAGCGCCATGCCGCCGGCGGTGAGCGCCGTCGTCAGCCGCCGGGCGACCAGATTGCGCGCGATGTAGCCGACGGGAATGGCCATCGTCAGCCGTGCCGGGCGGCTTCAAACGGCTGACTGCGCCCCCTCGGGGGCAGCGAGCGAAGCGGGCGTGGGGGTCGTATCATCTCAGCCGATCGCTCGCAGGCCGTCGACGATCCGCACGCGCGCGGCGCGCCACGCCGGAATCGCCGCGGCAACGACGCCGATCGTCAACGCTGAAAGCAATTGCATCGCGACGGTCTCGTGCGAGACCTTGAAGCCGGCGAGAATCGAGCCGATCGTCTTTGCGAACGTGTCCGCGAGCGGGAACGTCGCCAACACGCCGAGCACGCCGCCCAGCACCGCGATGCCGAGCGACTCGGCGAAGATCAGCATCGCCACGAAGCCGTTGCTGAAGCCGAGCGCCTTGAACGTCGCGTATTCGCCGTAGCGCTCGCGCGCCGTCATCGCCATCGTGTTCGCCATCACGGCCATGATGATGACGATGACGACGTAGCTCACCGCCTGGATCGCGAGCAGGATCGCCTCGGACATCGCGACGAACCCCAGCTGGAACGCCTTTTCCGTTTCGGTGAGCGTTTCGGCAAGCGAATTCTTGAACGTCGTGTCGATTGCAGAAGACACGGCAGCCGCGTCGTCGGCGTTGCGCAGCGATTCGATGAAGACGCCGGTCTGGTCGCCGCGCCCGGGATACTGCTTCTTGATCGCCTCGTTCAGGTATTCGAAGTGGAAGAAGAACGTCGACGTGTCGGTGCCCTCCTCCGCGCCGTCGTAAATGCCGCGCAGGTTGAACGTCCACGTGCCCGGGTAGATGGTCCCGCGCAGGGGTATCTGGTCGCCGACCTTCCAGCCGTATTTGTCCGCGAGCTTGCGTCCGGCGATCGCACCCAGGCGGTCTGCCATGTACGCGCGCCGCTCGTCGTCGGGCAGCAGGAACTCCGGATACAGATCGAGATACGCCTCGCTGATCGCGAACTGCGCGAAGAAGTTGCGCTCGTTGATGTAAATGCCGCCGAACCAGTTCGCCCAGCCGACGCCGTCGACGCCGTCGATCTGCCTGATCTTCTGCGCATACGAGAGCGGCAGCGAGAACACCAGCGACACCGAGCTCCGCGTCACGAGGCGCGCCGACGAGCTGGCGTTCGCCCCCGCGTACCAGGCGTCGACGATCGTGCGCAGCATGCCGAACGCCGCGATCGCGACGACGATGCCGACGATCGTCAGCGTCGTGCGCAGCTTGTGCCGGAAGGCGTTGCGCAAGACGAGCAGCGGAACGAACATCGGGCGTCGCGTCAGGCGCAGGCGGCGAGCGAAGCGAGCATGCGGGCAGCTTCCATCCTCAGTGGACGAGCACGCCCTTCTCGAGATGCACCATCCGATGCGCCTTCTCCGCCGCTTTCGGGTCGTGTGTCACCATGATGATCGTCTTGCCGAGCTCGGCGTTCAACCGCTCGAGCAGGCCGAGGATTTCCTCCGCGGTCGTGCGATCGAGATCGCCGGTCGGCTCGTCGGCGACGATCAACGTCGGATCGGCGATCAACGCGCGAGCGATCGCGACACGCTGCTGCTGACCGCCGGAAAGCTCGTTCGGCTTGTGCGTCGCGCGATCGGAAAGTCCGACCAGCGCGAGCGCGGTGTCGACGCGCTCGCGCCGTTCGCGCCGCGACAGCGACGTGAGCTGAAGCGGCAGCTCGACGTTGCCGTGCGCCGTCAGAACCGGCATCAGGTTGTAGAACTGGAAGATGAAGCCGACGTGCGACGCGCGCCACAGCGCGAGATCGGCATCGGACAGTTGCGCGATGTCGACGCCGGCGACGCGAATCTCGCCCGCCGACGGCTTGTCGATTCCGGCGATCAGATTGAGCAGCGTCGACTTGCCCGAGCCCGACGGCCCCATCAACGCGATGTAATCGCCGGCGTTGACATCGAGATCGATGCCGACCAGCACCGGAATCACCTGGTCGCCGCGAACGTAATACTTCGACAGGTCGCGGATCGATACCAGCGGCATCGCCGCCGCGGCTCCATTCCCGCGCGCCTCGTCGCGCAACGCATCGTCCGTCACGGCTGCGTCCGAATTCACTTCGTCGCGGTCTTCACGAGCGCGCCGCTGGCGAGTTTCGGCGTCGGCTCGTCGACGACTTTCTCGCCGCTCTTCACCTCGCCGGTGATCGCGATCGTGTCGCCGATCACTGCGCCCTTCATCACCGGCACCGCGACCGCGCGTCCGTCGCGAACGACGAAAACCACGCTGTGCCCGTCGCGCTCGACGATCGCGTCCTTCGCCACCGCCGTCAGCGGCTTCTGCTGCTCCGGTGTCACGTCCTGCGACAGGAAGCTCACCTTCGCGCTCATCTCCGGCAGCACGCGCGGATCGATCTTGTCGAACTGCACTTTCGTCATCACGGTGGCCTTCGCGCGATCGACGGTCGGCACCATCCGGTTGATGTGGCCGCGAAAGCGCGTATCGGGCAGCGCATCCAGCACGATCTCCGCGGGTTGCCCGACGTGCACTTTCGCAAGGCTCGCTTCGGACACGTCGGCCTCGACTTCGAGCGTGCTCATGTCGGCCATCGACACGACGGCGCCCTTCGAATCAGTCGCGTTCGAGAACGGCGTGACGAGATCGCCGACGTTCGCGCTCTTCGACAGGATCACCCCGTCGAACGGCGCGCGAATTTCGGTGTAATCGACGGCAACCTGCGCGTTGCGTGCGTTCGCGATCGCGACGTTCAGATTCGCCTGAGCGCTCGCGACACCGGCCTGCGCACGGTCGAGGCGAGCCTTCGCCGTGTCGAGCGCAGATCGGGAAATGAAGCCCTTGCCGACGAGTTCCTCGTTGCGGCCGAACTCGACCTGCGCGTTCTCGCGCTCGACCTCCGCTTGGCGGACGTTGGCGCGCGCCGCGCGCACGGCGGCTTCGGCACTTTGCGATTGCGCGACGACGTCACGGTTGTCGATGCGGGCAATGAGGTCGCCGGCCTTGACGCGCGAGCCTTCGGCGACGCCTAGCCATTCGAGACGGCCCGTCGCCTTCGACGAAATGGCGGCCTTGCGTTGCGCGACGACGTAACCGGTCGCGTTCAGCACGACGTACTGTTGCGACGGGTACGTCGTCACGACGGGCGTCGTCTGCACCGTCTGCGGATGCGGCTGAGCCATTTGCCATGCCGCGATGCCGATTACGAGCAGCGCGATTGCGCCAAGCCAGATCCATTTGCGGCGGCGACGCCGGCGAATCGGCGCCAGTTCGCGGTCGATGCGAAGCTTCGAGAGGTCGGGTGGCGTCGCGTTCATCAAACGAAGTGCCGGCCATGTTGGCCGGCACGTTTCATTTTATCCCGCGAGCGCGTTTCGGCCACCGCCGAAAGTCGAGCCTCGCTTCAGTGGCGCTCGACGCGCGCCGCCTCCGCAAGCGGTGTGACTTTCTTCGCGGGCGCCATCGCGGACGCGCGGCTCGAGCGGCCAAGCGACACCCAGACGACGATCCAGTAGGCCGCGAGCGCGAGCAGCGGCAGCAGCGCCGGACGCGACCGGTAACCGGTGAACGAAGCGATGAGGCCGCCGAGACGCCCCGAGTCGTCGAGGATCCACGACGAATCCCACACCGGGTCGACGAGCGCCGGCACGACATCGAGCGCAATCAGCTTTTCGATGCCGGAGACGAGCAACGCGCCGGCCAGCAGCAGCAGCAGAATTTCGCTCACGCGGAAGAACAGCCGCCAGGACAGGATGCGCGAACCCTGCTGCAGCAGCCAGAACGTCGCGAACGCGGCTGCGAGCCCGAGGACGAGGACGATCGGCAAATCGGCGATGCCGCCCTTGCCGGCACCGATGCCGTAGAGGAACACGACGGTCTCCGCGGTCTCACGCCCGACGGCGAGCGCGACGACGACGAGGAGCCCCCACCAGTTCGCGGCGCTTGCGTTGCGCGCCATGCTGGACTCGAGATCCTTCTTGAACGTGCGCCCGTGCCGACGCATCCAGAACACCATCTGCACGATCAATCCCGATGCGACCAGCATCATCGCGAGCTGGAAGTAATCGAGCGCGTTGCCCGACAGCGACGACATGATGCCGAGCATCACCAGCGCGAGCGTCAGCGCGAGCCCCGCGCCGGCCGCGACGCCGCCCCACAGGTAGCGCATGCCGACCGCCGCATCGGGCCGCTGCCGCAGCCATGCGTAGAGGATGCCGACGACCAGCATGGCTTCGGCCGATTCTCGCCAGACGATGAAAAGTGCGTTGCCCATGGTTCGATTCGTTGACTTTCGCGGCGCGCTTACTTCGCGATGAACTTGCCCTGCCCGGTCTTCTCGTGGAATTCGTCGAAGAATCGATACTCGCCGGCCTTCATCGCGTTGATCGTCAGCGTCACCTTGCCGCCCGGTGGAATCACCTTCTCCTGCTTGAGATCGCGGCTTTCGAACTCCATCGGCGTCTTCCCCTCGTTGCTCACTTCGAGCCGCACGCGCTTGCCTGCCGGCACTTCGATCACCGCCGGCGTGAAGACGCCGTCGCGCGCCACGAGCTTGAACGTCGGCTCGTCCGCGGCGAAGGCCGGCGCCGCAAGCAACAGCGCCGCCGCGAGCAGCATGCCGCCCAGGGAGAACGACCGATTCGATTTCAACACCCGCCTCCGTTGGCCGCGAAAGGGCAGCCGTTGCGGTGAGCATAGCAAAGGCGAATGCGGATGTAAATAATAACGATTATCATTTGACAGACGAACCGACGAGCGGCGACCGATCAACGACCGCCTCGGCCGATCAACCGCCGTCGACCGGAGTCGGCGTCGCCGGCAATGGCGCCGGCCGCCGGCCCGGACCGAGCGACTGCGATGCGATCAGGCCGAGGCCCATGCCGATCAGCGCGATGCCAACCCATTCGTTCGCCGCGAGCCGTTCGCCGAACAGTGCCATCGAGGCCAGCAGCGCCGTAACGGGCACGGCGAACATGTTGAGCGAGGCCGTGCCCGCGGGCAGCCAGCGCAGGATCTCCATCCAGAGCAGAAACCCGCCAGCAGTCATGACGACGCCGACGAGGATCAAGAGCACGCCCTGTAGCACGCTCCATTGAGTCGCCGGCACGTCGAACGCCCACGGAAGAACCGTGAGCGGCAACACGCCGAGCAGCATCTGCCACGCAACGAAGCTCAGCATGTCGA
The DNA here is from genome assembly GCA_035605875.1 of Casimicrobiaceae bacterium. GTDB lineage: Bacteria > Pseudomonadota > Gammaproteobacteria > Burkholderiales > Casimicrobiaceae > VBCG01. Next base: position 6,289 of record DATNGN010000001.1, read on the forward strand.
AATCGCGGTCGCGCTGGAAGTATTTCATCGCCACAGTGCCGGCCGCCCACCCGAAACCCGACAGCACGGCCCACAGCTTCGGGGCGAGATCGCCGCCCCACGACCAGGGCTCGACGACGAGCAGCAAGCCCGCGAACGCGAAGGCGATCGCCGCCGCCTGCAGTCCGCGCACGCGCTCATGCAATACCGGCCACGCGATCAGGATCGTCCAGAACGGCATCGTATAGACGAGCACCGATGTGCGGCCCGCGCCACCGAGCGCAACGGCCATCGTCGTCGAGCCGAAGTTCATCGTCGTCTGGAAGAACGCCGTGATCGCGACGGCGCGCCAGCTGTGCGGCCAGAGGCGACGCCTTCTCGCGATCAGCACGCCGAACAGCACGATCGTTGCGAGCCATGTTCGCTGCACGTTGAACGCGAGCGGATGCGAATGCATCAGCGCCGCCTTCATCACGACCCAGTTGAAGCCCCAGATCAGCGTCAATGCCGCGAGCGCGGCATAGGCCGCGCGGCGCGAATGAACGCCGATCGTCACTTCAGGAACGGCTCGATCAGCTTCGCGACCTGCTCGGGCTGATCGTGGTGCAGCATGTGACCTGCATCGGAAACCGTGACGAGCGTCGCGCCGGGAACGTGCGCGATGCGCCGGCGCACTTCGTCGAGTCCGTCGGCGCCGGCCTCGCCTTCCGGATGGCTCGCGAGCCAGCGCGGAATCTCGGAGTCCTCCGCGGCGACCCACAGCACCGGCGCGGTGATGTTGCGCCAGATCGCATGGATCTCGTCCATCCGGTACACATGGGGGAACGGCAGCTTGTGGCGCGGATCGGAAACGAGCTCGGCGCGTCCATCGGGAAAGGACGCGGCCCACTGCGCGGCGAGGAAGTCGGCCTTGTCGCGCGGCAGGCGCGGATTCTTCGACTGCAGCTTGTCCGCGACCGCACCGAGGCTTTCGTAGGTCTTGAATCCCGGCGGATGGGCAATTGCGTCGAGCCACTTCGCAACCTTGCGCGGCGCGACATCGGGCGGCTCGGCCGGGATCCCGAATCCCTCGAGCGACACGACGCGGGCAACGCGTGAAGGCCGCACGCCCGCGTAACCCATCGCGATGTTGCCGCCGAGGCTGTGGCCGACGACGCGCGCCGGCGCGTCACCGACGAAATGCGCGAGCAACGCCTCGAGATCGGCGAAATAGTCGTAGAACCAGTAGCCCTGCGGCTGCCACGCCGAGCCGCCGAAGCCGCGCAGGTCGGGCGCGATCACATGCCAGTCGTGCGCGAGCGCATCGACGAGAAACTGGAACGACGCGCCGACATCCATCCAGCCGTGCAGCAGCACGAGTGCAGGCCACTGCGGCTCGCCCCACGTCTGCACGTGGTGGCGCTCGCCGCGAATGTCGACGAAATGCGAGGTCGGCTGCTTGATCGCTACTTCTTTCGGCACAGCGCGATCCCGTCCTGCCAGCCCATCCGGTAATTGGGATCGCCGCTGAAGCGCTCCGCATCCTTGCGCTCGGGTCCGGCGACGCTCGCGCAACCGTCGGCATAACCCTGCCGATAGGGCAACGGGAAGCCCGACAGATTGACCGATGGCGGCGGCGGCTCGGCGTTGCGCGGCAATGGCGGCGCGGATGGATACACGGGCGCCGAAGGCGCCGTCGCGCAACCGCCGACGACGATCGCGATACCGATCGCGGCGAGCGTCGCGCGCATGTCGAACCATTGCGAAAGCGGATGCAAGGGATGCGCTGCGCGCACGAAATCCGGAGCCGATCGTCGATGTTGGCGGAGTAAAATTCTATCATCGTCCTTTTTCGATCTCATGGCGGCACCCGGCTTCGTTCACCTGCGCCTGCACAGCGAGTATTCGGTCGCCGACGGCGCGGTACGCATAGACGATGCCGTCGACACTGCGGCAGCCGATCGTATGCCCGCGCTCGCGCTGACCGACCTCGCGAACCAGTTCGGGCTCGTCAAGTTCTATCGCGCCGCGCGCGCACGCGGCATCAAGCCGGTCGCCGGTTGCGACGTCTGGATTTCGAATCCGCGCGAAGCCGACCAGCCGACGCGCGCGCTGTTGCTCGTCGCCAATCGCGATGGCTATCTCAAGCTTTGCGAATGGCTGTCGCGCGCGTACATCGCGCACCAGCATCGCGGCCGCGCCGAGTTCGATCGCGGATGGTTCGACGAGGGCACCGACGGGTTGATCGCGCTGTCAGGCGCACGCGACGGCGACGTCGGCCAGGCGCTGCTGCAGGGCAACGTCGATGCGGCGGCGCGTTACGCGCGCGAATGGGCAGCGTGGTTTCCGCAGCGCTATATGCTGGAGGTGCAGCGCGCGGGCCATGGCGACGACGAAGCGCTCGTGCAGGCCACCGTCGCGCTCGGCGATGACGTTCGGGTGCCGATCGTCGCGACGCATCCGATCCAGTTCCTGACGGCCGACGATTTCCGCGCGCACGAGGCGCGCGTCTGCATCGCCGAGGGCTATACGCTGTCCGATAGCCGGCGTCCGCGGCGTTTCACCGCGCAGCAGTATTTCCTGACGCGGGCGCAGATGGCAGAACGATTCGCCGATCTGCCCGAGGCGCTCGAAAACAGCGTCGCGATCGCGATGCGCTGCAACCTGACGATTCCGCTCGGCAAGAATCATCTGCCGCAATTCCCGACGCCGGCGGGCATGTCGCTGGACGAGCACCTGCGCGTCGAAGCGGCGCGCGGTCTCGAGCAGCGCCTGTCGCAGCTCTATCCCGATGCAGCCGAGCGCGAGCGGCGCCGGCCCGAATACGAGGCGCGCCTCGAATTCGAGGCGAAGACGATCGTGCAGATGGGCTTCTCGGGCTACTTCCTGATCGTCGCCGATTTCATCAACTGGGCGAAGGACAACGGCGTTCCGGTCGGCCCCGGGCGCGGCTCGGGCGCCGGGTCGCTCGTCGCCTATTCGCTCGGCATCACCGATCTCGATCCGCTGCGCTATGCGTTGCTCTTCGAGCGGTTCCTGAATCCCGAGCGGATCTCGATGCCCGACTTCGACATCGACTTCTGCCAGGATGGCCGCGATCGCGTGATCGATTACGTCAAGCACAAGTACGGCGCCGAATCGGTGTCGCAGATCGCGACGTTCGGCACGCTGGCGGCCAAGGCCGCCGTGCGCGACGTCGGACGCGTGCTCGATCTTCCCTATTCGTTCGTCGACGGCATCGCGAAGCTCATTCCGTTCCAGCCCGGCAAGACGGTTACCTTGCGAAGGCGGGTCGGCGATCCCGAGCCGAACGTGATCTACGCGCGCGAGGCCGAGCCGCTGCTCGACCAGCGCGAGGCCGACGAGGAAGAGGTACGCGAGCTCCTGTCGCTCGCGTGCGAGCTCGAAGGGCTGCCGCGCAACGTCGGCATGCACGCGGGCGGCGTGCTGATCGCGCCGGGCAAGCTCACCGATTTCTGCCCGCTCTACGTGCAGCCCGGTGCGCAGGCGCCGGTGTCGCAGTTCGACAAGGACGACGTCGAGGCGATCGGCCTCGTCAAGTTCGACTTCCTCGGCCTCACGACGCTGACGATCCTCGACTGGACGCTACGCTACATCCGCAAGCTCGACCCCGACGCGACGGTCACGCTCGAGACGCTGCCGCTCGACGATGCGCCGACGTTCGACATCTTCCGCAAGGCGAACACGACGGCGATATTCCAGTTCGAATCGCGCGGCATGCGCGAACTCGTGAAGCAGGCGCAGCCGTCGCGCTTCGAGGACATCATCGCGCTGGTCGCGCTGTATCGGCCCGGGCCGATGGAGCTCATCCCCGACTACAACGCGCGGAAGAGCGGCCGCGAGCGAGTGGAGTACCTCGATCCGCGGCTCGCGCCGATCCTGGAACCTACCTACGGCGTGATGGTGTACCAGGAGCAGGTGATGCAGATCGCGCAGGTGATCGGCGGCTACACGCTCGGCAATGCCGACCTGCTGCGGCGCGCGATGGGCAAGAAGAAGCCCGAGGAAATGGCACAGCATCGCGACATCTTCGTCGAGGGCGCCGAGCGGAACGGGCTCGCGCGCGCCAAGGCCGCGCAGCTCTTCGGCCTGATGGAGAAGTTCGCGGGCTACGGCTTCAACAAATCGCACTCGGCCGCCTACGCGCTCGTCGCGTACCAGACTGCGTACTTCAAGGCACATCATCCGGCGCCGTTCATGGCGGCGAACCTGTCGCTCGTGCTCGACGACACCGACAAGCTGAAGACGTTCTACGACGACACGCTCGACCAGGGCCTCGCGATCCTGCCGCCCGACGTCAATGCATCGGCCTACCGCTTCGAGCCGGTCGACGCGAAGCGCCTCCGCTACGGCCTCGGCGGCATCAAGGGAACGGGAGCCGCCGCGATCGAAGCGATCGTCAACGCGCGCCGCGAAGGCGGACCCTTCAGCGATCTTTTCGACTTCTGCCGTCGCGTCGACAAGCGCCTCGTCAATCGCCGCGTCGTCGAAGCGCTCGTGCGCGCCGGCGCGTTCGATGCGATCGATCCGCATCGGGCCGCGCTGTTCGCATCGGTGGGCCTCGCACTCGATGCGGGCGAGCGCGCCGCGGCCACCGCGTCGCAAGTGTCGCTGTTCGGCGAGGAAATCGCGCCACCCGTGCCTGCGGGCGCGCCGGCGCGCCATTGGACCGAAGCCGAGCGCCTCGTGCACGAAAAGGCGTCGCTGGGCTTTTATCTGTCCGGCCATCCGTTCAACGCGCATGCGGCCGAGCTCGCGGGCATCGTGCGCACTTCGCTTTCGAACCTGCAGCCGCGAACCGAGCACGTGCTCGTCGCCGGCATCGTCACGGCGCTTCGCGTGCAGACGAGCCGTCGCGGCAAGATGGCGTTCGTCACGCTCGACGACGGCAAGGGCCGCGCCGAGGTGATGGTCTACAACGAGACGTTCGACGCGGCGCGCGCGCTGCTGCGCGAGGATCAGCTCGTCGTGATGGAGATCCGCGTCACGCAGCGGATGAGCGACGACGGCGAGGCGCAGGGCCTTCGCATCATCGCCGAGAACATCTACGACCTCGGCGCCGTGCGCAAGCGCTGGGCGCGCGGTCTTCGCATCGCGTGCAACGGCAACGCGGCGACCGATCGCCTGGAAGAAATCCTCGGCCCGTTCCGTCCCGGCAAGCTGCCCGTCACCATTCGCTACGCGAACGAGCGTCTCGGCGGCGAAATCGAACTGCCGGAAGGCTGGCGCGTGACGCCCGACGATGCGCTGATCGAGCGGCTCTGCGAGTGGCTCGCGCCGGAGAACGTGCAGGTGCTCTATTAGCGGCGTATTGCGCAGCGCCGCCGCGCAATACGCATCGTTTCTCCGGCTGCCCGACGTCGGGCGGCTCCTCGCGATGGCGGTGCTCGCGCGGATGCCGATCGGCACCGTCACGCTGGCGCTGCTGTTGCATGTGCGTGCGCTCACCGGCTCGTTCGCCGCGGCAGGCGCTGCCGTCGGCAGCTACCTTGCCGCATCGGCGATCACGGCGCCGCTCATCGGCCGCTTCATCGACCGCCACGGACCGCGCATCGCGTTGCTCGTCACCGGCATCGCGTCGCCCGCTGCGCTGCTCGTGTTGTGGCTCGCGAAGCCGCTCGGGCTCACCACGCCGCTGCTGTGGATCGTGGCGGCCTTCGCCGGCGCGTTCTCGCCGCCGATCAGCGTGCTGACCAGGACGATGTGGCGCTACCGCTTCGCCGACGAGGCGGCGCGCCGGATGGCGTTCGCGCTCGACGGCGTGCTGATCGAATTCACGTTCACGGCCGGTCCGGCGCTGATCGCGCTGTTGCTTGCGATCGGCTCGCCGACCGTCGCGTTCGGCGCGGCGTTCGTGTTCATGACGCTTGCCGTGCCGACGTTCATCGCGTCGCCCGCGCTGCGTTACTGGCGTCACGATCCGCACGCCGAACGCCATCTGCTCGGCCCGCTCACCGAGCGGCGGCTCATCGCGGTATACGCGACGACGTTCTTGTTGACGGTTGCGTTCGGGCTGCTCGAAGTCGGCTATCCCGGATTCGCGGCGAAGGTGCAGCGACCGCCACTCGCAGGGATCCTGATTGCGGTGAATTCGGTCGGCAGCGCGTTGGGCGGCCTCGTCTACGGCGCGCTGAACCTCGCGACGCCACGCGAGCGCCAGCTTCGCATCGCCATCGCGCTGCTCGTGTTGCCGCTCGCGCTGCAGGGCGCCATCGCGACGGCCGGCATCCTTGCAATCGTCGCGTTCGTCGCCGGACTGTGCATCGCGCCGACGTTCACGATCGTCACGCTTTTGATCTCGTCGTATGCACCCGCGCGTTACGCGACCGAGGCATTCACGTGGTCGGCGACGTGCATCGTGAGCGGCATCGGCGCCGGCAATGCATTGGGCGGAGTGCTGCTCGAGCGCTACGATCCGGCGATCGTCTTCGGCGCGTCGGGCGCAGCCGCATTGCTCGCCACCGGCTGCGCCTTCATGCTCTCGCGCGTGCCGAGACCTGCGCTGCAGAAGCCAGGGTAGCCGTCCTCATCGCAGCACGCGGCGACGAGCGGTCAGCGCCGAATGTCCGCGCGTCGAATCACGTCCGCCCAGCGGCGGAAATCGTCGCGCAGATCCTGCTCGAACTCGTCGGGAGAATTCGCAACCACCTGCGCGCCGATGCCGGCAAGGCGATCGACGACGTCGGCCTCGCGCAGCGCGCTCGCAAACGCGCGGTACACGGCCTCGCGCACCGCGAGCGACGTTTCGTGCGGCGCCATCAGGCCGTACCACGACGTGACGTCGAAATCGGCAATGCCGCTCTCGTCGACGGTCGGAACGTCCGGAAGGGACGCGAGGCGATGACGGCTCGTGACCGCGATCGCCTTCATGCGGCCGGCCATCACATGGCCCTGCACGCCGCTCACGAGCGAAAAGGCGAGCGCGAGGCGGCCTGCCATCAAGTCCTTGTACGACGGCGGACTGCTGCTGTAGGGCACGTGCAGAAGCCGCATGCCGGTGCGCGCGCATAGCAGCTCCGCAATCAGATGCGCGCTCGTGCCGACGCCGGGCGTGCCGTACGGCAGCGGGTCACGCGACGATTGCGCGAGGCACGAGCAGCGGCCGCAGGACGTGGGTGCCCGAGCGACGCGACGAGCAGCGTATAGCCGTCCGGCGCGCTGCGAATCGTCTCCATGGTGCCGATGGTTCCACCGGCACCGGCGTGGTTGTCGATAATGATCGGCACGCGCAGCATCCGTTGCGCCTCGGGCTGCGGGATGCGCGCGACGGCGTCGGTCGCGCCACCTGCGCCTCCGGGCACGATCAGGCGGATCGGGCGCTCGGGATACGGCGCTGACGCGCGGCCGCGTCGCATCGACCGCAGCAGCGAGAGCGAGAAGCCATGCCTGCGCGTTCGCGTTGTCGGGGAGCGTGTGCGAACGCGCGACATGGCGCGAGCGAGCGGCCAACGCATCCGGCGGCGACAGCAGCGCCACCTCGAATCCCGCGCGCGCGAGCGCACCCGGCATGCGGATCGGCGCAAGCCACGTCGACTCGCAGGTGACGACGAGTGCAGGGATGGCCACGGGGGCGGCAGACAAAAAGCCGTCATCGTACCCGCGGTCAATGCCGCCGACCGCACGCTGGTCGAAGGCGGCAACGGGGGCGCAAGAGTACAGTGCAAGTCAATGAACGTGGTTTCGCGCCGTCCCGTCGTCCTGGGCTGCGTCATGCTTGCGCTCTTCATGGCCGCCGTCGAGGTGACGATCGTCGCCACGGCGCTGCCACAGATCGTGGGCAAGCTCGGCGGCTTCTCGCTCTACACCTGGGTCTTCTCGGGCTTCCTGCTCACGCAGGCGTCGACGATCCTCGTCTTCGGCAAGCTCGCCGATCTCTACGGCCGGCGCCCCGTGCTGATTGCCGGCATCGTCGTCTTCCTCGTCGGCTCGACGCTTTGCGGCTTCGCATGGTCGATGCCGGCGCTGATCGCGTTTCGCCTGCTGCAGGGGCTCGGCGCCGGGTCGATCCAGCCGGTCGCCACGACGATCGTCGGCGACCTTTACACGCCGCAGGAGCGTCCGCGCGTGCAGGGGTGGCTCTCGAGCGTCTGGGGATTTGCGGCGATCGTCGGACCGCTCGCCGGCGGCATCATCGTGCAGGCGCTGTCGTGGCACTGGATCTTCTGGATCAACGTGCCGGTCGGCATCCTGACGATCGTCGGCCTTTCGCTCTTTCTCCGGGAAGACGTCGCGCATCGTGCGCACAACGTCGACTACATCGGAGTCGGCATCTTCTGCGTCGCGATCTCGGCGCTGCTCGTCGCACTGCTCGAAGGCGGCGTCGATTGGGGCTTCGCATCGCTGCAGACGTTTGCGCTCGTCGCGCTCTTCGTCGCCGCGCTCGTGCTCTACCTTCGTCGCGAGCGGCGCGCGCCCGAGCCGATGATCGACCTCGAACTTTGGCGTTCGCGCCTCGTCGCGAGCGTCAACGCGAGCTCGCTCTTCGCCGGCGCTTCAATCATCGGCGTCACGTCGTTCGTGCCAATCTACGTGCAGGGCGTGCTCGGCCGCTCGGCGATCATCGCCGGCTTCGCGCTCACCGCGATGTCCGTCGGCTGGCCGATCGCGTCGATGCTGTCCGGCCGCTTTCTGCGTGCGCTCGATGCGCGCAACACCGTGCGCGTCGGCTCGGCGCTGATCTTCGCCGGTGCGCTCGGCCTCGCCTTGATGCCGGCGGGCCGCGGCGCGATCGCCACCGGCGCGAGTTCGTTCGTCATCGGCTTCGGCATGGGCCTGCTCAATACGACGTTCATCATCCTGATCCAGGGCAGCGTCACGTGGGCGCAGCGCGGCAGCGCCACGGCTTCGAACATCTTCGCGCGGATGCTCGGCAGCACGTTCGGCGCGGCGGCGCTCGGCGCGGTGCTGAACGCGAGCCTGCACGGCGTGCTCGCTGCGTCGGGCGGGGAGACGGCCGGCATCGACACGGTGCGTCGGATGTTCGACGACGGCAGTGGGGTCGCGCTGCCGGCCGCGCAGCGCGCGGCACTCGTCGATGCGCTCGGCTACGGGCTTGCGCATGTCTTCGCGACGCTGGCCGTGTTCGGTGCGCTGACGATGATCGCGACGTGGCTCGTGCCGCGGCGCGCGGTTTTCGCACCGGTGAAGGAATCCGGCACCGCCGGAAGTACGCACCCATCGCGATGACGATGCGCGCGCAACCCTAGGAGGCTCGCCATGACACTTCCCGAGTCGATGCGCTGCATCGCCGTCGACGAAGCCGGTCCGCCCGGCGTGATGCGCGTCGCACGAAGCGTGCTGCCGACGCCGCGCGCCGACGAAGTGCTGATCGAGGTCGCGTTCGCCGGCGTGAACCGGCCCGATTGCGCGCAGCGCGCCGGCACCTATCCGCCGCCGCCCGACGCCTCGCCGATTCTGGGCCTCGAAGTCGCGGGACGCATCGTCGCGCGCGGCGAAGCGGTTCGCGAATGGAGCATCGGCGACGAAGTGTGCGCGCTCGTCCCCGGCGGCGGTTACGCCGACTATTGCGCGACGCCTGCCGCATGGTGCCTGCCGATTCCGCCTGGACTCACGCTCGAGCAGGCGGCGAGCCTGCCCGAGAACTTCTACACCGTCTGGAACAACGTGTTCGATCGCGCGTATTTGCGCGCCGGCGAATCGTTCCTCGTCCACGGCGGCACGAGCGGCATCGGACTTTGCGCGATCCAGCTCGCGAAAGCGTTCGGCGCGATGGTCATCACGACCGCCGGCAGCGCGGAGAAGACCGCGTTCTGTCGCTCGATCGGCGCCGATCACGCGATCGACTACCGCCGGCAGGACTTCGTCGTGGAAGTCGGCCGCATAACACAGGATCGGGGCGTCGACGTGATCCTCGACATGGTCGGTGGCGATTACATCGAGCGCAACCTGAAGTGTCTTGCACTGGAAGGCCGTCTCGCGCAGATCGCATTCCTGAACGGCAGCCGCGCCGAATGCGACTTCCGCCTGATGATGGTGAAGCGCTTGACACTACGCGGCTCGACGTTGCGGGCGAGCCCGCCGGCGCGCAAGGCCGCGCTCGCGCGCGAACTGCGCGAACAGGTATGGCCGCTCTTCGGGGAGGGCAAGGTCAGGCCGGTGATCCACGCGACGTACGACCTCGCCGATGCGCCGAAGGCGCATGCACTGATGGAGAGCTCGAAGCACATCGGCAAGATCATGTTGCGCGTGAATCGCGGCTGACGCGGTCTGTCGGGCGCCGGTGACTGTAACCTGTTACCTGACCTCCGACCTCTGATCAATACGTCGCCCTTCCCCCCGACGCATCGAACACGGCGCCGGTCGAAAACGAGCACTCCTCGGAGGCGAGCCAGCAGACGAGCGCGGCGATCTCGTCGACCGTTCCGAAGCGATTCATCGGAATCTTCGACAGCATGAAGTCGATGTGCTGCTGCGTCATCTGCTCGAAGATCGCCGTGCGGACCGCGGCAGGCGTCACGCAATTGACGCGCACGTTCGTCTGCGCGAGCTCCTTGCCGAGCGATTTCGTGAGGCCGATGACGGCCGCTTTCGACGCGCTGTACGCGGACGCATTCGGATTGCCCTCCTTGCCGGCGACCGACGCAATGTTGACGATGCGTCCGTAATCGTGCTCGAGCATGATCGGAACGAGCGCACGATTGCAGTGGAAAAGTCCGTGCACGTTGACGTCGAACACCTGCCGCCACGCATCGACCGGATAGTTCCAGGTCGTCGTGTTCGGGCCGGTGATGCCGGCCGAGCAGACCAGCACGTCGATGCCGCCGAATTCCTTTCCGATCGTCTTCGCCGCACGCTCGACGGCGCTCGCATCGACGACGTCGACGACCTGCGTGACCGCCTTGCGTTCGAGCCGCTCGTTCGCACTCGCAAGCGCGCGCTCGTCGCGATCCCATAGCGCGATCCTCGCGCCGCTCGCGGCGAGCCGCTGCGCCACCGCAAGTCCGATGCCGGCTGCGCCGCCGGCGACGACGGCGCGGCGATTGCGGAAATCGAGATGATTCATGGCCTTCTCCGATCGGGGATGATGATTGCGCCGTGCCGCGGCACACGCGTTGCTTGATGCAACGGTGCGAAGCAGGGCGGCAGCAGGGCTTCAAGAAGCGTCGTACGACGTCGAGTCACCGGCCGCCATCGACTCGAACGTAATTCTTACATGTCGTCGCGGGCAACGGGTGGTGGCAATGTCAGCAAAACACCCGCACCCGCATCGAATGGATGGAGGTCGTCATGTCGGTTTCGCTGATCGTTCTCATCATCGTCATCCTGCTGTTGGTCGGCGCCCTTCCCACCTGGGGATATAGCTCGGGATGGGGTTATTGGCCGAGCGGCGGCCTCGGGCTGGTGCTTCTGATCCTGATCATCCTGTTGCTCATGGGCCGCATCTAGGTTCGCGCGAGCGGCAGTACGACGCGGCGCCTGTCGGCGTCGCGTCGATGGCGTCGGCGGCGCTCCGGTGCGTCGCCTGCGTTGCTTCGCCAGAGCGACTTCAGGTATTCGACGAGATCGCGCACTTCGGCGTCGGTCGACTGCAAGCGGAAACGCGCGTCGTAATGATCGACGACGTCGCGCAGCGTCGCGAAGCGGCCGTCGCGGTCGAACCCGCCTTCACGTGCGTCCACAAGCCGCCTCGATCCCGAATCGAACTCGTATCGCTTCACGGAACCGCATTCGACGACTACGCGCTGCTCGGCTACGTTCCGGTGGGAACGACGCCAAGCGGCCCATGGACTGCGGTCAAGGAGTGCCGGCAGAGAGACTCGAACTCCCGACCAACGGTTTACAAAACCGCTGCTCTACCAACTGAGCTATGCCGGCGTTTCGAAGGGGATTCCAGCGCCGCGCGTTCGTTCGCCGCACGGCGAAACGGCATCAACGCCGCTACTTGACGACTTGCAGGTGCGACGGCCGCTTGCGCACGGCGTCGCCGAGCTTCGGCCCGTCGATGTCGCGCGCTCCGCTGCTCGACGCGAGCGCGGCGACCGGATCGTCAGGCGCGGAGAACGAGAAGCCGTAGCCGGTTTCCTTCGCGAAGATGCCGATGACCGCGCCGATCGGAACGGCGACCTCCTGCGACGAGCCGTTGAAGCGCGCGGTGAACTGGATCCACTGGTTGTCGATCGTGAGCTTGCGCGTAGCCGTGGGGCTCACGTTCAGCACGATCTCGCCGTTCTTCACGAATGCCGCGGGCACCCGCGTTTGCGGATTGACGCGCACGGCGAGGTACGGCGTGAGGCCGTTATCGGCGCACCACTCGCAGATGGCGCGCACGAGGTACGGTTTGGCGGACTGCTCTGACATGTCGAAAATATTACCCTCGGCCCTCCGCCCGAGACGCCGGCCGTTTTAACCGTCCAGCACAGCCGGCGGACCGCGTCGCGAGAGATTACACGCGTTACTGCCTGTGCGTTACACCCCGTGCGTAACTGTCGGGCGGCTTTACGATTCGTCCCCGAAGTAGCGGTCCGGCAACCCTTGCAAGCAATCCGGATGCCTACTTGCGCATGCCCCGCTCGGCCGACGTCAGCGCCTCGGAGAACGCCGGCCGGGCGAACAGCCGTTCGGCGTACTTCATCAGCGGCGCCGCCTGCTTGGGCATCTGGATGCCATAGTAGTCGAGCCGCCACAGGAGCGGCGTGATCGCCACGTCGAGCATCGAATAGTCCTCGCCGAGCATGTGCTTGTGCTTGGCGAAGACGGGGGCGATCTGCATCAGCGAGTCGCGGACGAGTCCCCGCGCCTTGTCGGCCTGCTTCTGGTTGCCGCTCTCGAGCGCGTCGATATGGACGAACAGCTCCTTCTCGAAGCGATGCAGGAAGAGCCGCGCGCGCGCCCGCATCACCGGATCGGCGGGCATCAGCTGCGGATGCGGGAAGCGCTCGTCGATGTACTCGTTGATGATGTTCGACTCGTGCAGCACGAGATCGCGCTCGACGAGCACCGGCACCTGATTGTACGGGTTCATCACCGCGAGATCCTCGGGCTTGTGGTCGAGGTCGACGTCGATGATCTGGAAGTCCATCCCCTTTTCGTGCAGCACGATCCGGCAGCGCTGGCTGAACGGGTCGGTCGTGCCGGAATAGAGGGTCATCATGGCGATTCTCCTGGTCGAAGCGGGATCGGAGCCTCGATGTTCGACACCGCCCGGTGTCCGAACATCAGGGCTGCGATCGCATTGGCGTCAGCCGTTCCGGCGATCCCAAGAGACTGATCGGCGCCCCGGAGGGCAGCGAGCGAAGCGTTCAACTCAGTGAAGGTCCTTCCAGTATTCGCGCTTCAGCGAGTACGCGAAGACGAACAGGAGGCCGAGGAACAGCAGGACGATGATTCCGAGGCGGATCCGCGTGTTCCGGGCGGGTTCGGCCATGTAGTCCATGTAATTGACGAGGTCGCGGACGAACTGCTCGTAGTCCGCGCGCGTCATCGTCCCGGGTTCGCCCGGCGCCACCTGCAGCACCGCGTAGTGATCCTTCGGCAACGGCTCGATCGCCGCCAGCCCCTTCACCGCGATCGCCGCGGCCTGTGCCTTCTCATGGTCCTCGTATTCGGTCTTGACGAGCTTGTTCTCGCCCGACAGCTGCCACAGCACGTTCGGCATCGCGACGTTCGGAAAGACGAGGTTGTTCCAGCCGGTCGGCGACTTGTCGTCGCGATAGAACGAAAGCAGGTAGCTGTAGAGCCAGTCGCTGCCGCGGATGCGCGCCTCGACGGAGAGATCCGGCGGCGCGTTGCCGAACCATGCCTTGCCGTTCGCAGGCGTCATCGCGACGGTCATCGTCTGGCCGATCTTGTCGCTCGCGAACATCAGGTTGCCGGTGATCTCCGCCTCGGTGAGCCCGAGGTCGGTCAGCCGGTTGTAGCGCATGTACTCGGCCGAGTGGCAGGTCAGGCAGTAATTGACGAAGTAGCGCGCGCCGCGCTGCAGCGATTCGGCATCCAGGCGGTCGACATGCGAGTGCAGAAGATTCGTGTCGCCTTCGGCCGCGAACGCCGCGCACGACGTGAACGCGAGCAGCGCGAGCAGAAGCGAGGCTACGCCGCGCATCATCCGCCGCGCGGGGCTCATGATCCCGGCGCCCTTGACGCACGCGGTGCTCATGACCACCTCACGCGGTCGGGTTGCGGCTTCGTCTTGTCGCGCACCGTGTACCAGGGCATCAGGATGAAAAAGAGGAAGTAGACCACCGTCAGCACGCGCGCCACCACGGTCGCCTTGTCGGCGCCATAGAACGGGAAGTGGTCGGCGAACTGTCCCCATACGGTAACGGGCACCGTGCCGAGATAGCCGAGAATCAAAAACGAGACGACGAACGCCGCGAGCCAGCTCTTGTAGAGACGTCCGCGGTAGCGGATCGACTTGACCGCGCCGCGATCGAGCCAGGGCATCGCAAAGAAGATCAGCACCGAGATCGCCATCACGATGACCCCCCAGACCTGCGTGGCGGCGAACGACGGGACGGCGCGCAGCATCGCGTAGTAGGGCGTGAAGTACCAGACGGGTGCGATGTGCTCCGGCGTCTTCAGCGGATTGGCCGGAATGAAATTGTTCGACTCGAGGAAGTAGCCCCCCATCTCGGGCAGGAAGAACACGACGACCGAGAACACGGCGAGGAAGACGACGACGCCGACGATGTCCTTGATCGTGTAGTACGGATGCGAATAGATGCCGTCGAGCGGCAAGCCGGTGCGCGGGTCCTTCGGCTGCTTCTTGATCTCGACGCCGTCGGGATTGTTCGATCCCGTCTCGTGCAGCGCCATCAGATGCGCGCCGACGAGCGCGAGCAGCACGAGCGGCAGCGCCGCGACGTGGAACGCGAAGAAGCGGTTCAGCGTGACGTCGGAGATCGTGTAATCGCCGCGGATCCACACCGACAGATCGTCGCCGATGACCGG
>DATNGN010000002.1:0-10219 GCA_035605875.1 Casimicrobiaceae bacterium
TCGGGCACCTTGACGTTCGTGACGAATTCGAGGTCGAAGAACGCAATGAAACACCGATTCTGGCTGCTCGTCCCCGTGGCATTGGCGCTGACTGGCGCCGCGGCCGCGCAGGACATCCACAAATGCATCGCCGGCAATGCCGTTGCTTATCAGAACGCGCCGTGCGTGGCGCCTTCGCGCGACGCTGGCGTCCTGCGGTTGCCCGGCTACGCCGATCCACCCCAACGCGACGGCGCGATGAGCCCGTCGAACGACCCCGTGTCGATTGCGCCGAGCGACATGCCGGTCGACGTCTCCCCATCCCCGACCGCTCCCGACACGAAAGACGCGTTCCCGTTCCGCACGTCGATCGCGCTCGGCATGACCGACGACCAGGTGTTGAACATCCCGCATTGGGGTCGCCCGAGCAGGATCGTGCGGAGCGGCCGCCATGAGCGCTGGCGCGAGACATGGACGTACGATCGGAATGGCGAAACGCGGGAGCTCGCGTTCGTCGATGGCCGGCTCGCGGGCATCGCCGACGAAAATGCGCCGATCCAGATCGCGACTGCCAAGCGCACCGGCGCGCCGCTCTAGGTCCGTTTAGCCGTAACGAACGGCGACGATCTCGTAGCTCCGCAGGCCGCCGGGCGCTTGCACCTCGGCGGTATCGCCTTCGCTCTTCCCGATCAGCGCGCGCGCGATCGGCGAATTCACCGAAATCTTGCTTTCCCTGATGTCGGCCTCATCGTCGCCGACGATCTGGTAGGTGCTGCGCTCGCCGCTGTCCAGGTCCTCGACCTCGACGGTCGCGCCGAAGACGACACGTCCTTCGGCGTCGAGGTCGGCGGGATTAATCACCTGCGCGTGCGCGAGCTTCGACTCGAGATCGGAGATCCGCCCCTCGATGAAACCCTGTCGCTCCTTCGCGGCGTCGTAGTCAGCGTTCTCGGAGAGGTCGCCGTGCGAGCGCGCTTCGGCGAGCGCCTGGATCACCGCCGGCCGCTCGACGGTCTTCAACCGATGCAATTCGGCCTTCAGTCGAGCTGCACCTTCGATGGTCATGGGTACCTTGTTCATTCGCGTCACCAGAAAGCGAAACGACCGGAAGCGGGAACCCGCCTCCGGCCGTACGCTTGAGTTTACGCGAATTTGGCGGATCGTGCGACCGGTGCGCGCCCCGCGGCGCTGCTTGCAATCAGCGAGCCGATCACGAGCAGTGCGCCCGCGATTTCGACCGCGCCGAAGCGGTGCCCCTGTGCAATGCCGATCGCGAACGCGGTGATCGGCACGAGATTGATGAACAGCACGCCGTTCGCCGGACCGAGCGCCGCAATGCCGGCGTTCCAGGCGAACACGGCCAGCACGCCGGCGATCAATGACAGATACGCGACGTCGACGCCATGGTCGACGATCGTCGACATGTTCGGCGCATCGGCGAAGCCGCCGAGCGTCGCGCCGAGCGTGACGGCGACGATCGTCAGCGTGCCGAGCGCCATGCTGAGCGCCGTGTACCGCAGCGTGCTGAAGTGCGGAAGCGTCGACGCGCCCATTGTGTAGGCGATCCAGCAGACCATGCCCGCGAGCACGAGCCCGTCCGCCGACAGCGTTCCGGCGGTGAAACCATGTAGATGCCCTTTCGTAATGACGAGCAGCGCACCCGCGAGCGCGACCAGCGTCGCGGCAAGCGTGACGCCGCCCGGCTTCCGCCCGCGAACGAGCCAGTTCGCGACCGCCGTGACGAGCGGCATCAGCGCGACGATGATCGCCGCGTGCTCGGGGCGCGAACGGGCGAGTCCGAGGTAGCCCAGCAGGCTGAAGCCGGCGAAGCCGAGCGAGCCGAAAATCCACAATGGAAGTGCCGCGGCGCCGAGCGTGAATGCAGGACGACCTTCGACGATCCAGAGAAGCGCGAGCATCGTGAGCGACGCGGGCACGTAACGCCACGTCGTCAGCCAGAACGCATCGATCGCGCCGAGCGCACCCTTCGCGATCGCGAACATGGCGCCCCACACGACCGTCGTGAAGACGAGCATCGCCGCCGCGCGCAGCGAGCCATTCGATTGCATCTCGATTCCTTCCGTGATGGATGAACGTGAAGCATGGCCCCAGTGAGAGGGCCGTGCCGGTCGATGGGTTCATCATCGAGATGAATCGATGCGCGCGCAAGCGATCTTTGCGCACGCCATGCATGCGTCTGAGGAATGCGATCGGGCACCCGATCAGGCGAATCAGAGCGTGCGGTGCAGCGTCTGCAGCGGATACGGGACGAGATCGCGCAGATGCTCCATGCCGGTCGCGGCGGCGCGAGCACCGGCGATCGTCGTGAACGTCGGCACCTGATCCTGCAATGCCGCGCGGCGAATCGTGTAGCTGTCCTGGATCGACGAGCGCTTTTCGTCGACCGTGTTGATGACGAGCGCGATCTCGTCGTTGACGATCATGTCGACGATGTGCGGACGTCCTTCCTTGACCTTGTTGACGGACATCACCGGCACGCCGGCGGCGGCGAGCGCCGCGGCGGTGCCGCGCGTCGCGACGATGTCGTATCCGAGCGCATGGAGCTTTCGCGCAACGCCGATCGCAGACGGCTTGTCGCGGTCCTTGATGCTCAGGAAGACGCGGCCCGCTGCCGGCAGCTTCACGCTCGCTGCCAGCTGGCTCTTCAGAAACGCTTCGGCGAACGTCTCGCCGACGCCCATCACCTCGCCGGTCGACTTCATCTCAGGTCCGAGGATCGTGTCGACGCCGGGAAACTTGATGAACGGAAACACGGCTTCCTTCACCGAGAAATACCGCGGCACGATCTCGCCGACCACGCCCTGCTCGGCGAGCGTCTTGCCGGCCATGCAGCGCGCGGCGATCTTCGCCAAAGGCCGCCCGGTCGCCTTCGATACGTACGGCACCGTGCGCGATGCGCGCGGATTCACTTCGAGCACGTAGACGACCGGCTCGCCGTCGGGATCGCTTTGGATCGCAAACTGCACGTTCATCAGGCCGACGACGTCGAGCGCCTTCGCCATCACGATCGTCTGTCGGCGCAACTCGTCCTGCAATTCGCGCGACAGCGAAAACGGCGGCAGCGAGCACGCCGAATCACCCGAATGCACGCCGGCCTGCTCGATGTGCTCCATGATGCCGCCGATGACGACGTCCGTGCCGTCCGCAACCGCATCGACGTCGACTTCGATCGCGTCGTTCAGGAAGCGGTCGAGCAGCACCGGGCTGTCGTTCGACACCTGCACCGCCTCCTTCATGTAGCGCTCCAGGTCGCGCGGCTCGTGAACGATCTCCATCGCGCGTCCCCCCAGTACGTACGACGGACGCACGACGAGCGGGTAACCGATCGCCTGGGCTGCGGCCAGTGCTTCCGCCTCGGTGCGCGCGGTGCGGTTCGGCGGTTGTCGCAGTCCCGCGCGACGCAGCATCTTCTGGAAACGCTCGCGATCCTCGGCGACGTCGATCATCTCGGGCGACGTGCCGATGATCGGTACGCCGTTCGCCTCGAGGTCGCGGGCGAGCTTGAGCGGCGTCTGGCCGCCGAACTGCACGATCACCCCCCATGGATTTTCGACGTGCACGATCTCGAGCACATCCTCGAGCGTCAGCGGCTCGAAGTACAGACGGTCCGACGTGTCGTAGTCGGTCGAGACGGTCTCGGGATTGCAGTTCACCATGATCGTCTCGAAGCCGTCCTCGGACAGCGCCATCGCCGCATGCACGCAGCAGTAGTCGAATTCGATGCCCTGCCCGATCCGGTTCGGACCGCCGCCCAGCACCATCACCTTCCGGCGATCGGTCGGCTCGGCTTCGCTTTCATCCTCGTAGGTCGAATAGAGGTACGCCGTGCGCGTCGCGAATTCGGCGGCGCAGGTGTCGACGCGCTTGTAGACGGGACGCACGCCGAGCGCATGCCGGCGATTGCGCACGTCGTCCTCGGTCGTCTTCAGCAGATGCGCGAGCCGCCGATCGGAGAAGCCCATCCGCTTCAGCTCACGGAGGTCGTCCTTCGACAGCCATTCGAGCGTGCGCTTCTCGACGGCAAGCTCGGTGTCGACGATCTCCTTGATCTGCGCGAGGAACCACGGATCGATCTTCGTGTGCGCATGCAGCTCCTCGAGGCTCATGCCGATGCCGAACGCGTCGGCGACGTACCAGATCCGCTCGGCGCGTGGATACGCGAGCTCGTCGGCGATCGTGTCGGGGTCGACGGTCTTCAGGTTGAAGCCGTCGACGCCGACTTCGAGACCGCGCAGCGCCTTCTGCAGCGATTCCTTGAACGTGCGGCCGATTGCCATCACCTCGCCGACCGACTTCATCTGCGTCGTCAGGCGGTCGTCGGCCTGCTTGAACTTCTCGAACGCGAAGCGCGGCACCTTCGTGACGACGTAGTCGATCGCCGGCTCGAACGATGCCGGCATGAAATGACCGCCTTCCGAGCCGGTGATGTCGTTCGCGAGCTCGTCGAGCGTGTAGCCGACGGCGAGCTTCGCGGCGATCTTCGCGATCGGAAACCCCGTTGCCTTCGATGCGAGCGCCGAGCTGCGCGAGACGCGCGGGTTCATCTCGATGACGATCATGCGACCGTCGGCAGGATTGATCGCGAACTGCACGTTCGATCCGCCGGTATCGACGCCGATCTCGCGCAGCACCGCGATCGACGCGTTGCGCATGATCTGGTATTCCTTGTCGGTCAGCGTCTGCGCCGGCGCGACGGTGATCGAGTCGCCGGTGTGCACGCCCATCGGATCGAGGTTCTCGATCGAGCAGACGATGATGCAATTGTCCTTGCGATCGCGGACCACCTCCATCTCGAACTCTTTCCAGCCGAGCAGCGACTCCTCGATCAGGAGCTCGTGCGTCGGCGAGAGGTCGAGCCCGCGCTTGCACATGTCGACGAACTCGTCCTTGTTGTACGCGATGCCGCCGCCGGTGCCGCCGAGCGTGAACGACGGACGGATGACGGCCGGAAAGCCGATCTGCGTCTGCACGTCGAGCGCCTGCTCGAGGTTGTGCGCGATGCCGGAACGCGCGGAGCCGAGGCCGATGCGCGTCATCGCGGCCTTGAACTTCTCGCGGTCCTCGGCCTTGTCGATCGCCTTCTTCGAGGCACCGATCAGCTCGACGTCGTACTTCGTCAGAATCCCTTCGCGCGCGAGGTCGAGCGCGCAATTGAGCGCCGTCTGCCCGCCCATCGTCGGAAGAAGCGCGTCGGGACGCTCGCGCTCGATGATGCTCGCGACCATCTGCCAGGTGATCGGCTCGATGTAGGTGACGTCGGCCATCTCCGGGTCGGTCATGATCGTCGCCGGATTCGAGTTGACGAGAATGACGCGATAGCCTTCCTCGCGCAGCGCCTTGCATGCCTGCGCGCCCGAGTAATCGAACTCGCAGGCCTGGCCGATGATGATCGGGCCGGCGCCGATGATCAGGATGCTGCGGATGTCGGTGCGGCGAGGCATGGCTTGGGATCGAGGATTCAGGATCGAGGATCGAGGGGCTTCAGTGCTCGTACACGTCTTCGACGAGAAGCATCGACAGCTGCCAGACCCTCGGATCCTCGTCGCTGGCCATAGACACGTCATGCCTCTCGATCCTCGTTCCCCGATCCTAGGTCCTCCTCTCCATCATCCTCACGAACCTATCGAACAAATAGCCGAGATCGTGTGGTCCCGGGCTCGCTTCCGGATGCCCCTGGAAACTGAACGCCGGGCGATCGGTGCGTGCGATGCCCTGCAGGCTGCCGTCGAACAGCGACACGTGCGTCACGCGCACGTTCGCGGGCAACGTCGCCGCGTCGACGGCAAAGCCGTGGTTCTGGCTCGTGATCAGCACCTGCCCGGTGTCCTTGTCGAGCACCGGATGATTCGCGCCGTGATGGCCGAACTTCATCTTCACCGTGCGTGCGCCGGATGCGAGGCCCAGCAACTGATGCCCCAGGCAGATGCCGAACGTCGGCAATCCGCGATCGACGAGATCGCGGATCGCATCGATCGCGTAGTCGCACGGCTCGGGATCGCCGGGACCGTTCGACAGGAAGATGCCATCGGGCGCGAGCGCGAGTGCTTCCTTCGCCGATGTCTTTGCCGGCACGACCGTCAGCCGGCAACCGCGCTGCACGAGCAGACGCAGGATGTTGTGCTTCGCGCCGTAATCGTAGGCGATGACATGGTACTTCGCCTCGCTCATCGGCCGGTAACCGCTGCCCAGTGCCCATGGGCCCGACGTCCAATCATACGGGTGCGCGCACGAAACGACCTTGGCCAGATCGAGCCCCGTCATCGACGGCGCGGCACGCGCACGCGCGATCGCCTCGCCGACATCGGCCTCGTGCATCGACTCCGCCGCGGCGATGCAGCCGTTCTGTGCGCCGCGTTCGCGCAGGATGCGGGTCAGCTTGCGCGTGTCGACATCGGCAATCGCGACGACATTCGCGTCGCGCAGGTATTGCGACAAGTCCGCCGCGCGGCGCCAGTTCGACGCGAGCCGCGGAAGGTCGCGAATGACGAGGCCGGCGGCGAAAATGCGCCGCGACTCGGCATCGTCCGCATTGACGCCGACGTTGCCGATATGCGGATACGTGAGCGTCACGATCTGCCCTGCATACGACGGATCGGTCAGGATCTCCTGATAGCCGGTCATCGACGTGTTGAACACGACCTCGCCCACGGCGTAACCGAGGGCTCCGATGGCGCGGCCGCGCAGCGCCGTACCGTCCGCGAGTGCGAGCAACGCTTGCGGCTGCGCAGGAAACAGCGGCGGCATCGAGGAGGCCGAGGATGGCGAAGCGTTCATGAAGGCGAGATCGATCGCGACCCGGTGCGCGTTGCGCGCGCCGGACGTGCAAACGGGGAAGGTGTGGCCTTCCCCGCGCGTTCCGCAATCTTAACCGAAGAAGAGGCCCCGCGGCAAACCACGTCGGTCGGCTTGCTGACCGGCAAGAAGGCGTACGTGGTCGCGACCCGCGGCGGCCGCTATGCCGGTACGCCGCAGGATTTCGAAACGGGCTACGTGCGTCAGTTCCTGGGCTTTCTCGGCATCACCGACGTCGAGTTCGCCTACGCCGAGGGACTGGCGATCAGCGACGCGAGCCGCGAAGCGTCGCTGGCCGGTGCGGCGCGCTCGATCGCGCAGCTCACCAGCGTCGAGCGTCTCGCCGCGTAATCGGGTCAGCCGCGAGAAGTCAGGCCGAGCACGTCGCGCATGTCGAAAAGTCCGCTTCCGCGGTTGGCGCGATGCGCGGCGACGAACCGCGCTGCGCGCAGCGCCCCGCTCGCGAAATTGCGCCGCGACATCGCGCGGTGCGTGAGCTCGAGCCGCTCGCCCGCGCCGGCGAAGAGCACCGTATGCTCGCCGACGACATCGCCGCCGCGAAGCGTCGCGAAGCCGATCGCCGCCGGCGGGCGCTCGCCGGTCACCCCCTCGCGCGCATAGATCGCGTGCTCGCGCAGCGCGACGCCGGCACCCTCGGCAGCCGCTTCGCCGAGCGCGAGCGCGGTGCCCGACGGCGCGTCGACCTTGAGCCGGTGATGCATTTCGAGCACCTCGACGTCGAACGCGGGGCCGAGCAGTTGCGCGGCGCGGCGGACGAGATCGGTGAGCACGTTGACGCCGACGCTCATGTTGGGCGCGAACACGATCGGAATGGTGCGCGCGCGCGCGGCGATCTCCGCCTTGCCGGCGTCATCGAAGCCGGTGGTGCCGACGACGGCCGCAACGCCGGCGTTCGCGCAGGCGGCAAGATGCGCGAGCGTCCCCGACGGCCGCGTGAAATCGATCAGCACGTCGGCAACCGAAAGCGCCTCGTCGACGTCTGAAATGACGCGAACGCCGGTCGACCGGCCGCAGCGCTCGCCGGCGTCGGCGCCGATCGCTGCGCTGCGCGACACGTCGATCGCTGCCGCGAGCGTCAAATCGGATGCTTCGAGCGTCGCCTCGATCAGCGCCTGACCCATGCGGCCGCCGGCGCCGGCGATCGCGACGCGAATGGTCGCCGCAGGCGCATCGGGGGGAAGGCGCGCGAACGAAGCGTCGCTCACTTGCGGAACACGTCGAGGAAGCGATCCCAGAAGCTCTTCTCGCCTTCGGCGTTCGACGGCAGCGCCTTCGCGGTCGCGGATTTGTTGAGGTCGACGACCGTCTCCGGCAACTTGTCCCCTTCCCAGCGTGTCACTTTGCCGTCGGCGAAATAGACGGTGAAGTTACGGTGCTCGAGGACGCGACCCTGGCGCGTGTATTCGTAAACGTAATCCCACTGATCGGGTCGAAACGGTGAGGTGACGAGCGGCGTGCCGAGGATCTGGCGCACCTGTGTCTGCGTCATGCCGACCTTGAGCTTGTCGACCGCGTCCTCGGACAGGTAGTTGCCCTGGTTGATGTCGATCTTGTAGACGCCGAGCGAGCGCCACGTCGGCATGTAACGATCGAACGTCGCGCAACCGGCGGCAAGCAATGCGGCGAGCGCCACCGGCAAAGCGCACACCGCCGCCCGCGCGACGGCGCGGGTTGTCGATGGAGACACTATGGGAATCACTGGCAAATTGTCTATTATAGACACGACGGCGCGCACGATACGTCGACGCCCCGGGTCGACACGAGCACGCGCGCATGCGCGGGGGACCGATGACCAACTCTCATGACCTGAAAAGTGCCGGGCTCAAGGCGACGGTTCCGCGCCTCAAGATCATCAACCTGTTCGAGACGTCGAAGGTCCGCCACCTCACCGCCGAGGACGTCTACAAGCTGCTCCTCGCCGAGGGACTCGACATCGGCCTCGCCACCGTCTATCGCGTGCTGACGCAGTTCGAGCAAGCCGGCCTTCTCGTGCGGCATCACTTCGAATCGGGCAAGGCGGTGTTCGAGCTGAACGAAGGCAAGCACCACGATCATCTGGTGTGCCTGCAATGCGGACGCGTCGAGGAGTTCTACGACCCCGAGATCGAGCGGCGCCAGGCGCGCGTCGCGAAGGAGCGCGGCTTCGCCATCAGCGAGCACGCGCTCTACCTCTACGCCGATTGCACGAAGATCGACTGCCCCCATCGCAAGCACGAAGCGCCGAACTGAGGCAACTCACTCGGGCACGTCCGCGGTGTCCTGTGCTGGCAGCTCGTGGGTCGGCACCGCTTCGCGGCGGTTGAAGTCGGCGAACCTGAAGCCGAGCGCGAACAGCGTCGCGAAGTACGCGAGCGCCGCACAGCCGATGACGAGTCCGAGCCGCCCCACCTTGTAGACGCCGTTCGCGCGAAGCCATACCGGCTCGGCGCCGACGAGCCATGCGATGACGAGCGCGAGCACGGTGCTCGCGATGCACACCTTCGCGAAAAAGACGAGCCATCCGGGACGCGGGTGGTAGAGCCCCTTGCGCAGCAGCGACCACAGCAGAAGGCCCGCGTTGCAGCACGCGCCGATGCTCATCGCGAGCGTGAGGCCCGCCTGCTCGAGGCGAAGCGGCCATGCGAGGATGACCGCGAGCGTCTGCGTGACGATCACCGTGAACGACGCGATCTTCACCGGTGTTCTCATCATCTGCCGCGCATAGAAGCCGGGTGCGAGAATCTTGACGAGGATGATCGCCGGCAGCCCGACGCTGTAGCCGAGCAACGCGGCGCGCGTCTGCATCACGTCGTTGACGGTGAACCGGCCGTACTGATACAGCGTCGACACCAGCGGCAACGCGAGCAGCGCGAGAGCCAGCGCGGCCGGCAACGCCATCAGGATCGCAAGCCGCAGGCCCCAGTCGAGCAGCGACGAATACGCTTCGTGGTCCGCGTCGCTGTGGTGCTGTGCAAGCGACGGCAGCAGGATCGTCCCGAGCGCGACACCGAGCAGCGCCGTCGGAAATTCCATCAACCGATCCGCGTAGGTGATCCACGAGATGCGTCCGTCGCCGAGCAGCGCCGCGAGTTGCGTGTTGATGAGCGCCGAGATCTGCGCGGCCGACACGCCGATCACGGCCGGTCCCATCGCGCGAAGGATCCTGCGCACGCCCTCGTCGCGCCATGCGAACGACGGTTTGGGCAGCATGCCGATGGCGAGCAGCGGCCGGATCTGCAGCACGAGTTGCGCAAGCCCGCCGATCGCGACGCCGATCGCGAGCGCGATGATCGGCGGGTCGACGAAACGCGCGAGCAGGATCGCCGCGCCGATGATCGACACGTTGAGCAATACCGGCGTGAACGCCGGGATCGCGAAGCGGCGAAAGACGTTCAGCACGCCGCCGGCCAGCGAGACGAGCGAGACG
>DATNGN010000003.1:0-35330 GCA_035605875.1 Casimicrobiaceae bacterium
TCGCGATCGACTTCGGCAAGCCGGGCCAGCGCGACCTCGGCACCGTCAGCGTGCGCGAGCTGGAGGCGTACCAGGCCGAAGGCCACTTCGCGCGCGGCAGCATGGCGCCGAAGATCGACGCGGTGCTGCGCTTTCTCGCGCGCGGGGGAAAGCGCGCGATCATCGCGCATCTCGAGCAGGCGGCCGCGGCGTTCGAGGGCGACGCAGGTACGCATGTCGTCGCCGAGTCGTGATGCAGCGCCGTTGATCGTGACGTGCGTCGGCGGCTTCTCTGCCGGCGCGATGAGCGAGGCGCGCGGCGGATGCGTGCGCGCGGTGTTCGAGCGCAGCGCGTACGTCGAATTGAATGAGCAGTGGCTTTGCATCGGCGCGAGTGGACTCGGTCGCGGCCCGCTGAATGCGCTCGTCGACTCGGGCGCCGCGATTCGCGCATGGCTTACGGCGGTGCAACCGGGCGAGCGTGCCACCGGTTCATGGCCGCGCTTTCGCGTTGGCGACGCGGAGCTCGACTTCGCGCACGCGGTGCGCTGGCACCCGGCGAAGCCCGCGCTGCCAATAGATCGCGAATGTCTTGCGCGCGGCGCCATGCTCGTACGAAACGCCGCCCGCGATCGCGCGCCTGCGGACGGTCTCGCGTCTCTCGTTGCCGGCTCCGCATCGCCGGTCGCGCTCGCCCGCATCGCGTGCGACGCCGCTGACGCATTGCAGGAGTGGCTTGCACGTCCGGCCGGTGCGCCACCGCACGCGCTCAGCGCGTTGATCGGCCTCGGGCCGGGCCTCACGCCATCCGGCGACGACTTCCTGGGCGGCGCGCTCGTCGCGCTGCATGCATTCGGCAAGGCCGATCGCGCGGGGGCGCTCGGCGATTGGCTGTTGCCGCTTTGCGCCGATGCCACGCATCCGGTCAGCGTCGCGCATCTCGCCGCGGCTGCGCACGGCGAGGGCGGCGAGGCACTGCACGCATGCCTGTGCGCGCTCGCCGACGGCCGCGACATCGCCGATGCGCTCGACGCGCTCGCCGCGGTCGGTCACACGTCGGGATGGGACGCGCTCGCCGGCGCCATGGCGGTCGCGGGCGCGATCTAGAGTCGTCAGCGACCGTGCAGCACGCGCACGACGAACTCGGCCGCATGAGCGTTCGACGGCGCAACGATGACGCCCGCGCTTTCGAGCGTGCGCACCTGCCGTGAATAGACCTGCGGATCTCCTTCGGTGCCGCAGACGGACGCGATGATCGGCGGCCGCTGCGCCGGCATCGATCCGACGGCGTCGGCGAGCACACCGGCGGGGTCGGGATGCGCGCCATAGCCGATCACGACGTCGAGCAGCACGGCTGCCGTCGTCGGATCGCTCATCGCCGCGCGCAACGGCTCGCTCCGGATCGCGGGCTCGATCATCGGATGCGGACGACCCCGCGTGTATTCGTCCGCGCCGAGGTCGACGATCGAATGCACGCGGTTCTGCGTCGCGCCTTCGATCGCGCGCGCGCCGGGTACGGGCGCATTCGACGCGACGGGCTCGCCGGCGTGGAGCAGCACGAGCTGCGCTTCGGCACAAAGCGTTCCGCCGCAATAGAGCCCGCGCACGCGGTTGCCGCGCACGTTATGCGGCAGCGCCGTGCGCGTGACGAAGTCGGGTGCGAACCGCACGCCGAGCGCGAGCTCTGCCGCCTCGCGGAGCGTGTGCGCACGCCGTGCGTTGGAGGGCAGTTCGATATCGGATTGGCCGAGCAGGCAGACGATGAAGCGTTTCGCGCTCTTCGCAATGCGCTCGAGCACCGCGTTGGCGACGCGCGGTGCCGGTGGCTTCGAAACGAGCACGATGTGGGTCGTCGCGGCATCGGCGTCGAGCGCATCGAGCGCCATCAGCGTCGTGATGCCGCCGATCTCGTCTCGCAGGTCGCGGCCGCCGACGCCCAGTCCATGCGAAATGCCGCCGCCGCCGTGTGCCACGAGCGTCGTCACTTCCTGCAATCCGGTGCCTGACGCGGCGATGACGCCGACGCCGCCGCGCGGAACGACGTTCGCGAACGCGAGCGGTACGCCATTGACGAGGCTCGTGCCGCAATCGGGCCCCATCAGCAGCAGGCCGCGCTCGCGCGCGAGCTGCTTCAGTGCGAGCTCGTCGTCGAGCGATACGTTGTTGCTGAACAGCAGCACGTTGAGGTTTGCACGAAGCGCTTTCGCTGCTTCAGCGGCGGCGAATTCACCGGGTACCGAGATCAACGCGATGTTCGCGCCGGGCAACGCCTTCGTCGCGCCGTCGAGCGTTCGCGCGTGCGCGATCCCGCCGCCCGCGGCGTACGTTTCGCGCTTGCTGAGCAGCGCATCGACCGCCGCCAATGCTGCGCGAGCGGCGGCTTCGCTTTCAGCGCGGACGCCGACGATCAGATCGGCCGGTTGCGCGGCTTCGGCTTCGGCGTCGAGCAGGCCCGAGTCGCGCATCAGGCGCTTGTTCGTGTCGGAACCGATCATCACCGCCGCTTCAGCGACGCCTTCGAGTGCCGACAGGCTCTGCGAGATCCGCATCAGGCTGACCGAATCGAGGTAGCGGCCGCGCACGACGCGGCTGGCGACACACGTCATCGCGCGCGCTCCTGGTCGACCAGCGCCCGGAGCGCCGCGTCGAAGCAGCCGAGCGGCGCGCGCGCTATTCCCGCGCCGACCTGTCCGACGCCGGCCTCACGATGCGCAATGCCGGTGTTGATCGCCGGTGCGATGCCGGTCTCGACGACGCGGCGCACGTCGATGCCGGACGGCACGCCGGCGAAGTCGAGCATCGGGATCGGCCACTTCGCATTCGTCCCGATCGAGATGTCGGCCATCGCGCGCGTGTAGTCGAGCGCTTCCGCAACGCCGCCACCGCCGACGAAGCCGACGACCGCGGGCGACGCCGCCATCGCGAACGCGCCGAGGCCGATCGTCTCGAGAATCGCCGAATCGCCGATGTCGGGATTCGCGTCGGCTTCCGAATAGCCGGGGAAGTACAGACCCTGCGGCATCTCGACCGGTGCGGTGAACCACCGGTCGCCGGTGCCGCTCACGCGGATGCCGAAATCGGTGCCATTGCGGCACATCGCGGTGACGATCGTCGAATGCGCGATGCCGCGCGCGGGATCGGTGATCGCCTTGCCCATCGCCATCGCGATGTTCAGGAAGAACTGATCGTTGCCACCGATGAACTGCAGCACCGCCGCGATGTCGTCCGCGGAGCCGCCGCCGCGCGCGATCGCGGGCGCGGCAACGCGCAAGAACAGCGCCGAGCACGCGACGTTGCGTTGATGCATCTCGTCGCCCATCGCAAGCCCGCGCGCGATCAACGGCCCGAGCGAGATGCCGCCGATGGCGCGCAGGGCGCCACCGAGGCGGGGACCGCAGACGTCGCGCAGCCACCGCAGGCGATCGATGACGCTCGCGTCGTTGCCGCCGAAGCGCATTACCTTGCCGAGGCCTTCGTTGATCGTGCTGTACGCGCGATTGCCGAACGTGCGGTTCTCGACGACGAACACCGGCATCGAGCGCGTGATCATCCCGGTCATCGGCCCGACGCTGCGGCCGTCGTGATCGGGGCGGAACGTGATCGCGCCCGACGCGGCCAGTTCCGTGGCGCCGGCGAGGTCGCCCGCCCAGCCTTCGTAGACGATCGCGCCCGCGATCGCCCCGCGGAGCGGGCCGCACATGCGGCTCCATTCGATCGGCGGGCCCGCGTGCAGGATCACGCGTTCGCCGAGGCCGGCGATCACGTCGCCGGCGGTTTGCACGTCGACGAGGACGGGCTCGCCATCGAGCATCCGGCGCAGCGCTTCGGCATTCGCCGGGGCAATCGAGGATTCGCTGGCAGCGAGTTGCCGGAGCAGCGCCGCGAGCTTCGCATCGCCGCGTGCCGGCGGCGTCCAGTCGACCTGGACGACGGGGACGTGGCGGGAAGCGAGGTCCTGCGCGAAGCCGGCGAGGCCGACGTTCACGACCTCGATCGGGCGATTGAGGAGATCCGGGGTCATGGCAGGGGTGGGCGCCGCATCCGCACCTCGCCGCTGTCGCGGCGCCTCGCAAGTAATAATGCTCTTACTTAGGGGTTGCGGTCAATGCCCGTCGCAGGCGCACGCAGGAGCCGCGCGATCCGCGACCGCTCGCCGCGGCCTTCGGCGTCCACGACGAACCGCGTAAAAAGCTCGAGCGCGTCGGGACCGCGGGCATCGGCGAACGCGTAGCTGGCGTCGCCGCCGCTCCACGCGTGTCCGAGGCCTTCGACCATCGCTGCGCGCACCCGAACGCGGCCGTTGATCCACCAGTCGTCGGTGCGCAGTCCGTAACGCGCGCCGGCCGCTTCGTGCGACGAAGCGTCGCTGCGCCGCAACGGCATGTCGGACGCGATCAACGTGTCGCCGTTGAAGCGAAGGTACTGTCGAACCAGCGCGCTCGCATGGACCGGCGCGACGACATCGTCGCGGTCGCCCTGCACGACGAGCAGCGCGACGTTCGGTGGCGTCGCCTCGTGCCACCGGCTTCGCGCCTCGTCGCCGACGGCCACGACGTCGTTGTTCGGTCCGTCGCGCATCACCGGCAACGCGGTGGCTGCCGATGCCGCGGCGCCGCACGCAAGTCCCGAATGGACGAACACGCCGCGGACGAGCCGCGGGTGGCGCAGCCCGAGGATGGCCGCGAGCGCGCCGCCGGCGGAGAGTCCCGCAACCCAGACGCGCTCGCGGCGTGCGCGATAGCGCCGACGAACCCGGAGAATCTGCGCGGCGACGATCGCCGCTTCACCGGCCCCATGCTCGGTATTCGTCTCGAACCAGTTCCAGCAGCCCCAGCCGTTCGCAGCGTCCGATTGCATCGGCATCAACACCAGGCAGCCCTCGCGGTCCGCGTACTCGGCGATGCGTGACAGCGAAGCGAGATCTTCGGCACTCTGCCGGCATCCATGGCACAGCACGCGTAGCGGCGCCCGCTTGCTGCGCGAGAAACCGCGCGGAACGTAGACCAGGTAATCGCGCGCGGGCTCGACGAGCGGCGCCGTCGTCAGGTAGCCACGCAGCGAGGACGCGCTGCCGAATTCGAAGCGGCCGGGGGCGGCCGGACGACGGAAGACCTGCGCGGCGAGCGCGCGCACGCGATCGAGGACGCGTGCGAGGCGAGTGGCGATCGGATCCTGCATTTACCGCGCGAAAGGCGAAGGGCCGCCCCGAGCTTTTCGCGGATGACCAATCGGGCCGAAGTATCGTGCGCACAATCCGTGTGCGCGAAGCTTTGGCCCGCCTAAATTAACACGACGTCGTACTGCTCCTGCGTGTAGAGCGTCTCGACCTGCAGCGAGATCGGCTTGCCGATGAAGTCGCCCAACTGCGCCAGGCTCTGCGACTCCTCGTCGAGGAACATGTCGATCACCGACTGCGAGGCGAGGATGCGGAACTCGCGCGCGTTGAACTGCTTCGCCTCGCGCAGGATCTCGCGCAGGATTTCGTAGCAGATCGTCTGCGCGGTCTTGAATTCGCCGCGGCCGCCGCAGGTCGGGCACGTCTCGCACAGGATGTGGGCGAGCGATTCGCGCGTGCGCTTGCGCGTCATCTCGACCAGGCCGAGCTGAGTGAAGCCGTTGACGGTGAGGCGCGTGCGGTCGCGCTCGAGCGCCTTGTCGAATTCGGCGAGCACCGCGTTGCGGTGGTCGACGTTCTCCATGTCGATGAAGTCGATGATGATGATGCCGCCGAGGTTGCGCATCCGGAGCTGCCGCGCGATCACCTGCGCGGCTTCGAGGTTCGTCTTGAAGATCGTGTCGTCGAAGCTGCGGCCGCCGACGAAGCCGCCGGTGTTGACGTCGATCGTCGTCATCGCCTCGGTCTGGTCGATGATCAGGTAGCCGCCCGACTTCAGATCGACGCGGCGCGCGAGCGCCTTCTCGATCTCGTCCTCGACGCCGTGCAGGTCGAAGAGCGGGCGCTCCCCCGCGTAATGCTGGATCTTGTCGACGAGCGCCGGCGTGTATTCGCGGGCGAAATCCTGCATCCGCAGGAACGTCTCGCGTGAATCGACGAGGATGCGCGACGTTTCCTCGGTCGCCATGTCGCGCAGCACGCGCTGCGAAAGGTTCAGATCCTGGTAGAGCAGCGTCGGCGCCGGCACGAGTGCCGCGCGCTCGTTCAGGTCGCGCCACAGCTTCGTCAGGTATTCGATGTCGGTCCCGAGCTCGCGCTCGCTCGCCGCTTCGGCCATCGTGCGGATGATGAAGCCGCCTGCCGATCCTTCCGGCAGCAGCGTCGTCAACTTGCCGCGGAGGCTCTCGCGCTCCTGCTCGTCCTCGATCCGCTGCGAGATGCCGATGTGCGAATCCTGCGGCAGATAGACGAGGAGGCGCCCCGCGAGCGAGAGCTGCGTCGACAGCCGCGCGCCCTTCGTTCCGATCGGATCCTTGATCACCTGCACGAGCAGCGTCTGGCCCTCGTGCAGGATCCGCTCGATCGGGCGGTGCTCGCCGTGCCCGTTCTGGCGATGCTCCCAGATGTCGGCGATGTGCAGGAACGCGGCGCGCTCGAGGCCGATTTCGACGAACGCGCTCTGCATGCCGGGCAGCACGCGCGCGACCTTGCCGAGGCAGATGTTGCCGACGAGGCCGCGCGCACTCGCGCGCTCGATGTGCAGCTCCTGCACGACCGCCTGCTCGAGCATCGCGACGCGCGTCTCCTGCGGCGTCACGTTGATCAGGATCTCCTGCGTGATCGCGGCGCGTTCGTTCGGACGCGGTCCCTCGACGCGCGTCGGCGTGAACGCAGGAGGCAGCGCCCCGGAATTCACCGATCCCCCCACGCTTGCGGCATGCTGAACAACGCTCGAGCTTCGCTCTCGCCTGTGCGTCCTCGGGGCGGCCCTTCGGGCTCACGCGCTTCGCTGCCCGCCGGGGGGGCGGAATTCGCGCCTCGAGGTGGCTCTGCGGCGCTCACAGAACGGGCTTTCCCGCGCGTGAAAGCAGCGCCGACGTCTCGTAGAGCGGCAGGCCGACGACGCCGCTGTAGCTGCCCTCGAGGCGCGAGATGAACGCAGCCGCCAATCCCTGCACCGCGTAGCCGCCCGCCTTGTCGAACGGCTCGCCGCTCGCGACGTAGCGCTCGATTTCCAGGGCGCCGAGGCGCCGCAGCGTGATCCGCGAAACCGACACCTCGACCTCGGTCGAGTCGCCATGACGAAGCGCGACCGCGGTCAGCACCTGATGGGTGCGGCCGGCCAGGCGCTTCAGCATCCGGGTGGCATCTTCGGCGTTGCGCGGCTTGCCGAACAGCTCGCCGTCGAGCACCACTTCGGTGTCGGCGCCAAGCACCGGTCGCTCGGCGAGCTTGCGGTTCTGCATCCGCTGCCAGCCGACCTGCGCCTTCGTTCGCGCCATGCGCTCGACGTAGTGCGGCGGAGGCTCGGCGTCGAGCGCCTCCTCGACGATGTCGCGCGCCCGTCCTGCCGCTTCACGCAGCAGCAGCGTTTCGAATTCGATGCCGAGCTGGTGCAGGAGCGATTGCCGCCGCGGGCTCTTCGACGCGAGATACAGCACCGGTGCGCTCATCCCAGCCCTCCGTGGTCACTCGCGATGATACGGGTGTCCGGCCAGGAGGCTGACGGCGCGATAGATTTGCTCCATCAGCAGCACCCTGACGAGGCCGTGCGGCAGCGTCATCGCGGACAGCGCGACGACGGCCGCGGCACGCGACTTTACATCCGCCGACAGGCCGTCGGCGCTGCCGATGATGAATGCGAGGTCGTCGCCCGCGTCGCGAAAGCGTGCGAGCCGCGACGCGAACTGGCGCGTCGACCACGCTTCGCCGTGCCCGTCGAGCGCGATGCTGCGATGGCCCGCGCAAGCGGCGTCGATGCGCACCGCTTCAGCTGCGAGGAGCCTCGCGACGTTTCGCGCGCGCTCGCGCGGCGCAGGCTTGAGCTCGACCAGGTCGAGCGCGAATTCACGGGGGAGCCGCCGCGCGTAATCGTCGAACCCGGCCACCACCCATGCGGGCATCCGGTGACCGAGCGCGACGATGCGCAGCTTCAAAGGCTGCTTGCGCTACGCCGCCGACGCCGTGCGTGCGCGGCGCACCGGCGCCTGCGGCGCCCAGAGCTCCTCGAGGTTGTAGTACGCGCGCACGGCAGGCTGCATCACGTGCACGACGATGTCGCCCGCGTCGACGAGCACCCATTCGCCGACGTCCTCGCCTTCGACGCCGAGGATCGGCGCGCCGGCTTCCTTGAGCTTGTCGCGAACGTGTCCGGCGAGCGCCTTCACCTGCCGATTCGAATCGGCCGAGGCGATCACCATCGTGTCGTAAAGGCTGGTTTGCGGGCGGACATCGATCACTTCGATGTCGCGGGCCTTGATGTCCTCGAGGGCCGCGACGGCGACCTCCTGCAGCTTGTCAGGACGCATGCGTTGGCGGTGGTGGATAGAGTTGGTTCGATTCAATATAGGCTAAAACCGCGGGCGGGAGCAAACCGGCAATTTCGACCGATTCGCGATCGCCGCGGGCGAGTGCCGCGCGTATCGCCGTCGACGAAATCGGATGCGGCGTCACGGGCTGGACGTAGATGGAGCCTGCGCTGCGCGAGCGCAAGAGCTGCGCATCGCGGGTGTGTCGCGTCCGCCATTCGCGCGCGAGCGCGTCGGGAAGATCGGCGTCGACAGGAACGCCCGGCCGCGGCGCGACGACGAGATGCGCGAGATCGAAAAGCGCTGGCCAGCGATGCCACGTCGCGAGGCTTCTGAACTGGTCGGCGCCGAGCAGCAGAAGAAGCGGCGTGCGCGGGTGTTCGGCATGCAGATCGACGAGCGTGTCGACCGTATAGCTCTTCCCGCCGCGCGCGATTTCGCGCGTATCGACGACGAGGCCGGGGAAGTCGCGGACGGCGAGTTCGAGCATCGCCACGCGGTCGCGTGCGCTTGCATGCGGCGCGCCGCGATGCGGTGGATCGGCGGCGGGCACGAGATGGACGTCGCGCAGCGCCAGCGCTTTGCGCACATCGTCGGCGAGATGCAGGTGCCCGTAATGCACCGGATCGAACGTGCCGCCGAGGATTGCGAGCGGCGGCGCGATGTGCGCGGTATCGGCGGCGCCCATCAGAACCGTGAGCCCGGCTCCTTCAGGAACGCGATTTCATCGGGCGTCGACGCGCGGCCGAGAATTTCGTTACGGTGCGGAAAGCGGCCGAAACGGCGCACAACGTCGCGATGACGGATCGCCCACGGCAGCGGCTCGTCGAGGCCGGTCTCGCGGGCGAGCGCTTCGAACAGCGCGACGCCACGATCCTGGTCCGCAAGCGACTCGCTGTGCTCGAACGGCATGTAGAGGAACCAGCACTCCTGCGGTGCAAGCGAGCGCTCGAATCCGCGCGCGAGCGCATCCTCGGCAGTCGCGAGCGCGCCCGCGTCCCCCGCGAATGCCTGCGGCGTGCCGCGAAAGGCATTTCGCGTGAACTGGTCGAGCAGTACGACGCGCGCAAGGCATCCTACCGGCTCGTGGCACCAGTCGCCGTACGCGCCGGCGAGGCCCGCCGCCAGCGCAACTCCGAAGCGGTCGCGGATCCTCGCATCGAACGCGTCGTCCTTGCGGAACCAGACGTCGCGCGTGACTCTTTGGCGAGGCGACGCCGGTTCGCCGCGCACCGTTTCGCCTTCGCGCGGGACGAACCAGAAGTCGACGATCGATTGCGCAAGCGAGTCGAGCATGGTCTCTCGCTTATCATACGGGCTTTCCGAGGGCGCCCGCGCGCCCGGCGTCCGTGCAAACCTCGCGCCGCGACATCTTCCTCCTCGCCTGCTGCCAGGCGCTTCTGCTGACGAACTCGTCGGGCCTCATCTCGATGAACGGTCTCGTCGGCTATTCGCTCGCGAGCACGAAGGCGCTCGCGACGTTCGGCGCGACGACGTACGTGCTCGGTTCCGCGCTGGCGACGATGCCGATGTCACTGTGGATGGCGCGCGTCGGTCGACGCGCCGGTTTCATGACCGGCGCGCTGATCAACGTCGTCGGATGCGCGATCGGCGCGATCGCGCTGTCGCATCGGAGCTTCCCGCTTTTCTGCGCCGCGACGGGCGTCATCGGCATCTACAACGCGGTCGGCCTGCAATATCGGTTCGCCGCAGCCGAAGTCGCAGCGCCGGCGGATCGGGCGAAGGCGATTTCGCTCGTGCTGGCAGGCGGCGTCGTCGGCGGCCTGATCGGTCCGCAGTCGGTGCGCGCGGCGCGCGACCTGTTCGCGACGCCGTTCGAAGGCTCGTTCGTCGCGCTCGCGCTCGTCGCGCTCGTGGCGCTCGCCGTGCAGTCGCGCGTCCACGTGCCGTTCCCGCATCACGACGAACGGTCCGGCAAGGGACGTCCGCTGCGCGAAATCGTGCGCCAGCCGACGTTCGTCGTCGCGGTGATCGCCGCCGCGCTCGGTTACGGGCTCATGAACCTGCTGATGACCGCGACGCCGATCGCGATGAATTTCTGCGGCCATCCGTTCGGCGCGATGGCGCTCGTCATCGAATGGCACGTCGTCGCGATGTTCGCGCCCGGATTCTTCACCGGATCGCTGATCCGTCGCTTCGGCACGCTGACCGTCATCCTCGGCGGCGTCGCGTTGACCGCGATCGGGGCGCTGGTCGCCCTCGACGGCAATTCGGTCGCGCATTTCGTGGCCGCGCTCGTCGCCGTCGGGCTCGGCTGGAACTTCATGTACACGGGAGGCACCGCGCTCCTCACGGAAACGTACGCGCCGAGCGAAAAGGCGCGCACGCAGGGCGTCAACGATTTCATCGTGTTCGCGACGATGGGCCTGTCGTCGCTCGCATCGGGCGCGCTCGTGACGACGAGCGGCTGGGAGACGATGAATCGCGCGGCGCTGGCGGTGCTCGCGATCGTCGCCGCCGGCGTGCTGTGGCTGATGCGCGCGCGGCGTCAGGCGCCTGCAGCCGCGTGAGGCTCGATGCAATCCCAGTAATGGAGTCCGTACACGGCACGCGTGCGCTCGATGAACCGGCGCAGCGCCTCGCGACCCCGCTCGGCCGCGGCGCGCGCGCGGCGATCGGCGACGCCGCCCGGGTTGTCGCATCGATACTCGGCCACGGCCGGCGTGGCGTTGAAGACGCCACGATGGGCGACCGACGCAAGCATGCGAGCGCATGCACGTTTCATCGCGTACCTCCTTTCGGTTGCAGCCGGCGCGGATCGGCCGGCTCCGGCAGGCTCGCGGCGCGCACGGTCTTCGCGAATTTCCAGTAGACAGCGTACGCGCGCTTGCCGAGCGTCGCCTGCACGTGATCGGCGAGTGCGTCGCCGATCGCATTCGACTGCGGGACGTCCCCGTTCGCGCGCACGAACAGGATCGCGCTGTCGTCGTCGAGCACCAGCGAGTGCACGTTCGCGTCGATGCGCCGTGCGTGCAGCCAGCGCTCGGCGGCATCGTCGAGCTCGGCGTCCGCCGTGTCGATCAGGATGCGTCGGTTGATGGCGGCGAGGAAGACGGCCATCGTGCCGAGCAGCAGCCCGACGACGATCGCGATGCTCGCGTCGAATTCAGGATGCGGACCGAGGTAGTAGCCGCTGACCGCGACGATCAGCGTCAGCACGATCCCGATCAGCGCGACGGCGTCTTCGAGCAGCACCGCGAGCACGGTGGTGTTGTGCCGGTTCCGTGCGATGCCCCCGAAACCGCCGAGCTCGCGCAATGCGACGATGAACGTCCACGACTCGAGCACGAGCGCGAACAGCAGCAGGCCGATGACGAGCGGCGAAAAGCCGCCGCCTTCCGCCGGGTGCAGCAACGCCTGGATGCCGTGGGCAATGTTGATGCCGCAGCCGATGAAGAATACGCTGACCGCCGAGACGAGCGCCCAGAAGAATTTCTCCTGGCCGTGACCGAACGGGTGCTCTTCGTCGGGTCCGCGCCGCGAGCGAACCTCGCCGATCTTCAGCAGCACCTGGTTGCCGACGTCGGCGAGCGAATGCACGGTTTCGGCGAACAACGTCGGCGAACCGGTCAGGAACCAGCCGACGCCCTTCGAGATCGCAATCGCGGTGTTGGTGCCGATCGCGATCGAAACCGAGCTCGACATCGGCGAGCGTCGTCCGCGACTCGATCAGGTGCGGATCTGGCCGCTGCCGAGCACGATCCACTTGCGGCTCGTCAGTCCCTCGAGGCCGACCGGTCCGCGTGCGTGCAGCTTGGAAGTCGAGATGCCGATCTCGGCGCCGAGACCGTATTCGTAGCCGTCGGCGAAGCGCGTCGACGCGTTCACCATCACCGAGCTCGAATCGACCTCGCGGAGAAAGCGCATCGCATTGGTGTAATCCTCGGTGACGATCGCGTCGGTGTGCTGCGAACCGTAGCGCGCGATGTGGTCGATCGCCGCGTCGAGCGAGTCGACGATGCGAATCGCGATGATCGGCGCCAGGTACTCGGCGTACCAGTCGTCCTCGACGGCGGGCCTCATTGCGGAAACGAGCTCGCGCGCCTGCGCATCGCCGCGCATCTCGACGCCCTTCGCTTCGTAGATCGCCGCGATCCGAGGCAGGAACCGCGCGGCGATGGCCGCGTGCACGAGCAGCGTTTCCATCGTGTTGCACGGCGAATAGCGCTGCGTCTTCGCGTTGTCGGCGATGCGTATCGCCTGCTCGAGATTGGCGGCCGCGTCGACGTAGACGTGGCAGACGCCGTCGAGATGCTTCAGCACCGGCACGCGCGCGTCCCGTGCGACCCGCTCGATCAGCGATTTTCCGCCGCGCGGCACGATCACGTCGACGTGCTTGTCGTCGGCGATCAGAAGGCGGACGGCTTCGCGATCGGTCGTGCCGACGAGTTGCACCGCATCCTCGGGCAGCCCCGCGTCGCGCAGTCCTTCGTGGATGCACTGCGCGATCGCGCGGTTGCTGTGGATCGCCTCGGATCCGCCGCGCAGGATCGCCGCATTCCCCGACTTGAGGCAAAGACCCGCCGCATCGGCGGTCACGTTCGGCCGCGACTCGTAGACGATGCCGATGACGCCGAGCGGCACGCGCATCATGCCGACCTGAATGCCGGACGGACGATGGCGGAGATCGGAAATCTCGCCGACCGGATCGGGCAGCGCGACGATTTCGTCGAGCCCCTTCGCCATCGCATCGATCGTCTTCGCGGTCATTGCGAGGCGATCGACGAACGCGGCGTCGTGACCGGACGCGCGGGCGGCCTCGATGTCGTGCGCATTCGCTTCGAGCAGCCGCTGCGTTTCGCGGCGCAGCGCACCCCCGGCGCGTGTCAGCGCAAGGTTCTTCGCGTTCGTGTCGGCGCGGGCGACGACGCGCGATGCGGCGCGTGCCGCTTCGCCGATCCGATTCATCCGGTCCACGAGATCGGCGATCTGCGCGACGCCCTTGTCGGCGAGGTCGTTCATCCGTTCATTCTACCCGTGGAGCGCGCCCTCTCCCGGCAGCGGGAGAGGGCCGGGGCGAGGCTTAACGCGCCGCAACGATCGTCTCGACGCCCGCCGGCGTGCCGAGCAGGATCACGTCGGCGCCGCGACGTGCGAAAAGCCCGACCGTCACCACGCCCGCGATTGCGTTGATCCGATCCTCGAGGGTCGCCGGGTCGTCGATCCGAAGATCGGAAACGTCGAGGATCGCGTTGCCGTTGTCGGTCGTGAAGCCCATTCGCCATTCGGGATAGCCTCCGATGCGCACCAGCTCGCGCGCAACGTAGCTTCGCGCCATCGGAATCACTTCGACCGGCAGCGGAAAGCGGCCGAGCGTATCGACCTTCTTCGACTGATCCGCGATGCAGACGAATCTGCGCGCCACGGCGGCGACGATCTTCTCGCGGGTGAGCGCGCCGCCGCCACCCTTGATCATCGCGCCCTGCGGGGTCACCTCGTCGGCGCCGTCGACGTAGACCGGAATGTCGCTGACGTTGTTCAGCTCCTCGACGTCGATACCGTGTGCCTTCAGCCGCTCGGCGGTCTTGACCGAGCTCGCGATCGCGCCCTTGATGCGAATCCGGCTCTTCGCCAGCCCGTCGATGAAGAAATTCGCGGTCGAACCCGAGCCGACGCCGAGCCATGCATCTTCGACGACGTAGCGCAACGCCTCGCGCGCAACGAGCTGCTTTTGCGCATCCTGCGCCGCGTTGTCGCTCAAAGCAGCGCTCGTCGCAGATCCGCCAGAACGCCCGCGAGATAGGTGATGAACCGCGCGGCCTGCGCGCCGTCGATCACGCGGTGGTCGTACGACAGCGAAAGCGGCAGCATCAGCCGCGGCGCGAACTCGTTGCCGTTCCACACCGGCTTCGTCGCGCTGCGCGACACGCCGAGGATCGCGACTTCAGGCGCGTTGATGATCGGCGTGAAGGCGGTGCCGCCGATGCCGCCGAGCGACGAGATCGAGAAGCAGCCGCCCTGCATGTCGGCCGGGCCGAGCTTGCCTTCGCGCGCCTTCACCGAGAGCTCGCCCATCTCCTTCGCGATCGCAAGCACGCCCTTCGCATCGGCGCCCTTGATCACCGGCACCACGAGTCCGTTCGGCGTATCGGCCGCGAAGCCGATGTTGAAGTACTGCTTGTAGACGAGGTTCTCGCCGCTTGCATCGAGCGACGCATTGAAATCGGGGAATTGCTTCAACGCCGCGACCGACGCCTTGATCAGGAACGCGAGCATCGTCACCTTGGTGCCGCTTTTTTCCTGCTCCTTGTTGAGCGCCACGCGCAGCGCCTCGAGATCGGTGACGTCGGCATCGTCGAACTGCGTGACGTGCGGAATCATCACCCAGTTCCG
Organism: Casimicrobiaceae bacterium; assembly: GCA_035605875.1. Lineage (GTDB taxonomy): Bacteria > Pseudomonadota > Gammaproteobacteria > Burkholderiales > Casimicrobiaceae > VBCG01. Next base: position 14,758 of record DATNGN010000003.1, read on the forward strand.
CGCGAGGTTCGCGCCCGAGATCTTCTTGATCCGCGACAGCGGCTTCGTCTCGACCGCGCCGAATTTCGTGAAGTCGATCTGCGGCCACGCCAGAAGCGAAAGGCCGCCGATGCCGGCAGCGGGTGCTGCACCGGTTGCCGGCGCAGCGAGCGCCGATTTCACGTAACGCTGCACGTCCTCGTGCAGGATCCTGCCTTTCGGCCCCGATCCGCCGACGCGTCCGATGTCGACGCCGAGCTCGCGCGCGAACTTGCGCACCGACGGCGATGCATGGGCAGTGCTCGCAGCGGCTTCGTTCGCGGGCGCGGCACCGGCTTGCTGCTGCACGTCGGGGCGCTCGACCGGACGCGAGACCCCTTCGTTCGCTGCGGCGGGCACAGTTGGCGGCGGACGTTGCGCGGCGTCCGACGGTGCGCCGATCGGCGGCACCGCGCGATCGGCGTTGTCGGGCATCGACGGCGGCGTCCGGCGGCTCGCGGGCTCGGCGCCGGTCTGTGCGGTCTTCAGCGTCAACAGCGGCGCGCCTTCGCTCACCTTGTCGCCGACCGCGACGCGTACACCTTCGACGACGCCGCCGATCGGCGCCGGCACTTCCATCGTCGCCTTGTCCGATTCGAGCGTGACGAGCGGATCGTCGGGCTGCACGACGTCACCGGGCTTCACGAAGACTTCGATGATCGGCACGTCCTTGAAGTCGCCGATGTCGGGCACGCGCACCTCGATCGTCGCTCCGGCGGGCGGTGTGGCGCTCGCCCCTTCGCCCGGCATGTCGGCGCGTCCCTTCTCGCCGCGCGGCGCCGGCGTGACGAGTTCGGGCGCCGGTGGCTCCGTGGCCGTTGCCGCGCGCGGCGCTGCGCGGGGAGCGGCCTCACCCGCGCCTTCGGCGCGCCCTCTGCCGCTCGCGGGAGAGGGCTGCCCCGCGCCGCCGTTGCCGCTCGTTCTTGCGGCTGGCTGCTGTCGTGATTCGAGCGTGAGCACGAGCGAGCCTTCGCGGACCTTGTCGCCGACCTTGACTGCGACGTTGGCGACCTTGCCGGCAACGGGCGACGGCACGTCCATCGTCGCCTTGTCCGATTCGAGCGTGACCAGCGAATCGTCGACGGCGACCTCGTCGCCGGGCTTCACGAACACTTCGATGATCGGCACATCCTGGAAATCGCCGATGTCGGGAACCTTGACGTCGATCGTGCTCACGTTTGTCACCTGTCGCGCTAGACGGTCCACGGTGCCGGTTTCGCGGGATCGATCGCGTACTTCTTCATCGCGTCGGCCACCTTCGACGCGGGCAGCGCCCCGTCATCGGCCAGTGCCTTCAGCGCGGCGAGCGTGACGTAATAGCGATCGACCTCGAAGAAATAACGCAGCTTCTCGCGCGTATCCGAACGTCCGAAGCCGTCGGTGCCCAGCACGACGAAGCGTCGCCGCACGTACGGCCGGATCTGGTCCGGGTACGCACGCACGTAATCGGTCGCCGCGACCACCGGCCCCTTCGTGTCGCCGAGGCAACTTTCGATATGCGACAGCTCGGGCTTCTCGTTCGCGTGCAGCATGTTGTTGCGCTCGACGATGCGGCCGTTTCGCGCGAGCTCGGTGAACGACGGGCAGCTCCACAGATCCGATTCGACGCCCCAGTCGTTGCGCAGCAGGTCCGCGGCGGCGATCACTTCGCGCAAGATCGTGCCGGATCCGAGCAGCTGCACGCGCGGCGCCTTCGCTTTCGCGTCGCCGCCGCCGAAGCGGTACATGCCCTTGATGATCGATGGCGCAGCGCCTTCCGGCATCGCCGGATGCTGGTAGTTCTCGTTCATCACCGTGATGTAGTAGAAGTGGTCCTCCTGCTCCGCGAACATTCGTCGCAGGCCGTCTTGGATGATCACCGCCACCTCGTACGAGAACGTCGGGTCGTACGACATGCACGTCGGGAACGCCGACGCGAAGAGCTGCGACTGCCCGTCCTCGTGCTGCAGGCCCTCGCCATTGAGCGTCGTGCGTCCCGCGGTACCGCCGAGCAAAAAGCCGCGGCAACGCATGTCCCCTGCCGCCCACGCGAAATCGCCGAAGCGCTGGAACCCGAACATCGAATAGAAGATGAAGAACGGGATCATCGGCACGTCGTGCGTCGAGTAGCTCGACGCGGCCGCCATCCAGTCGCACATCGCGCCCGCTTCGTTGATGCCCTCCTGCAGGATCTGGCCGCGCTTGTCCTCCTTGTAGAACATGAGCTGGTCGCGATCCTCGGGCGTGTAGAGCTGACCCAACTGGTTCCAGATCGCGAGCTGGCGGAACATTCCTTCCATGCCGAACGTGCGCGATTCGTCGGGCACGATCGGCACGATGTGCTGGCCGAGGTTCTTGTCGCGAATCAGCGTCTGCAGGATCTGCACGAACGCCATCGTCGTCGAGATCTCGCGCTCGCCGGTGCTGGCGAGGAAGCGCTGGAACGTCGCGAGCGGCGGCACGGCGAGCGGTTTCGATTTCGTGCGGCGCGACGGCAGGTATCCGCCCAGCGCCATGCGCCGCGCGCGCATGTACTCGAGCTCCTTCGAGCCTTCCTCGAACTTGACGTACGGCACTTCCTCGAGCTTGTCGTCGGGCACCGGAATCTGGAACCGGTCGCGGAACACCCGGATTGCGTCGCCGTGCATCTTCTTCTGCTGGTGCGTGACGTTCTGGGCTTCGCCGGCGCCGATGCCCATGCCGTAACCCTTGATCGTCTTCGCGAGGATCACCGTCGGCTGGCCCTTGTGATTGACCGCAGCGTGGTACGCCGCATACACCTTGTGCGGATCGTGGCCGCCCCGGTTGAGGTTCCACACGTCCTCGTCGGAGTAATCGGCGACCATTTCCTTCAACTCGGGCGTGTTGAAGAAGTACTCGCGCACGTACGCTCCGTCCTTCGACTTGAACGTCTGGTACTCGCCGTCGAGTGCCTCCATCATCCGGCGCATCAGGATGCCGTTCTTGTCGCGCGCGAGCAGCGCGTCCCACCGCGAGCCCCACACCACCTTGATCACGTTCCAGCCGGCGCCGCGGAAGTCGCTTTCGAGCTCCTGGATGATCTTGCCGTTGCCGCGCACCGGACCGTCGAGGCGCTGCAGGTTCGCATTGATGACGAAGATCAGATTGTCGAGGTTCTCGCGCGACGCCATGCCGATCGCGCCCATCGACTCGGGCTCGTCCATCTCGCCGTCGCCGACGAAGCACCACACCTTGCGCGGATTGTTGTCGTCCGGGTGGGCCTTCGCGAGGCCGCGATGCTCGAGATAGCGCATGAAGCGCGCCTGGTAGATCGCGAAGAGCGGGCCCAGGCCCATCGATCCCGTCGGAAATTGCCAGAACGTGGGCATGAGCCACGGGTGCGGATACGACGCGATGCCGTGGCCGTCGACTTCCTGCCGGAAGTTGTCGAGCTGGTCTTCGGTGAGGCGCCCGAGCAGGAACGCGCGCGAATAGATGCCGGGCGCGCTATGTCCTTGGAAGAACACGAGGTCGCCCGCGTGCTTGTCGGACATCCCGTGCCAGAAGTGGTTGAAGCCGACGTCGAAGAGCGTCGCCGCCGACGCGTAACTCGCGATGTGGCCGCCGACGTTCGTTTGCTTGTTCGCGCGCACCACCATCGCCATCGCATTCCAGCGCGAGAACGAGCGGATCCGGTGCTCGAGCGACTGGTCGCCGGGAATGCGCACCTGCTTGTCGACCGGGATCGTGTTGACGTACGCCGTGTTGGCGGAAAACGGCAGGAACGCGCCCGATCGGCGCGCCTTGTCGATCAGTTGCTCGATCAGGAAATGCGCACGGTCCGGTCCCTGCGTTGCGAGAACGCCGTCGAGCGCATCGAGCCATTCGCGGGTTTCCTGCGGGTCGATGTCGGGGATGCGGTCCATGGTCGACTCCTGTTCTTCGTTCCAATGGTCATTGTATGCGCCTGCGCAAAAGCCCGAGCGCGGCGGTGATGCTCGCGCCGGCGAACGCCGCGAAGCCGATCCGGTAGCTGCCCGTCGCACTCGACAAGAGCGCGAACGACGGCGGTCCGATGACGACGCCGGCGAACGTGACGAAGCCGGTCGCGCCGGTGACCTTGCCCGCGCGACCTGGCGGCGCCAGACGTGCGACCTCCGAAAGCTGCACCCCGTTCCAGCCGATCGCCGTTGCGCCGAAGAGCGCCGCGAGCACCGCGATCGAAAGCGGCGACCACGCCGCCGTCGCGATCGCCATCAGCGCGCCGCAGACGCCCGCCAGAAAGCCGATCGTCGCGAGGACGACGCGCGGCGCAAGCCAACGATCGGCGACGTAGCCCCAGCCGATGCGGCCGGCGACGCCGCCGAGGGTCGCGGACGTGAGCGCGAGGCCGGCGGCGACGAGCGAGAAGCGCAGCGACTCGGTCAGATGCACGACGAGAAAGCTGGTGAGGCACATCTGCGTCGCCGAATAGGCGAACGAGACGAGCGCGAGATCGCGCAGCGCACGCGACTCGCGCAGCAGCGCGAGCGGCGCGAAAATGCCGGCGACGCTGATGCGTCCCTTCGGATTGCGATCCGCGTCGAGGCCCGCGCGAACCGGCTGCGCGATGACGACGATCGCGACGCCGACGAGCGCCGCGAGCGCGAACGCGACGCGCCAGCCGGTGGCGAGCGCGAGCGCCGGTAGGAGCGCGCCGGACAGCGCGGCGCCCGCGGGCACGCCCGTCTGCTTGATCGAGAACGTGAGCGCCATCCGCGCGGGCGGCGCGGTTCGCTGCAGCAACTGCGACGAGGCGGGCGTGATCGGTCCGTAGCCGAGCCCGATGACGACCGCCGCGACGGCGACGATCGCGAGCGCGTGCGCCGGCGCAAGTGCGATCGCGGCAACGCCGACCGCGCAAAGGACGACGCACGCCTGCGAGACGCGAATCGACCCGTGGCGCTCGATGAAGCCGCCCGATGCGAGGCTCGCGAACATGCCGCCTGCGTAGACCAGTCCCACGAACGCGCCGATCCAGCGTGCCTCGATGCCGAACGCGCGGGCGATCTCGGGTGCGAGCACCGCTGCAGCCGTCGCCGCGAACGACGTGTAGACCTGGATCGCCAGCGTCGCGGCGAGCGCCACGGATGCCGTGCGCTGGGAAGGCACGGCGGCGCTCATCTCTTCGGGCAGGCGAGCGTCCGCTGCTCGGTCACGACCACATCGACACCGAGGTCGTGCGGCGCCATCGGCACGTCGTCGACGACCTGCATGTCGAACGCGCCCGCGATCCGTGGCGCCGTCTTCGCAACGAACGGCAGCAGCCGGTCGTAATAGCCGCCGCCATAGCCGAGCCGTCGCCCGCACGCGTCGAACGCGACGCCCGGCACGAGCACCCAGTCGACCCGATCGAGCGCGAACTCGGGACACACGGCGCGCGGTTCGGGAATGCCGCGGTAGCCCTGTTCGATGTCGCGCGCAGCGTCGACGATCCGGTAAGCGCGAAGCATCCGCGTCGGCACGTCGACGCGCGGCGCGACGACGATCTTGCCCGCTTCGAGTGCGCGCGCGACGACGAGCATCGCATTCCATTCGCTGCGAAACGGCAGCGTCAGCAGCACCGCGCTCGCCGTGGCGAAGTTCTCCATCGCGCCGATGCGCGCGGCGATCGCCTGCGATGCCTGCTCGCGCCAGGCCGGGTCGAGCGCATCGCGTCGCGCGAGGATCGCTTCGCGCAACGAGCGCTTGCGCTCGCGCAAATTCAAATATCGGCCTCCGCGCGTCCCACGATCGCGTCGACGACGCCCGCGACCGCGAGCAGTTCGGTGTCGCCGCCGGCACGCCCGAGCAGTTGCAATCCGACCGGCAGGGCGGAGCGACCGATCGGCAGCGAGATGCCGCAGTAGCGGAACAGGTTGCCCGGCCGTGTCAAACGCAACGCGTTGCGGCTCCACGCCCCCGCCTTGTCCGCAGTCCGATACGGCTCGATCGGCGGCGCGATGCGGGGACAGGTCGGGCACAACAGCGCATCGACGCCGGCGATCGCCGTCTGCGCCTGCTGCGCGAGCCGCGCAAAGCGATGCTGCAAATCGAGGAACGTTTCGGCGCGAAGCGAAAGACCCGGTGTGATCCGCGCCGCCGCGATGGCATCCATCCGCTCGAGGTTCGCCTCGACGCGGGCGCGTCCGAGATGCGCGACGAGCTCGGCCCCGAGATAGCCGCCGAACGCCGCGTCGAGATCGTCCACCGGCGGCAACGTGACCGGGACGATGCGGGCGCCGGCTGCGCGCAGCGCGCGTTCGGCATCGTCGATCGCAGCGGCGACATCGTCGTCGAGATCGTCGAAGAAGTGCGCGACCGGGCGGCCGAGCACCAGCGTGTCGATCGGTCGCGGCCGCTTCGGCGCTTCACCGGACAGCGCGTGCCAGACGAGCGCGACGTCGTCGACGCGATGCGCGAACCACCCCGGACTGTCGAACGTCGGCGAAAGCGGAAACACGCCATCGAGCGGCAGCCGCCCGGCCGTTGGCTTGAATCCGGCGACGCCGCAAAGCGCGGCGGGTTGGCGCACCGAGCCGCCGGTGTCGCTGCCGAACGCAATCGCGCAAAGGCTGGCGGCCTGCGCGACCGCCGATCCGGACGACGATCCGCCGGGCATCCGATGCACGTTCGCGTCACGCGGATTGCGCGGCGTCGGATGCGACGGATTGAACGTGCCGAACGCGAATTCGGTCGTGCGCGTCTTGCCGAGGACGATCGCGCCGCTGCGCTTCAGCGTGCGAACGATCGTTCCCTCCTCCGGCGTGCAATCGCGCACGTCGACGCGCGAACCGGCGGTGAGCGGCATGCCGCTCACCGCATACAGGTCCTTGAGCGCGATCGGCACGCCCATCAGCGGTCCGAGATCCGTGCGCGCCGCCAGCAGCGCGTCGACGGCGCGTGCGGCCTCGAGTGCGCCTTCGGCGTCGACGTACGTGAAGGCATCGAGCGTCGCGTTCTCGCGCTCGATCGCATCGAGCAGGCGCGTGACGGTCGCGCGCGCGCCGAATGCCCTCCGACGCAGGCCGTCGCCGTAGTCGGCCAGCGACACGCGGGCAAAGTCGGCGGGACGGGCGGTGGATGCTGCGGATGCGGTGTTCGACTCGTTCACGCGGGAATCTCCTTGGCCGATGGCGGCATGAGCCACCACCTATAATGGGGCATACGCAACCGTGCGGCCGCCGATCATTTTCTTGCCATGAACCACGCCCATCACGTATACCGCCGGCGCCGCGACGCCGTATTGAAGTCGATGCGCGAGCGCAGCGGCGGCGGCGTGGCGCTCGTGCCGACCGCCGCGGAAGTGCCGCGCAATCGCGATTCGCTCTACCCATTCCGCCACGACAGCTATTTCTATTATCTGTCGGGCTTTCCGGAGCCCGAAGCGGTGATCGCGCTGATCGCCGGCGACGACGGCGATCGCCACGTGCTGTTCTGTCGCGAGCGCAACGAGGAGCGTGAGATCTGGGACGGCTTTCGCTACGGTCCGGACGCCGCCCGCGAGATCTTCGGTTTCGACGAGGCGCATCCGATCTCGGCGCTTTCCGAGAAGCTGCCGCAGTTCGCGTCCGACCGGCCGGCGCTCTTTACGCCGCTCGGCCTTTTCGAGCCCTGGGATCGCAAGGTCACCGATCTGCTGAACGAAGTGCGCAATCGCGTGCGGACCGGTGTCACCGCGCCGGAGGAGGTCGTCGACGTGCGCACGACGCTCGACGCGATGCGGCTCGTGAAGGACGACCACGAGCTCGCGCTGATGCGCCGCGCGTGCGCGATCTCGAGCGCCGCGCACCGGCGGGCGATGCGCGCGGCACGTCCCGGCATGTTCGAGTACCAGATCGAGGCCGAGCTGCTGCACGAATTCCTGCGCGAAGGCGCGCAGGCGGTCGCCTACAGCTCGATCGTCGCGTCGGGTCCGAACGCCTGCGTGCTGCACTACCGCGACAACAACCGGCTGATGACCGACGGCGATCTGCTTCTGATCGACGCCGGTTGCGAATACCAGGGCTACGCATCGGACATCACGCGTACGTTCCCGGTGAACGGCCGATTCAGCGGACCGCAGAAAGCCGTCTACGAGATCGTGCTCGCGGCGCAGCTCGCGTGCATCGAGGCGGTCAAGCCCGGCGCGCCGTTCCACGATTACCACCAGGCCGCCGAGCGCGTGCTCGCGCAGGGCTTCGTCGATCTCGGCCTGTTGTCGGGGCCGCTCGACGCCGTGCTCGAAAGCGGCAGCTACAAGCAGTTCTACATGCACCGCGCAGGGCACTGGCTCGGCATGGACGTGCACGACGCAGGCCTCTACCAGGTGCACGGCGAATCGATGCGGCTGGTGCCAGGCATGGTGCTCACTGTCGAGCCGGGCGCCTACATTCGCCCCGCCGACAACGTGCCCGAGCGCTTCTGGAACATCGGCGTGCGCATCGAGGACGACGTGCTGGTGACGAGCGACGGCGTCGAGAACCTGACGGCGACCACGCCGAAGTCCGTAGCCGACGTCGAAGCCGCCGTCGGCAAGTGAGGGCCGCAGCGTCGCAAGCTTCAGGAGATCATCGCGTTCATGACGTCGCGATCGCCGGTGCGGGACCGGTGGGTGCGACGCTCGCGCTGGCGCTCGCCGACGCCGATCTCGACATCGTCGTCGTCGATGCGCGCGCTGCCGGTGAAAGCATGCGCGCCGATCGCACGCTCGCACTGTCCCATGGCGCACGCCTGATCTTCGAGCGGCTGCACGTCTGGACGCCGCTCGCATCGGCGCCCGGTGCCGTCACGCCGATCGTGGCGGTCGACGTATCGCAGGCGGGCGGGTTCGGTAGCGTTCGCCTCACCGCGGACGAGCAGGGCGTGCCGGCGCTCGGCTACGTCGTTTCGTACCGTGCGCTTTCGCAGGTCCTCGACGCAGCGCTCGCGCGCGCCCGCATCGACGTTCGCTTCGGCGCATCGGTACGAAGCGTTCGCGCGTCCGCGGACGCGGCGGCGGTCGAGATCGACGAAGCGCCGGATGCTGCACTTCGCGCGCGCCTGGCGGTGGTCGCCGACGGTGCGGCGTCGTCGGTCCCCGGCATCGGCCGGCGTCGCCACGATTACGGGCAGGTCGCCGTCGTCGCGAGCGTCGCCCTCGATCATCCGCACGGCTGCGTCGCGTACGAGCGTTTCACGCGCGACGGACCGATCGCGCTGTTGCCGCAGCGCGATCGCTACGCGCTCGTATGGACACGCAGACCCGCCGATGCGCCGCAGCTGCTCGCGTTGAGCGAGGACGCGTTCCTCGCTTCGCTGTCCGCGCATTTCGGCGCGCGCGTGCGCGGTTTCGTCGAGGCGTCCGAGCGGCGCGCGTTTCCGCTGGCCCTCGAAGTCGCCGACACGATCACGGCGCCCCGCGTCGCGGTGATCGGCAACGCCGCGCAGGCGCTGCACCCGATCGCGGCGCAGGGATTCAATCTCGGCCTGCGCGATGCGTGGGAACTCGCGCGGATGATCGTCGACACGCCGCGCGACGCGATCGGCTCGCCGGCGATGCTCGCGCGTTATCGTCGAACCCGCACCCGCGATCGCCGTGCCGGCATCGCGTTCACGCACGGGCTTGTGCGACTGTTCGGCAACGAGGCGCCGTGGTTTCGCGTGCCGCGGGGCGCCGGCATGATGCTGCTCGACAGCATTCCGCTTGCGAAGCGTGCGTTCGGACGCGCGATGCTCTATGGCGTGCGCTGAATTCCGGTTCGTGTTGTAACGGCACGTTTCGTTGTAAGTCTCCGCGACCCTACTCCGGCCTACAACGCATTCGGGACAGGGCCGGCAGGCGACACCTCGCCCGTTCCCGATAATGGCTTCGCAGTGCCTGCGCCATTCGCGCGCAGGTGCGCGGCGCCGGGTTCCCGGCGTCGCATCGCCGGGCGTCCGCCCGGCGCTTCCCTGGATCGAAAGGAGATACATGAAAACGAGGCAATGGATGCAGATCGCCGCAGTCGCGTCCGCGATCGGCCTGACGGGCACGGCCATCGCGAACGACACCGACCGAACGCCGAGCACGGACACATCCGCGGCGACGATGGACAACGGCGCGGCGATCCACGCGAACACGCCGGGCGACAACGGCAGCCCGAACAACGCGACGACGGGTGGCAATGAAAGCTACGGCACGTCCGACCTGAACGGCAACGCATCGTCGTCGACGACGTCCGACTTGAACGGCAACGGATCGTCGTCGACCACGTCCGACTTGAACGGCAACGCGGCGACGCCGAACGGCGATTCGACGTCCGGCACGACAGGCCAGGTCGAGCGCGGCGCGACGCAGGGCAGCACGATGACCTCGCCGCAGTCGACGACATCCAGCGATGCGAACGCGCCGAGCGGCGGCGCGCTCTACGGCAGCGGATCGAGCGCGACGTCGGTGAGCGGCCAGGACCGGCTCGGCAACACCGATTCCGACAATTTCGACGCGCGGATGAGCGATTACGCGGCGCAGCACAACGGCCGCATCAGCCGCGACGAATTCATGTCGGAGATGGGCAACCGCTGGGACCAGCTCGATACGCGGCACAACGGGCTGACTCCCTACGAAGTGCAGGAGATCTTCGTTTTCACGCCGCCGGAGAATGCGGCGCCGGCACGCAGTGGTTCCGACGTGCAGTCGGGTGACATGGGTCCGAGCAACGCGCGCGGCCAGTAACACCCGGCGCTGACTCGTTCCCTTCGATCGGCGACGCGAAATGCGTCGCCGATTGCTTGTCGAAGTGCCGCGACGCTCGTCGTCGGGTTCTCGACGCGACGATGCGAATCGGTATAATTTCAGCCCCTCCGAAGGAAACCTCCCTCGAACGTCGTGCGCATCGGTGGCCATCTATTGCCGAACAACCTCGCCGTCGCGCCGATGGCAGGCGTGACCGACCGGCCCTTTCGCATGCTGTGCAAGCGCATGGGTGCAGGCTACGCGGTGTCGGAAATGGTCGCGGCGAATCCGAAGTTGTGGGGCACCGACAAGTCGCGACGACGCACCGATCACGCCGGTGAAGTGGCGCCGATCGCCGTGCAGATCGCCGGCGCCGATCCGGCGATGATGGCCGATGCCGCGCGCTGCAACGTCGAGCGCGGCGCCGAGATCATCGACATCAACATGGGATGTCCCGCGAAGAAGGTGTGCAACGCCTACGCGGGATCGGCGTTGCTCGCCGACGAAGCGCTCGTTGCGCGCATCCTGACGGCAGTGGTGCAATCAGTGCCGGTGCCCGTCACGCTCAAGATTCGTACCGGGCCCGCGCCGCAAACGCGCAACGCGCTGACGATCGCGCGCATCGCGCAGGATGCCGGAATCGCCGCACTCGCGGTGCACGGGCGCACGCGAGCGTGTCTCTTCGTCGGTCGCGTCGAATTCGAAACGGTGCGTGCAGTCAAGCGCGCCGTCAGCATTCCGGTTTTCGCGAACGGCGACATTGCGACGCCGCGGCAGGCACGCGACGTGCTGACGCAGACCGCGGTGGATGGTTTGATGATCGGTCGCGCCGCGCAAGGCCGGCCCTGGATTTTCCGCGAAATTGCGCACTACCTCGAAACCGGCAAGATGCTCGCGCCGCCATCCGTCGCCGAAGCGCGCGCCGTCATCCTCGAGCACCTCGACGATCACTACGCGTTCTACGGCGAGGAACTCGGCGTTCGCATCGCACGCAAGCACCTGCACTGGTACAGCGCGTCGCTGCCCGGTGCACCGGCGTTCCGCGAGCAGGTGAACGTCGCCCAATCGACGACCGCGCAGCGGCGCGCGGTCCAATCCTTCTTCACGCGGCTCGCGAGCGAAAGCGAGCGGCTGCCGTACGCGGCGGGCGACGTGCAGGACGAGCGGGCGACGCCACTGCGCGCGCCGCGATCGGTCGCGTTCGAGCGGGAGGCGATCGCGGCGTGAGGAAGGGGATCAAGCTCAACGGCAGCAACGAGATCGGCCGCAGCGTCGAGCATTCGATCGACGAATATTTCCGCCGCCTCGACGGCGAGCCGCCGCACGGCATCTACGACATGGTGATCGCGCACGTCGAGCGCGCGCTGCTGTCGTCGATGCTCGAACGCTCGAACGGCAACCAGACGCAGGCGGCCGAGATGCTGGGATTGAACCGCAACACGCTCCGCGCGAAGCTCGCGAAGTACAAGCTCATCTGACCGCGCCGATGGCGGGGACCGTGACGCAGGCGTTGCTGTCGGTCTCCGACAAGACGGGCATCGTCGAATTCGCGCGCGCGCTCGCCGCCCGCGGCGTCGCGTTGCTGTCGACCGGCGGCACCGCCCGGCTGTTGTCGTCGCAGGGTCTTGCGGTCGCCGAAGTCGGCGATTACACGGGCTTCCCCGAGATGCTCGACGGGCGTGTGAAGACGCTGCAGCCGAAGATCCACGGCGGCATCCTGGCGCGCCGTGACCTCCCGGCGCACCGCGAGGCCCTCGCACGACATGCAATCCCGCCGATCGATCTCGTGGTCGTCAACCTTTATCCGTTTCGCGAGACGGTCGCAAAGCCCGGTTGCACGCTCGACGACGCGACCGAGAACGTCGACATCGGCGGACCGGCGTTGGTGCGCTCGGCGGCGAAGAACTGGCAGCACGTCGGCGTCGTCGTCGATCCGCACGATTACGGCGCGGTGCTCGCCGACCTCGACGCGAACGGCGGCGCGCTTTCGGTGGCGCTTCGCTTCCGGCTGATGCAGCAGGCATTCGCGCATACGGCCGCATACGACGGCGCGATCGCGAACTGGTTGGGCGCACGCGACGCCGACGGCAACGCGACCGGGCTTCCGCGGTCGTTCCAATTCGGCGGCGAGCTGCGGCAGCCGATGCGCTACGGCGAAAACCCGCATCAGCAGGCGGCCCTCTATCGAGAGCCGCGGGCGCCTGCATCGGCGATCGCGTCGTTTCGACAACTGCAGGGGAAGGAGCTGTCGTTCAACAATGTCGCCGACGCGGATGCCGCGTGGCGCTGCGTCACGTCGTTCGAGGCGCCGACCTGCGTGATCGTCAAGCACGCGAATCCGTGCGGTGTCGCTTCCGGCGCGGCACCGCTCGACGCGTATCGCGCGGCGTTCGCCACCGATCCGGTGTCCGCGTTCGGCGGCATCATCGCGTTCAATCGCGTCGTCGATGCGGCGACGGTCGAAGCGGTCGCCGCGCAGTTCGTCGAAGTGCTGATCGCGCCCGGCTACGCCGACGACGCGCTGCCGGCGATCGCGCGCAAGAAGAACGTGCGCGTGCTCGAACTCACGTTGCCGGCGAAGGCGAACGGCGACGAATGGGACGTGAAGCGCGTCGGCGGCGGCTTTCTCGTGCAGACCAGCGACGAGCGGCCGATCGGCCCCGAGGATCTTCGCGTGGTGACGACGACGGCGCCGACCGCGCTGCAGATCGCCGATCTGCTGTTCGCATGGCGCGTCGCGCGCTTCGTCAAGTCGAATGCGATCGTCTACTGCGGCGGGTTGCGCACGCTCGGCGTCGGTGCGGGCCAGATGAGCCGCGTCGACTCGTCGCGTATCGCCGCGATCAAGGCGGCCAACGCGGGCCTGTCGCTTGCGGGCTCGGTCGTCGCGTCGGATGCGTTCTTTCCGTTCCGCGATGGCCTCGACGTCGTCGCCGACAACGGCGCCGCCGCCGTGATCCAGCCCGGCGGCAGCGTGCGCGACGACGAGGTGATCGCCGCGGCGAACGAGCGCGGCATCGCGATGGTGTTCACCGGCGTGCGGCACTTCCGGCACTGAAGTGATCCGGCGCCCCTCACCCGCCTCGCTGCGCTCGGCACCCTCTCCCCTCGGGGGGGAGGGTCGGGGCGAGGTGAACGTCCTCGTCGTCGGCGGCGGCGGTCGCGAGCATGCGCTGGCATGGAAGATCGCGCAGTCGCCGCGCGTATCGAAGGTGTTCGTCGCGCCGGGCAATGCGGGCACCGCCGCCGACCCCGATCTCTGCAACGTGCCGATCGACGACATCGCGACGCTCGTCGCGTTCGCAAGGCGCGAAGCGGTCGCGCTGACGATCGTCGGGCCCGAAGCACCGCTCGCCGCCGGCATCGTCGATGCGTTTCGCGACGCCGACTTGCGCATCTTCGGTCCGACGCGCGCGGCGGCGCAACTCGAAAGCTCGAAGGATTTCGCGAAGGCGTTCATGGCGCGTCATCGCATCCCGACCGCCGCGTACGGCACGTTCTCGAACGCCGACGAGGCGCATGCCTACGTCGACGCGCATGGAGCTCCGATCGTCGTCAAGGCCGACGGCCTCGCTTCGGGAAAGGGTGTCGTCGTCGCGATGCACACGGGCGAGGCGCATGCGGCCATCGATGCGATGCTCACCGGCGGTGCGCTCGGGACGGCGGGCGCGCGCGTCGTGATCGAGGATTTTCTCGAGGGCGAGGAAGCGAGCTTCATCGTGATGGCCGACGGTGTGCACGTGCTGCCGCTCGCGTCGAGCCAGGACCACAAGCGTCTCGCCGACGGCGACCGCGGCCCGAACACCGGCGGCATGGGTGCCTATTCGCCGGCGCCGGTGGTCACGCCGACCGTTCACGCGCGGATCATGCGCGACGTGATCGTGCCGACGATCAACGGCATGTCGGCCGAAGGCATTCGCTACACCGGCTTTCTCTACGCCGGCGTGATGATCGACAAGTCGGGCGCCCCGCGCGTGCTCGAATTCAACTGCCGGCTCGGCGACCCCGAGACGCAGCCGATCATCGTGCGGCTGCGCTCCGATCTCGTCGTGCTGATCGAGCATGCGGTGAACGGCACCCTCGATCGCGTCGAGGCCGAGTGGGACCGGCGCGCCGCGCTCACCGTGGTGCTCGCGGCCGACGGCTATCCGCAGACGCCGCGGCGCGGCGACCCGATCGACGGGCTCGATCGCATCACGCGCGGGACGAATCCCGACGTCACGGTGTTCCACGCCGGCACGGCGCGAAACGACCAGCGCGTGACGGTCAGCGGCGGACGCGTGCTCGGTGTCACCGCGCTCGGCGACTCGCTGCGCCAGGCGCAGCGCGCCGCGTATGCGGCCGTCGCGTCGATTCACTTCGACGGCATGCAGTATCGCCGCGACATCGGCCATCGCGCGCTGGCTCGGCGCACGAAATGAACGCGGCGCAGGCACCCGCCGTCGCGGCAGCGGACGCGGATCGACCCGATGCCGCCGCGGTGCGCGACTACCTGATCGGTCTGCAGGTGGCGATCGTGCGCGCGCTCGTCGAGCGCGGCGAGCGCGAATTCCGCCGTGACGACTGGCAACGCGCCGAGGGCGGAGGCGGCGTGTCGATGTCGGTCGAAGACGGCGCAATCTTCGAGCGTGCCGGCGTTCTCTTTTCCGACGTGTCCGGAAACGCATTGCCGGCGTCGGCGACCGCGCATCGGCCGCAACTCGCCGGGCGCGCATGGCAGGCGCTCGGCGTGTCGCTCGTGCTGCACCCGCGCAATCCGTACGTGCCGATCGTGCACCTGAACGTTCGCCACTTCTGCGCAGCAGCGCCTGCCGGTTCCGGGGACGCGCCAGTCTGGTGGTTCGGCGGCGGCATGGATCTGACGCCGATCTACGGCTTTGCCGAGGACGCGCGCCACTTCCACGCGGTCTGCCGCGACGCGCTCGCGCGGCACGGCAAGGAGCTGTACCCACGGTTCAAGCGCGCGTGCGACGCCTATTTTTTCCTTCGTCACCGGAACGAGGCGCGCGGCATCGGCGGGATCTTCTTCGACGATTTCAACGAGGGCGGCTTTGCGCGCGCGTTCGCGATGGCGAGGAGCGTCGGCGATCGCTTCGTCGACGCGTACCTGCCGATCCTCGAGCGCCGCAATTCGATCCCGTGGGGCGAGCGCCAGCGCGACTTCCAGGCGTATCGCCGCGGACGCTACGTCGAGTTCAATCTGGTCTGGGATCGCGGCACGCTCTTCGGGCTGCAGTCGAACGGACGCACCGAGGCGATCCTCCTGTCGATGCCGCCGCTCGCACGCTGGCGCTACGAATTCTCGCCGGAGCCGGGAACCCCCGAGGCGGCGCTGTACAGCGACTTCCTGCCGCCGCGCGATTGGCTTGCATGACCGGCGATCCTCGTCCGGCCGCCGCGCGCAGCGACGATCCGCTCGTCGAGCATCGGATCGGTGGCGAGCAGGTGTACGACGGCGCGCTGCTCGACGTGCGGCGCGATCGCGTCAGGATGCCGGATGGCAGCAAGACGGTGCGCGAATACATCGTTCATCCGGGTGCCGTGCTCGTCGTTCCCGTGTGCGACGACGGACGGCTGATCGTCGAGCGGCAGTTCCGCTATCCGCATAACCGCAGCTTCGTCGAATTCCCGGCGGGCAAGCTCGATCCCGGCGAAACGGTGCTTGCCACCGGCGTGCGCGAACTGATCGAGGAGGCCGGCTACGCCGCGCGGATCTGGATTCGCCTCGGCATCATTCATCCGGTGATCTCGTATTCGACCGAGGCGATTGCGCTGTACGTCGCACGCGCGCTGACGCACGTCGGCGCGAAGCTCGATCCCGGTGAGTTCCTCGAGATCGCGACCCGCAGCGAAGGCGAACTCTACGAAGCGATCGAATCGGAGCAGTTGACCGATGCGAAGACGATTTCGGCGCTCGCGCTCTACTCGCGCTGGAACCTGACGGCATCGCGCAGCGTGCGCCTGTCGATCACCGGCCGCGTGCAGGGTGTCGGCTATCGCGACTGCGCGATCCGCGCGGCGTCGGTTGCAGGCTTGGCGGGCTGGGTACGCAACCGCAGCGACGGCAGCGTCGAGGCGCGCGTGCAGGGTGAGCGCGGGGCGTGCGACGCATTCATCGATGCGTGCGCCGAGGGACCGCGGGCGGGACGCGTCGAGCGTGTCGAGGTGACGCGGGCGCCGTTCGATGGCGCATTGCACGGCTTCGAGGTGCGGCGCTCCGTATAGACCGCCGTCGATGGACGGCAGCCGGCGCCTTGCCCGGCGCCTCAGTGTGCCGTTTCTTCGGTGCGTTCCTGCGCTTGCCGCGCCTGCGTCGCCAGCGCGTACATGCCGCCGGCGAGGAATGCGATCAACTCGTCGGCGCTCGGCGTGAACGCCGGCGCGTTGCCGCCGGCCTTGCAGCGCGCGAGCGCGTCGTGCTCGATCAGGAGCCGGCAATTGCGAAAGCCGGCGGCGAGCGACGCGTCCTCGACGCCGGGAAGCGCGTGCCGCAATGCGCTCAGGCACTCGCGGTAGACGCTGCCGAAGTGGCGCATCATGATCGCATCCGACGGGTCGTGCCCGGCGAGGCGCGCGACGAGGCAGAGATAATTGCGCCACGGCGATGTCACGTCCTGCTCGAGCGACGCGAACGGCCGTGCGTATGCCCACAGCACGTCTTCGACGCGAAAGTCGCCGCGGGCGCGCAGCGCCGCGAGCGCGTCGTGCTGCATCGCGAGGAGTTGTCCGGCGCGCCGTGCGAGCGCTTCCTCGATCAACTGCTCCTTGCTGCCGAAATGGTAGTTGAGGAGCGCCACATGCGCTTCGGCGCGCGACGCGATCGTCCGGTGCGTGAGCGGCTTGAAGCCGAAGTCGGCGATCAGGCCCTCGACCGCGTCGAGCAGCCGGCCGCGCGTGTCGTCTCCGCGACGGCGTTCGGTCCGCGCGGGCGTCGATTCGGTTCCAATGGAGCTTGCTGCGTGATCAAGCGGCATGGCATCCCCGCACGATGAACTCGTTGCAATTGCCGCTCATCGTAGCTTCGGCCGCGCATCGCCCTTAGCGGACGGACGATCAGATTCGTGTAGGACGGCGCCGACAGTTTCCGTCGGCGGTTCGGAACCCCGCGTGCGAGGCTATGCGACACCGAACAGGTCCTTCCAGGCGGCGTACGACGCGGCCGCCGACCAGGGGAGCGCGAGCAGGAGGCCGATGCCGCTGGTGGCGAGGCCCATCAACAAAAGCAGGAACGACACGAGGCCGTAGACGGCGAGCGGCCCGGTGTTGCGCGCAAAGGCAGCCCCGCTTTGCGCGAAGGCGTTGCGGAAGTCCTCGCCGTCGAAGAGCGCCGCGAACGGCACGAACGTCAGCGGCAGCGACACGATGATTCCCGCGGCATACGTGACGACGAGCGTGACGCCGGAGATCGAATCGGCGTTGCTCGAAGGTGCGAGCATGTTGAAGCCGCCGATCAGGTTGGCGACGAGCGCCTCCACGGCGAACACGATCAGTGCTGCGACGATCACCGCCGCCTGCGCGCGCGGCGGCGCGGCGGCCACTGCGATCAGATGGCGAAGCCGCGGGCGATCGCCGCGGTCGGCGGCGAGACTCGCGTAGAGCAGGCCGCATTCGACGAGCGGCAGCAGCAATTGCGCGAGGACGATGCCGACGACCGGCAGGACGTTGAGCGCGATGTTCGCGACGAGAACGACGAGCGCGATCAGCGAGAAGCTGAACGGGCCGCGCTTCCAGAGGCGCATCGCGTCGCTGTACCAGTTGAATGCGCGGCGCGCGGAGACCGCGCGCACCGCGCGCTGCGGCGGCGCGGAAGCCCCCGCGGGATCGGGATTGGCGTTGCCGGAAATCGGGGAACCTTGGGGGAGACGGTGGTCGGAGGATCGCGTCAGGCCGCTTCGCCCAGGTACGCCGCGCGCACCTTCGGATCGTCCAGCAGATCGGCAGCCTTGCCTGCGAGTGTAACCTCGCCCGACTCCATCACATACCCGCGGTCGCTCACGTCGAGTGCGAGCTTCGCGTTCTGCTCGACGAGCAGGATCGTCACGCCTTCGCGCGCCACCGACAGGATCGTCTCGAACACCTTCTGCACCATCAGCGGCGCAAGACCCATCGACGGCTCGTCGAGCAGCAACAGGCGCGGCCGCGACATCAGCGCGCGCGCGATCGCCAGCATCTGCTGCTCGCCACCCGACAGCGTGCCGGCGGTCTGGCGCCGCCGCTCGCGAAGCCGCGGAAACAGCGAGAACACGCGCTCGATGTCGCGCTTCACCGCGTCGTGGTCGCGGCGCGCATACGCGCCCATCGCGAGGTTTTCGTCGATCGTCAGCGCGCCGAACACGCCGCGGCCCTCGGGCACCATCGAAAGTCCGCGGCGAACGAGCACGAACGACGGCCGCCCCGTGATGTCCTCGCCGGCGTAGCGGATCGTGCCGCTTTTCACCGGCAGCAGTCCGCAGATGCCTTTGAGCGTCGTCGTCTTGCCGGCGCCGTTCGCGCCGATCAGGCAGACGAGCTCGCCCTCGCCGACGGCGATGTCGATGCCCTTGACTGCCTGGATGCCGCCGTAACTCACGGCGAGGCGCTCGAGCGAAAGCAGCGGGGTCGGTTCGGCCTTCATCCGATCACCGGCGACGTGCACGCGATCCCTCATTGGCCGCGCTGTCGCTCGGCTCCGTCTCCCCGCGCGCGGAGAGACGGTTGGGGTGGGGGACGTTTGTGGCAGCGTTCACGCCCTTGAGATCGAGCTCGACGTTCGTGCCGAGATACGCGGCGATCACCTTCTCGTCCTTCTGCACGTCCGCCGCCGGACCCTCGGCGATCTTGCGGCCGTAATCGAGCACGAGCACGCGGTCGCAGATCCGCATCACGAGCTTCATGTCGTGCTCGATCAGCAGGATCGTCGTGCCGTCGGCGCGGATGCGCTCGAGCAGTGCGCGCAGGCCCGACGTCTCGGTCGCATTCATGCCGGCCGCTGGCTCGTCGAGCGCGAGCAGCCGTGGATCGGTCGCCAGCGCCCGTGCGATCTCGAGGCGTCGCTGATCGCCGTAGGCGAGGTGCTTCGCGAGATCGTTCGCGCGTCGGTGCACGCCGACGAATGCGAGAAGGTCGTAGGCGCGCTTCTCGATTGCGCGCTCCTCGTCGCGCGTGCGCCGATCGCGGACGATCGCGCCGAACACGCCGGCGCGCGTACGCACGTGGCGTCCGATCATCACGTTCTCGAGCGCCGACAGATTCCCGAAGAGGCGAATGTTCTGGAACGTGCGCGCGATGCCGCGCTCGGCGACGTCGTTCGGCTTGAGGCCCGCCAGCGGCTTGCCGTCGAACACGAAGCGACCGCCGTCGGCCGGGTAGATCCCGGTCAGCACGTTGAAAAGCGACGTCTTGCCGGCGCCGTTCGGGCCGATCAAGCCGTAGATCTCGCCCGTCCGAATCGAAAACGTGACGTCGTCGAGCGCGTGGACGCCGCCGAAGCGCTTGGTGATGCCCTGCGCGTCGAGCAGCACCTGCGATGCATCGGCAGCAGTCATCGGCACGAGTGGCGTTCGCTTTACGAGCCGTTCGCCGGGCCTTGGGCGGGCCGCGTCTCGAACTCGCGCTTGCGCACGGCGGACGGAAGGATGCCGGCGGGCCGGAACAGCATCATCAGCACGAGCGCGAGCCCGAAGAGCAGCATGCGGATCACCTCGGGGTCGATCAGCGTGCGGCCGAAGAGCGCCATCTGCACCGGGCCGACGTTGTAACGCAGCACCTCGGGCACGAACGACAGCAGCAGCGCGCCGACGATCACGCCGAAGACGTTGCCCATGCCGCCCAGCACGACCATCGACAGCACCATGATCGATTCGACGAGCACGAAGCTTTCGGGGCTGATGAAGCCCTGCATCGCCGAGAACATGCCGCCCGCGATGCCGCCGAACGACGCGCCCAT
>DATNGN010000004.1:0-16488 GCA_035605875.1 Casimicrobiaceae bacterium
CGACGAGAACGCGAAGCCGGTCAACGAAGCCGGACCGGCGATTCCGGTCGAGATCCAGGGCCTGTCCGACGTCCCGCTCGCGGGCGAAGACGTGATCGCGCTCGGCGACGAGCGGAAGGCGCGCGAGATCGCGCTGTTCCGGCAGGGCAAGTTCCGCGATGTGAAGCTCGCGAAGCAGCACGCGGCGAAGCTCGAGAACATGTTCGAGCAGATGGGCGAGTCGGGCGTCAAGACGCTGACGCTGATCGTCAAGGCCGACGTGCAGGGCAGCTACGAAGCACTGCAGCAGGCGCTGACGAAGCTCTCGACCGACGAGGTGAAGGTCAACATCGTCCATGCGGCGGTGGGCGGCATCACCGAGTCGGACATCAACCTCGCACTCGCGTCGAAGGCGGTCGTGATCGGCTTCAACGTCCGCGCCGACGCGCAGGCGCGCAAGCTCGCCGAATCGAGCGGCGTGCAGATCCGCTACTACAACATCATCTACGAAGCGGTCGACGAGGTGAAGGCGGCGCTGTCCGGCATGCTCGCACCCGAGCAGAAGGAGAACCGCCTCGGCCTGGTCGAGGTGCGCGAGGTTTATCGGATCTCGAAGGTCGGCACCGTCGCGGGCTGCTATGTGCTCGAAGGCGTCGTGCGCCGCGGCGCGAAGGTGCGCATCGTGCGCGACAACGTCGTCGTCCACGACGGCGAGCTCGAGTCGCTGAAACGCTTCAAGGACGACGTGCGCGAGGTGAAGGCCGGCTTCGAATGCGGGCTGTCGATTCGCAACTTCAACGACATTCAGCAGAAAGATCAGCTGGAGGTGTACGAGATCGTCGAGGTGTCGAGGACGCTGTAAAGATCATGAAACGCCCCTCCCAGCGCGCCCACCGCGTCGGCGACCAGATCCAGCGCGAGCTCGCGGACCTTCTCCGAAACGAGGTGAAGGATCCGCGCGTCGGACCGGTGACCGTCACCGGCGTCGACGTCTCGAGCGATCTCTCGCACGCGACGGTGCGCTTCACCCATCTCGCGGGCAAGGAGACGGCGAACGACGCGGCGAAGGCGCTCGGGCGCACCGCCGGGTTCCTGCGCAGCGAACTCGCGGGGCGGCTCAATCTCTACTCGGTACCGCAGTTGCAATTCGTCTACGACGACTCGATCGAATCCGGCATCCGGATGTCGCAGTTGATCGACGAGGCGATTGCCGAAGACAAGCGTCACCCGTCCGACTGATGCCGTCCTCTCGTCGTCGCGTCGACGGCGTGCTGTTGCTCGACAAGCCGCACGGCATCACGTCGAACGCGGCGCTGATGCGCGTCAAGCGTCTCTATTGCGCCGAGAAGGCGGGCCATACCGGCACGCTCGATCCGCTCGCGTCGGGACTGCTGCCGATCTGCTTCGGCAGCGCGACGCGCTTCGCGCAGTTCCTGCTCGACGCATCGAAGCGTTACGTCGCCACCGTGCGCTTCGGCGCAACGACGACGACGCAGGATGCGGAAGGCGAGATCGTCGCCACGCGACCGGTCGATTGCACACGATCCGATCTCGAGCATGCGCTCGAGCGGTTCACCGGCCGCCAGCTGCAGACGCCGCCGGCGCATTCGGCGCTCAAGTTCGAAGGCCGCCCGCATTACGACTATGCGCGCCGCGGCATCGACGTTCCGCGCGCGCCGCGCGAGGTCGTGATCCACGCGCTGCACCTGCTGCAATGGCAGCCGCCCGACGCGACCGTCGACGTCGAATGCAGCAAGGGCACGTACGTGCGTGCGCTGGCGGCCGATCTCGGAGAAGCGCTCGGCTGCGGCGCGCATCTCGCCGCACTGCGGCGCACGGCGAGCGGCGGGTTCGACGTCCGCGACGCTGTGACGTTCGACGCCCTCGAAGCGATGGACGAGGCGGCGCTCGATGCGCGTCTTGCGCCCGTCGCCGTGCTGGTCGCGCATCTGCCGGCATTGACGATCGCAGGCGATGCGGCGCGACGCTTTCGGCATGGCGGAGCCGTTCCGGCCGGCACGCACGCAGACGGGATCGTTGCCGCGTACGAGGCGCAGGTCCTGCTCGGCATCGCCGAAGTTGCCGACGGTATCGCGAGCCCGCGGCGCACGCTTGCGCAGGCCCTCCCGCGGCCTTGAATCGACTGGAAAAGCAGGCACTTTTCGCGCTATAATCGCCCTCTTGCCCAAGAGCCGATAGATTCCAAGCGAACCAAGGACAGACATGGCCGTCACGGTTGCCGACAAGGCGAAGGTCATCGCCGATAACCAGCGCGCGAAAGGAGACACGGGCTCGCCCGAAGTTCAGGTCGCGCTCCTCACCGCCCGCATCAACGGGCTGAACGATCATTTCAAGGTCAACGTCAAGGACCACCATTCGCGCCGCGGTCTTTTGCGGATGGTGTCGCGCCGCCGCAAGCTCCTCGACTACCTGAAATCGCGCAATACCGACAGCTATCGATCGCTGATCGAGAAGCTCGGCCTGCGCAAATAGCGCCGCCGCGTTGTCGCACACCGCGCGCCCTCACCGTTTCGGCGCTACGACGGATACCGCCGTCATTCGCTTGCGCCAAAGGCACCGCGGAGCGCATCCGCTCTCCGGCTGAATTCAACCGCAATGGCCGCGTCGTCACACGCGGCCATTGTCATTTTCGAATTGCGAGGACATCGTGTCGAACCCCATCAAGAAGTCGATCGCCTACGGCACCCACACGCTGACGCTCGAGACCGGCGAGATTGCTCGCCAGGCCAACGGAGCGGTGCTGGTCAGCCTCGGCGACACCGTCGTGCTGGTCTCGTGCGTCGCGGCCAAGCAGCCGAAGCCGGGTCAGGATTTCTTCCCGCTGACCGTCGATTACCAGGAAAAAACGTTCGCCGCCGGCAAGATCCCCGGCGGCTTCTTCAAGCGTGAGGGCAGGCCTTCCGAAAAGGAAACGCTGACGTCGCGGCTGATCGACCGCCCGCTGCGGCCGCTCTTTCCCGAGGGCCTGTACAACGACGTGCAGATCATCGCGACGGTGCTGTCGATCGATCCTGAAATCGATTCCGACATCCCGGCGATGATCGGCGCATCGGCCGCGGTGTCGCTGTCGGGCATTCCGTTCAACGGCCCGATCGGCGCAGCGCGGGTCGGTTACGCGAACGGCCACTACGTCCTGAATCCGTCGAAGACCGAGCTTGCGACGTCGCAGTTGAACCTCGTGGTCGCGGGCACCGAGGCCGCGGTGCTGATGGTCGAATCCGAAGCACACGAACTGCCCGAGGAGGTGATGCTCGGCGCCGTCGTGTTCGGCCATCAGCAGCAGCAGGCGGTGATCGATCTCATCCATCAACTCGTCGAGGAGGGCGGCAAGCCGCTGTGGGACTGGGCGCCGCCGGCGAAGGACGAGTCGCTGATCGGACGCGTGGCCGGGGTGGCCGAGGCGGACCTGCGAGAAGCCTATCGAATCCGCTCCAAGCAGGCGCGCTCGCAGCGGATCAAGGAGATCGCCGCGAAGGTCGACGCCGAGTGCGTCAACACCGACGCATCGGCCGACGATCGCCGGCATGCGGGCAATGTGATGTTCGACCTCGAGGCGAAGATCGTCCGGGAACAGATCCTTTCCGGCGAGCCGCGCATCGACGGGCGCGATACGCGGACCGTGCGTCCGATCACGATTCGCACCGGCGTTCTGCCGCGCACGCACGGCTCGGCGCTCTTCACGCGAGGCGGGACGCAGGCGATGGTCGTGGCGACTCTCGGCACCGCGCGCGACGAGCAGATCATCGACGCGCTGCAGGGCGAGTATCGCGACCGCTTCATGTTCCACTACAACATGCCGCCGTTCGCGACGGGCGAAACGGGGCGCGTCGGATCGCCGAAGCGGCGCGAAATCGGCCATGGCCGGCTCGCGAAGCGCGCGGTGATCGCCGTGCTGCCGTCGGCCGAGGAATTCGCGTATTCGCTCCGCGTCGTGTCCGAGATCACCGAATCGAACGGCAGCTCGTCGATGGCGTCGGTGTGCGGCGCGAGCCTCGCGCTGATGGATGCCGGCGTGCCGATGAAGGCGCACGTCGCGGGCATTGCGATGGGCCTCATCAAGGAAGGCAACCGCTTCGCGGTGCTGACCGACATCCTCGGCGACGAGGATCACCTGGGCGACATGGACTTCAAGGTCGCCGGCACCGATCGCGGCATCACCGCGCTGCAGATGGACATCAAGATCCAGGGCATCACGAAGGAGATCATGGCGGTCGCGCTCGCGCAGGCGCGCGAGGGTCGGTTGCACATCCTGAAGCTGATGCACGACGCGGTGCCGCATGCGCGCGCCGAGGTGTCCGAGCACGCGCCGCGGATGATGACGTTCAAGATCAACCCCGAAAAGATCCGCGACGTCATCGGCAAGGGCGGCTCGGTGATCCGTGCGCTGACCGAGGAAACCGGCACGACGATCGACATCCAGGATGACGGCTCGATCACGATCGCCTCGGTCAACGCCGAGGCGTGCAACGTCGCGCGCAAGCGCATCGAGGCGATCACCGCGGAAGTCGAGGTCGGCAAGATCTACGAAGGCCCGGTGCTGCGCCTCCTCGATTTCGGCGCCATCGTGCAGCTTCTGCCCGGGAAGGACGGCTTGCTCCACATCTCGCAGATCGCGAAGGAGCGCGTGAACCAGGTGTCCGACTACCTGAAGGAAGGCCAGGTCGTGCGCGTCAAGGTGCTCGAAGCCGACGAGAAGGGTCGCGTGCGGCTGTCGATGAAGGCGGCCGCCGAGGACGACGCGAAGCAGGCGCAGCAGACCGAGTCCACCCCCGCGGCGTAGCCGAAGCGGCGTCGCGAACGCGCGAAGGGCGCCCGCGTGGCGCCCGCCGACCTTCCCCGGCTGCCGGAGAACAAAGCTTCCAGAAGGTCGATGAAAGCGCGAGCGTCACGCGCCCCAGCTCAGATGGCTCAGGAAATCGCGCGTGCGCGTCGTCGCCGGTCGCTCGAAAATCTGCTCGGGCGAGCCTTCCTCGACGATGCGCCCGGCATCGAACACGGCAACCCAGTCGCCGACGCGGCGCGCGAACGACATCTCGTGCGTGACGACCACCATCGTCATTCCCTCGTCGGCGAGCACCTTCATCACGTTCAGCACTTCGCCGATCGTCTCCGGGTCGAGGGCCGACGTCGGCTCGTCGAACAGCATCACGTCGGGTTCCATCGCGAGCGCGCGTGCGATGGCGACGCGCTGCTGCTGCCCGCCCGACAGCGCCGAAGGATAGCTCGCCGCCTTGTCCGCCAATCCGACTTTGGCAAGCATCGCGGCCGCACGCCGCTTCGCTTCCGCGATGCCGGTCCGCAGCACCGTGCGCGGGCCTTCGGCGACGTTCTGTTCGGCGGTGAGGTGCGGGAAGAGCTCGAAATTCTGGAACACCATGCCCATCCGCCGGCGCATCGCGCGAAGCGCTCGCTCGTCGCGGCCGAGGCGCGCGCCCTCGAACTCGATGTCGCCGCCGTCGATCTTCTCGAGACCGTTGGTGCAGCGAAGCAGCGTCGATTTGCCGGAGCCCGAGGGGCCGATCAGGCAGACGACTTCGCCCGCATGCACGTCGAGCGCCACGCCCGCCAGCGCGGTGAACGCGCCGTAGCGCTTGACGACATCGAGATAGCGGATCGCCTTCGTGCCTGACGCCTTCGCTCGCACGCTCGCGCCTGCGCTCATTCGGTGACCACGTAGCGGCGCTCGATCCAGTCGACGAGCTTCGCCTGCGGATAGCCGAGCAGCCAGTAGATGACGGCCATGGCGGTCAGCATTTCCAGCACGCGGAAGGTCTGCGCGCGCGCCTGCATCGACACGTACGCGAGCTCGCCGACGGCGATCACCGACACGAGCGACGTGTCCTTGAACAGCGAAACCCAGGTGCTCGCGAGTACCGGCAGCACGCGTCGCAGCGCCTGCGGCACGACGATCCTGCGCAGTGCCTGCGTGCGCGTCATTCCGAGCGCGAGTGCCGCTTCCAGCTGGCCGCGCCGGATCGAGTTGATGCCGGCGCGAAACGTCTCGGCGTTGTAGGCGGTGACGTTGAGCGACAACGCCGCGAGGCCGGTGGCGAACGCAGACAGCCCGACACCGGTCACGATCGGCAGCACGTAGAACGCCCAGTACACGACGAGGATCAGCGGCAGGTTGCGAAAGAGCTCCACGTACGCGGTCGCGAACGTGCGCAGCGGCGCGGCGCCGTACAGGCGCAGCGACGCGACGACGATGCCGCACGGCACGGCAATGGCCATCGTCGCGATCGTCAGCAGGAACGTCGTCGCCGTCCCGAGCGCAAGCGCATCGCGGTAGCGCCATACGACGGACCAGTCGAACGTCACGCGCGGCGCCCTTCGGGCCGGCACCGCGCGCCGATACCCGGTGCGCTCACGAACGCCCCAGGTGCGCGACGCGCCGGTAGAAGCGATCGACGCCGCGCGTCACCGGATAGAGCAGCACGAAGTAGACGAGCATCGCGAACGTGTACACCTCGATCGGCTGAAAGCTCTGCCCGGCGACGGTCTCCGAGCGCCGCATCAGCTCCGGCACGGCGATCACCGACGCGATCGCGGTGTCCTTGATCGTGACCGACAGCAGCGAGCCGAACGCGGGCAGCGTGCGCACCAACGCCTGCGGCAACACGATCCGGCGCAGGATCTGCGCGTGCGACATGCCGAGCGCAAGCGCAGCGCGCGTCTGCCCGGGCCGCACCGATTCGATGCCCGCGCGGACGATTTCTGCCGCATACGCGGCGAGATGCGCCGTCAGTCCGATCAGCCCGGCCATGAACGGCGACATCGTGACGCCCGCGACCATCGGCAGCGCGAAGAACGTCCATACGAGCACGACCAGCACGGGAATCGCGCGCATCGAGTCGATGTAGAACACGATCACCGGACGCAACCATCGCGGGCCGCGCAGGCGCAAAAGCGCGAGGACCAGCCCGGCGACGAGGCTCGCCGCGCCGGAGGCGAGCGACAGCAGCAACGTGACGCCGACGCCCTCCGCGAGAAAGCGCCAGTTGTCGGTGACGACGGTGAAGTCGAAATCCACGCGGCCGTACGCGGTGACGCCCAAGCGGCAGGCGTGACGATGCCCGCCGTGACGCCCGCTACTTCATCGTCTCGACCACGCGCGCCTCGTCCTTCTTCAGTCGCGGCTCGATCTCCTTCTCGACCGCACGCGCCCACTGCAGGAACGCATCCTGGTTCTTGTCGATCGCCATGCCGACGGGTGCCGCCTTTTCCTTGCTGTCCTGGCAGTTGTTCGCCTTCGGCAGCACCGCGAGCTGCTTCAGCTTGCGACCCATAGCGACCCACGGCACGCGATTGATCGGCACCGCGTCGGCGCGCTTCGCCATCACCTCCTCGACGGGCGAGACGCCGGAGCCCGCGACGCCGCGCAACTGCGCCTTCGGAAAGCGTTCCTTCACCCAGCCCTCTTCGCCGCCGCCGGTGTAGTAGGCGATCGTCACGTCGGGCCGATTGAGGTCGTCGACCGACTTCGCCTTGGCGAACTTCGGATTCGACGCGAGTCCGTACATGCAGACGCTCGTGCTCGAATAGATGACGAAGTCGACGACCTTCAGGCGCTCGGGCGTTTCGGCGAGCGGCGTCACCGAGATATCGACCTGGTTCGATGCGAGGACCGGGACCTTCGTCTCGTGGCTGACCGGCACCGCCTGCAGCTTCACGCCCAGACGCTTCGCATACTCGTTCGCGAGCATCCATGCGGGGCCGCTCCACGGCTCGCCTTGCCCGCTCGTGTTCTCGACGAGCCAAGGCGCGTTGGCGAGCACTCCGACGCGCAGCACGCCCGCTTTCTTGATCGCGTCGATGCGTGGACTCGTTCCCGGGGCGGGAACGGCAACGGCGGCGGCGGCGAGTGCCGCCCATGAACCGAGCAGCAGCGCGGCGAGCGCGCGGCCGAAGACTTGCGACATGACGATTCCTCCGTAGGGGCCTTCGAAGAGCCGGCAAAAGCGGCGAGCGGCAATGATTCGCGAGCGGCCTGCGCCTGTCAAACCCGCGGCATGCGATCGGCCCTTTCGCATCGGCGAGCGTTGGACGCGCACCGCATCGGTCGCGTCGTAAACTGTCCCTCCCCCTTCACGGCGTCCATCATGGCACTCGACCGGCATTTCTCGATGATGCGCACGTTGCGCCTCGCCGACTTCCTCACGCTCGGCAACGCCGCGTGCGGGTCGGCCGGCGTGTTCAGCGCGCTCGAGTTCGCGGCGATCGGTGATTGGCGCTATTTCGTCGCGGCGGTCGCGCTCGCGCCGGCAGCGCTCGTGTTCGACGTCCTCGATGGCCGCGTTGCGCGCTGGCGACGAAAACAGTCGCTGCTCGGCCGCGAGCTCGACTCGCTTGCCGACGTCATCTCCTTCGGCGTGGCGCCGGCCACGCTCGCGCTTGCCGTGGGCATGAACGGCGCACTCGACTGGGTCGCGCTCATCTACTTCGTCTGTTGCGGCGTCGGCCGCCTCGCGCGCTTCAACGTCACCGCCGAGCAGTTGTCGCAGGGTGGGGCGACCGTCGCCTATTTCGAAGGCACGCCGATTCCGACCAGCGTCGTGTTGACCGCCGTGCTGGCATTCGCCGGTTGGCAAGGCGCGATCGGCGGGCATCTGTACGGCGGCGTCTGGCGCGTCGGTCCACTCGAATTGCATCCGCTGGTGCTGCTGTTCGTGGCGTCCGGGACGATGATGATCAGCAAGACGTTGCGCATTCCCAAGCTGTAGCGACGCGCCGTGCGGCATGACGCGATGCGGGGCGCCGGACGCGCGAGACCGAGTCGATCGCGGCGAGCGTCAGTGATAGCCGATGTCGTGCGTGACCTTGCCGCGGAAGACGTAATACGACCAGCCCATGTACATGAAAATGATCGGCAGCAGGAACAGCGTGCCGATCAGGAGGAACGCCTGCGTCGAAGGTGTCGCCGCCGCATCCCACAACGTGACCGCATACGGCACGACATACGGGAACAGGCTGATGCCGAGGCCGAGATAGCACATCGCGAACAGCGCCATGGCGCCAATGAACGGAATGTAATCGGCATTGCGCCGCAATGAGCGCCACGTCGCGAACGCGATCAGCGCCGTCACGATCGGCACCAGCGCGAGATAAAAGATGTTCGGCACGGTGAACCAGCGCTCGCGGATCCGGTCGTGCAGCATCGGCGTCCACAAACTCACCATCGCGATGAACGCCAGCACACCGTACAGCGCGATGAGCGCCTGCCGCCGTGAGCGCCGCTGCAGCTCACCTTCGGTCTTCATCACGAGCCACGTCGCACCGAGCAGCGAATAGCCGAACAGCAGGCCGACGCCGGTCGCAAGCGGGAAAGGCTGCATCCAGTCGAAGCTCGTGCCCGAGAACACGCGTCCGGTCACCGTGAAGCCTTCGACGTACATGCCGAGCACGACGCCCTGGAAGAACGTCGCGACCGCCGACCCGCCGAAGAACGACGCATCCCACCAATGCCGGTGGCTCGTCTTCTTCAGCCGGAACTCGAAGGCGACGCCGCGGAAGATGAGTCCGAGCAGCATCAGAAGGATCGGGAAGTACAACGCGGGAATGATGATCGCGAACGCGAGCGGAAACGCCGCCAGCAGCCCCATGCCGCCGATGATCAGCCACGTCTCGTTGCCGTCCCAGATCGGCGCGACGGTGTTCATCATCAGCGTTCGCGTATCGTCGTCGGGCGCGAACGGGGCGAGGATGCCGACGCCCAGATCGAACCCGTCGAGCAGCACGTACATGAACACGCCGACGCCGAGGATGACCGTCCACACCGGAACGAGGTCGATCTGCATGGGCGCTTCAGCCTTCGGCATGCGCGCCGGACAGCGGGCGCGCCGGGCGTTCGTCGAGATTCGGTTCGCGCACGTCGACGTGTTCGGGGGGGCCGGCGCGCGCCAGCCGCGTCATGTAGAAGATTCCCGCGCCGAATATGATCAGGTAGACGATCACGTAGAGCGCGATCGACGTCAGCACGTCGGCGCCGGTGAGCGACGGCGACACCGCGTCGCGCGTGCGCATCAGTCCGTACACGACCCAGGGCTGACGTCCGACCTCGGTCACCGTCCAGCCGGCCAGCACCGCGACGAATCCCGCCGGCAGCATCGCGATGCAGACGTTCAGGTAGGTGCGCGACTCGTACAGCCGCCGCCTGAAGTGCAGCCACAATCCCCAGTACGCGGTGATCAGCATCAGGATGCCGAGGCCGACCATGACGCGGAACGCGAAGAACACCGGCGCGACCGGCGGACGGTCGTCGGGCGGCG
This sequence comes from Casimicrobiaceae bacterium, assembly GCA_035605875.1. GTDB lineage: Bacteria > Pseudomonadota > Gammaproteobacteria > Burkholderiales > Casimicrobiaceae > VBCG01. The sequence goes on from DATNGN010000004.1 coordinate 10,266, forward strand.
CCGATTTCAAACCCTTCACGACCGTATCGAGATCGTGCGTCAGGTAATAGCTCGCGACGTCGGGAATGGCGATTTCGGCATGGTTCGTCTCGGCGGCCTGATCGGGAATCGCGAACAGCACCATCGGCACGTGCGAGCGCGATTCCCACAAACCCTCCATTGCGGCGAGCTTCACCGGCTGGTGCTCGAGCGTGTTCCCGCCGTGCAGATCGCCGACGACGATCTGCACCGGCACGAAGATCGCGATGAAGAACACCGTCATACGCAGCGTCCGTTGCGCTTCCTGCAGATGCTGTCCGCGCTTCAGGTGCCATGCGGTGACGGCGAGCACGGCGAACGCCGTCGTCAGGTAGAAACCGGTGACCGTGTGCACGAGGCGGAACGGGAACGACGCGTTGAAGATCACGTCGAGCCAGCGCGCCGGCACGAAGCGGCCGTCGACGATCTGATAGCCGGCCGGCGTCTGCATCCAGCTGTTGGCCGCGAGGATCCAGAACGACGAGAACAGCGTGCCCGCGGCGACCATCACGGCGGCGAAGAAATGCGCCCACGGCGGCACGCGCTTGCGCCCGAACAGCATGATGCCGAGGAAGCCGGCTTCGAGGAAGAACGCGACGAATCCCTCGTACGCGAAGAGTGGGCCCAGCACGTTGCCCGTCGCGTCGGTGTAGCGGCTCCAGTTCGTGCCGAACTGGAACGGCATCACGATGCCGGACACGACGCCCATGCCGAACGACACGGCGAAGATGCGCGTCCAGAACACCGACAGCCGAAGATACACGGCATCGCGCGTCGCGAGATGCAGTCCCTCGAGCAGTACGATGAACGACGCGAGCCCGACCGTGAACGCGGGCAGCAGGATGTGGAACGCGATGACGAACGCGAACTGCGCACGGGAGAGAAGGACCGGATCGAGGCTCATCGTTCGTCTTGTTCGCCTTCCGACGCCGCGCAGATACTCGCGACGATTCTACGCCGTTGCGATTCTGGCCTACAATGGACCGCGTTCGCCGCCGTCGGTTTCGCCTGAGCGCTGCGGCCCGTCGTGCGCGCGAATCGATCGCAAGCGCATGCAGCCCGTCCAATGACCGTGCCGGTCGCCAAGTCCTCGCAGCTCGGGCGCCGGCTGCGCAGCGGCGCGGTGCTGCTGGCCGTCGTCGTCGCGGTGTACGCGCTGATCGGCTTCCTCGTGGTGCCGATCTGGCTCACGCCGCGGCTCGAGGCGAACGTGAACGAGCTGCTCGGGCGCTCCGCGACACTCGATCGCCTCGAGTTCAATCCGTTCACGCTGCGCGCGCGGCTCCTGGGCTTCGCGGTCGCCGATCGCGATCCGCAGCGCACGTTCCTTCGCATCGAATCGCTCGGCCTCGACGTGTCGCCGGCCTCGATCCGATACCTCGCGCCCGTCCTCGACGCGGTGCACGTGGTTCGTCCGCGGATCGCGCTCGCGCGCGTGGCCGATGGCCGCTACAGCATCGATGACGTGATCGAGCGGCTCGCGGCGCGGCCCGCAGGCACGACACGCCCGTTTTCGATCAGCAATCTCGAAGTCGACGACGGTACGATCGACTTCGATGATCGTCCGCTGGCGCGGAAGATCGTCGTGTCGGATCTCGCGATCGGCATTCCGTTCGTGTCCAGCATCGCACACGATGCGAAGATTCATGTGACGCCGCGGCTGGAAGGCCGCATCGACGGCGCGCCGTTCCGCCTGGCGGCCAACTCGACGTCGCCGTTCGCCGACGTGCAGCAGGCGACGCTCGACTGGAACGTCGACGCGCTGCCGCTTGCCCGTTATGCCGGGTACCTGGCGCTTCCCGGCGGAACGAAGCTTGCGAACGGCGCGCTGACGATGCGGTTGACGCTTGCCTTTCTCACCGAGCGCGGCACCGCGCGCAGCGTGATGCTTTCGGGCACCGCGCGCGTCGACGACATTCAACTTGCGCGAAGCGATGGCTCGACGCTTGCCGCCGCGAAGTCGATCGACGTGGCACTCACGAAGCTCGACTGGCTCGCGCACTCGGCGACGCTTGCGCACGCCGTCGTCGTCGCACCGGCGGTCGACGTCCGGCGCGACGCGAATGGCGCGTTCGAGCTCGCCAGGCTGGCCAACGAACCGGCGTCCGGCGCACCGGCGAGTCCGACATCGGCGGGCTCGAAGCCATGGCGATACAGCGTCGGCGAAGTGCGCATCGAGAACGGCAGCGTTCGCTTCGCCGATGCGGGCGTGACGCCAGCTTTCGATGCGACCGTATCGAACGTCGCGCTGAAGGCGCGTCAGCTCGCGTCCGGCGGCGAACCCGGCAGTATCGAGCTTGCGTTCGACGGATTGGATCATGCGCATTTCGCGCTGTCCGGCCACGTCGATCTCGCGCATGCGGCGGCAAGCGGCCACTTTGCTTTGACGAAGCTCGACGTCACGAAGCTGCGGCCGTACTACGCGTCTGCGATCGATGCCGCCGTGCAGCGTGGCAGTGTCGACGTCGCCGCCGATTTCGATGCGCGCGTCGACGCCGGCGCGTTGCAGGCCGCAGTCACTGGAGGATCGGTCGGGCTCGTCGATTTCGATGCGGCGTTGCGCGGCGAACGCGTTCCGTCTCTGCGCGTCGGCCGTCTCGACGTCGCCGGCGTTTCGGCCGACGTTGCGCGTCGTGACTTGACGATCGATACCGTGCAATGGCGTGGAGGACGCGTGCGCGTCGTGCGCGATCACGACGGAACGCTCGCCCTCGCTCGGCTGGTGCGCGAGCCGTCGCCGAGCGCGGACGACCATCGCACCGCTCGCAACAAACCGGGCGATGCGTCGACACCGAGTGGAGAGCGCTGGAATTATCGCGTCGGCCGTGTCGGCGCCGAACGTGTCGCCGTCGATTTCGAAGACCGCACGCAGGATCCGGCGGTGCGGCTGCGCGTGCCCGACGCCCGCTTCACCGCCACCGACGTCGGCAATGCACCGAAGGCCAGGGCGACGGTCGACGCCGCCATTCGGATCGGCAATGGCGGCCGGTTGCGGCTTCGCGGCAACCTTGCCGCCGATCCGTTCGCGGCGGACCTGCGCGTCGAAGCGACCAGGATCGATCTCGTACCGCTGCGCCGCTACTTCGAATCGCGCACGAACATCGTGCTGACGCGCGGCGCAGTGAGCGCGAAGGGCCGTGTCGCGTTCGCCGCCGCAAAAGGCACCTCGTCATCCGCACGGTACACGGGTGACGTCACGTTCACCGATTTCGCGACGCTCGATCGCCCGACGTCGCAGGAGCTCGTGCGTTGGAAATCGCTCGCCGTGACCGGCATCGACGCGAAAGCCGAGCCGCTGAATGTCGCGGCCGGCGAAGTTGCGATGGATGGCTTCTACGCGCGCGTCATCCTCAACGACGATGCGACGCTCAACGTGGCGCGTCTGCTCGTGCCCGAGCCGGCGGAACCTGGCACGGCGGACAAGACGACGGTTGCGGGCGTCACGACGAAGACGCTCGCTGCGCCCACCGAAAGCCGGGAGCTGCCCGTATCGATCGGTCGCATCACGCTATCCGACGGCGAGGTGCAGTATTCCGATTACTTCGTCAAGCCGAATTACACGGCACATCTGACCGGTGTCGCAGGTACGGTGACCGCGTTGTCGGTGGCGCAGGCGGGAACGGTCGCGCTGACCGCGCGGGTGGAAGACAGCGCTCCGGTCGAGTTGCGCGGCACCGTGAATCCGTTCGCGCGCGAGCTCGCGCTCGACCTCGCCGCCAAGGCGAGCGACGTCGACTTGCCGCCGCTGACGCCGTACTCGGTGAAATACGCGGGCTACGGCATTCAGAAAGGGAAGCTGTCGCTCGAAGTGCATTACCGGATCGACGCGCGCAAGCTCGCCGCGACCAACAAGCTGCGGCTCGATCAGCTCACGTTCGGCGAGCACGTCGACAGCCCGACGGCGACCAAGCTGCCGGTGCTGCTCGCGGTGTCGCTGCTCAAGGACCGCAACGGCGTGATCAACCTCGATTTGCCGATCGAAGGCACGCTCGACGATCCGCAATTCTCGATCTGGCACGTGCTCGTGCAGATCGTCGTGAATCTCGTCACGAAGGCGGCCACCGCGCCGTTCGCGCTGCTCGGCGCGATCGCGGGCGGTGGTCACGAGGATCTTGCGTATGTCGCATTCGCGCCGGGCCGCGCCGACCTGACCGACGACGCGCGCAAGCGCCTCGCGACGCTCGCCAAGGCGCTTTCGGACCGGCCCGGCGTCGCGATCGACGCATCGGGGCGCGCGATCGGCGACGTGGATCGCACGGGGCTCGAGCATGCGATGCTCGAGCACGCGCTGCGCGCGCAGAAGGCGAAGGCGCTTGCGGCGTCCGGTCAATCGGCGCCGGCGCTCGACACGATCACGATCGAAAGCGACGAATATCCGAAGCTGTTGACGGCCGTCTATCGCGACACCGACGTGCCGGACAAGCCGCGCAACATGTTCGGAATCGCGAAAACGATTCCGCCGGCCGAAATGGAATCGCGTCTTCTCGCGACTTACCGCATCGACGACGCGGCACTGACGGCGCTCGCCAACCGTCGCGCCACCGCCGTGAAGCAGTGGTTCACGAGCGAAGGCGGTCTGCCCGGCGAGCGCATTTTCGTCGTTGCGCCGAAGCTCGGCGCCGACGGCATCAAGGACGGTGGAACGCCGACGCGCGTCGATTTCGCGATTCGTTGAAGCGCGCGTCCGTCGGCGTCTGTCGTTTGCGGGAGCCAGCGTGCTCGCCGCAGCGCCGGCGGTTCAGCGCGGCGAACGCAGCGTATCGAGGATCGCCTCGCCGCTCACCGTGACCATCACCTCGCTCGTGCCGCCTTCGACGGTGACCGGCGCAACGGCCGTGGCCGCGACGCCGCCGGCTTTGAACATCGGTTGCGGCCGTCCGTAATCGTTCGTCTGGATCGTCACCCGGCCGGTGCGGAAATCGCCGGCGCCGAACGCGCGCGCCGCATTCTGCGCGCGTTGCTGCCAGCCGCGGATCGCCTGCGTCGTCAGCGCATCTTCGGCCGCATGGCGCGCGGCGGGACTCACGGTGAAGCTCAGGCCCGAAAGCAGCAGGCCGTCGGCACCCTGCAGTTTCGACACGAGCGCGGACAGCGCGACGAAATCGCTGCTTTCGAGTGCCAGCGACTGCGACACGCGCCAGCGCAGCGGCCGATTGGGCTCGGAGATCTGGTAGGAGCTGTAGCCGGTCGTCTTCGCGTCGACGCCGCTCGCCGCCTTCGCCTGCGACAGCGCGCGCGCCATCCGCTGATTGACGATGTTCGCCGCCTGCGCCGCGTCGGTGCTGTCGGTTTCGGCGCGCAGCATCGCGAGCATCCGGTCGTTCGGCACCTCGGTGGATGCCGAGGCGGTGATCGTGACGACGGGTTGCGGCGTAAGCCCTTCGATCAGCGTCGCAGGCGCGCCGACCGTGGACGGTGGCGCATAGCTTGGCGCCGTCCGGCCGCTCATCTGACCGTGCGCGATCGTCGCGGCGAAGATCCCAACGATCGCCACGCAGCTTCGGGCGTAGCGATGCGGCTTGATCTGCTCAGCCATTGCTTCCCTCGCGCAATGCACGGACGCGATCGGGCAGTGCGAGAATCGCGTCGCGGTTCGACCACGAGAAGCAGCGATCGGCGGCCGCGTGCCACGGCAGCCAGACGTGGCGCACGTGCTCGCGGACCGAAAGCCGGATCGGCACCGGCGTGCCGACGTCGAGCGAGAAGGCGTGCTCGGTGTTCATCGTCGTTCCCGGCCGGTAGCGATGCCGCCACTGCGGAAAGATCTCGTATTGCTGCGTCAGGTGCCAGTCGATCGGGCCGCCGTACCGGTCGGCCTCGATGCCGGTCTCCTCGAGCAGTTCGCGGCGCGCGGTGTCGGCGAGCGTTTCGTCCTGGTCGCGACTGCCGGTGACCGATTGCCAGTGCTCCGGGAAATCGGCGCGCTCGAGCAGCAGCACGTGCAGTTCGGCCGTATGCACGATCACGAGCACCGATTCGGGCTGCTTGTAGCGCGCTTCGCGCGCAGCGGACGGCATCGTCAGCTCACCAGCACCCAGAACGGCACGTGCCGGTCGCGCCAGAACGCGGACGCTTCGGAAAGGATGTCCTCGAGCGTGCGCCAGTCGTTCGGATGTGTCTTCCGATAGTGCGCCGCGTGCGCGAGCCGCACCGCGCAGCCGCGCTTGCCGAGCCAGTCGCGGTCCTCGAGCACGTCGGCGAGCGC
>DATNGN010000005.1:0-28668 GCA_035605875.1 Casimicrobiaceae bacterium
CTTCCGGGCGCGCTCGCCGGCGCCGTCGCGATCTTCAATCTCGCCGCGACGCCGGAGCCGGAGAACCACGGAGCGTTCGTCGACGCGATTCGCGCCCGGATTGCGCCGCACGTGCCGTTGATCGCGATCGTCGACACGACCCATTTCGTCGATCGCTTCGCTGCGAATCCGCGGCGCGTCGCCGAGCGCGAAGCCGCATGGCGGCAGATGCTCGAGCCGCATCACGCCGAGCCGCTGTTCCTGCGCCTCGCCGATCCTGATCTGCGCGAAGCCGGCGCGACGCTGTCGACCCGCCTCGAGCGCGCGACCCCATGACGACCGGCGAAGACGCAGACGCGAGAGACATGAGCGCCGCCGGGCCGCCCCGAGGTGCGAATTCCGACCCCTGCGGGGGCAGCGAAGTGGCGAAGCCGCGAGCGCGGGGGGATCACAGGATCGCGCTGTCGCTGATCGCGCATACGAACGTCGGCAAGACGACGCTTGCGCGCACGCTGCTCGGCCGCGACATCGGCGAAGTGCGCGATGCGCCGCATGTGACCGGCAGCGCCGAGCGCTACACGATGATCGAGAGCGCGCAGGGCGACGTGCTCGAGCTGTGGGATACGCCGGGCTTCGGCGACAGCGCGCGGCTCGCGCGAAAGCTGCGCGATCTCGATCACCCGATCGCGCGCTTTCTCGCAATGACATGGGATCGCTGGCGTGATCGCGCGTCATGGTCGAGCCAGCAGGCCGTCCGCAACGTGCGCGACGAAGCGGACGTCGTGCTCTATCTCGTCAACGCGTCCGAATCGCCCGCCGACGCGGGCTACGTGGCGCCCGAGATCACGATCCTCGACTGGATCGGGAAGCCGGTGATCGTGCTGCTGAACCAGACGGGACGTCCACGCGCCACCGACGAGGAGGCGGCGGACATCGCGCGCTGGCGCGCTGCGCTCGCCCCGCATCCGATCGTCGAAGACGTGCTGTCGCTCGATGCTTTCGCGCGTTGTTGGGTGCAGGAAGGCGTTCTGCTGCGCGCCGTCGCGCGCGCGCTTCCGACATCGAAGCAACCGGCGTTCGCGCGGCTCGCGTCAGCATGGCGCGCCGAGCGCGATGCGCAATTCCGTGCGGCGATGGCGGCGATCGCCGAGCCGATCGCGCATGCGGCCTGCGACCGCGTGACGCTGCCAAACGCCGGCGTTCGCGGAACGCTCGTCGACGTCGGGAGGGCGGTCGGCCTTGCGCGCGGCCGCACCGACCGCGCAAAGCAGGCCGCGATGCGCGAGCTCGCGACGCGCCTCGACGACGACATTCGCACGAGCACCGAGCGGCTGATCGAGATCCACCACCTCGGAGGGCACGCCGCCGAGGAGGTGATGGTGCGGCTCGCCGAGCATCTCACGACCGACGCGCCGCTCGACGAGCGCAAGGCGGCCGTCATCGGCGGGTTCGTGTCCGGCGCGCTGACCGGACTCGCTGCCGATCTTGCGGCGGGCGGGTTCACGTTCGGCGCCGGGCTTCTGGCCGGCGGCGTCGCCGGCGCGTTGGGCGGCGCGGGGCTTGCGCGCGGTTTCAACCTCGTGCGCGGCAAGCGCGCGTCGATCGTCGCCTGGAGCGACGCCTTCGTCGCCTCGCTCGTCCCCGCGGCGGTGCTGCGCTATCTCGCCGTCGCGCATTTCGGCCGCGGGCGCGGGGATTTCGCGGCCAGCGAATACCCGGCGTTCTGGCGCGACGCGGTCACCGCCGCATCCGGGCGTGCCGCCGGGATCGGGGCGGCGATCGCACGGCGCAACGCCGACCCCTGCGAGGCCGACGCGATCGCCCGCGCGCTGCAGGACGTCCTGGCGGAGCTCGCGCTTGACGTGCTGGCGACGCTCTACCCCGACGCCTTGCCTCACGAAAGACGATCGGCGGAGAATGCGACTCCGGCCGGGGGAGTAACCCGGCATGAGGGAGGCCCATGACGCGTCCCGTCGACGATCTCGATCTGCGGCTCGCGCGCGAAGTGCGGGATCTTGCGGTGAAGCAGCGCGATCCCGCGTCGCCGTATTTTCGCGGCGATCGCCGCCGCTTCATGCTGCAGTCGGTGGCAGCCGCCGGCGCGCTGGCCGCGCTCCCGCGCCCGGCGAGCGCGCAAGCGCCGCTCGGCGCAACCGTTCACGACGTGCCGCCCGACGCGAGCAAGACGCCCGGCTATCCGCTCGCCGACGAGAGCTACGGCACGCGTTCGCAGTTCGAGACCGAGGTGCGGCGGCGCTTCAAGACGGCGACGCCGTTGTCGTCGTGGACGATGACGCCGCTCGAGGCCGGCGTGGGGATCGTGACGCCGTCGGGCCTGCATTTCGAGCGGAGCCACGGCGGCACCGCGGTGATCGATCCGGCGAAGCACTCGCTGTACGTGCACGGAATGGTGGACGAGCCGCGCAAGTATTCGATGAAGGACCTGCGCCGTTTCCCGTCGATCTCGCGGATGATGTTCGTCGAATGCTCGGGCAACGGTCTGACCGAATGGTCGAAGCCGACGATGCGGACCGTGCAGTTCACGCACGGCCTGACGTCGACCTCCGAATGGACGGGCGTGCCGCTGTCGACGATCCTGAACGAATCGGGCCTCGCGCACGGCGCGAAATGGCTGCTCGCAGAAGGCGGCGATGCCGCGGCAATGACGCGCAGCATTCCGATCGACAAGGCGATGAAGGACTGCTTTCTCGCCTACGGCCAGAATGGCGAGGCGATCCGTCCGGAGCAGGGCTATCCGCTGCGCCTGATGGTTCCCGGCTGCGAAGGCAACATCAACATCAAGTGGCTGCGGCGTCTCGAGGTGTCCGATGCGCCGTTCATGACGCGCGAGGAAACGTCGAAGTACACCGACCTGCTGCCCGACGGCAAGGCCGTGCAGTTCTCGCTCGTGATGGAAGCGAAATCGGTGATCACGTCGCCGTCCGGCGAAATGACGCTCGACGGCCCGGGCTTCTACGAGATCACCGGCCTCGCATGGTCTGGACGCGGCGCGGTGCGCCGTGTCGACGTATCGACCGACGGCGGTCGCACGTGGCGCCGCGCGGCGCTGCAGCCGCCGGTGCTGCCGATCTGTCACACGCGCTTTCGCTTTGCCTGGAAGTGGGACGGCGACGAGACGGTCCTGCAAAGCCGCTGCGTCGACGAGTCGGGGTACGTGCAGCCGACGCTCGGCCAGCTGATCGCGGTGCGCGGGCTCAACGGGCCGCTCGGCTCGATCTACCATCTGAACGCGATTCAAAGCTGGCATGTCGCGCGTGACGGGAAGGTGACCAATGTCCACCATTACTGAAATCGCGCTCGCGGTCGCAGCCGCGGCGCTTGCAACGCACGCGGTGGCGGCGGACATGCACGCGACGACGTACGATTTCGGAACGAGACCTTCCGAAGCGGAGCTCGGCCATTTCGTCTCGCCGCTCCCCGACGGCCGCGGGCTGCCGCAAGGCTCCGGCTCGGTGCTCGAAGGCAAATCGGTCTATCAGCAGCAATGCGCATCGTGCCACGGCGAGAAGCTGCAGGGTGGGATCGGCGATCGGCTGATCGGCGGCCGTGGCACGCTCGTCAACGACGATCCGACGAAGGCGCCGGTCAAGACCGTCGAAAGTTACTGGCCGTACGCGACGACGCTTTTCGATTACATCAAGCGCGCGATGCCGATGACGGCGCCCGGAAGCCTCGCCGACAACCAGGTGTACGCGTTGACCGCGTACATCCTGTCGCAGGCGAACATCGTGTCGGACGATGCGATCATGAGCGCCGACACGTTGCCGAAGGTCGAGATGCCCAATCGCGACGGCTTCATCCCCGATCATCGCCCCGAGCACTTTCCCCCCGTTTCGCGCACGCCGCACCAGACGCTGGCGATCTCGCCTGCCGCGAAGTGACCGTGAGCGCCGCCGGGCCGCCGCAAGGGCGAACAAGCGCGGGCGAAGCCTGCGTATCGTCCGATTCGCCGCAGGCGTGGGGGGATCATTAAGCCCAAGACGCATCGCTTCGACACGCTGTCTCTGCACGCCGGCGCGCGGCCCGATCCGGCGACCGGCGCGCGCGCGACGCCGATCTACCAGACGTCGTCGTTCGTCTTCCCCGACAGCGATTACGCGGCCGCGCTCTTCAACATGGAGCGCGGTGGCCACGTCTATTCGCGTCTCTCGAATCCGACCTGCGCGGTGCTCGAGGAACGGATCGCGGCGCTCGAAGGCGGCGTCGGTGCGATCGCGACGGCGAGCGGCCAGGCCGCGTTGCACCTCGCAATCGTGACCCTGATGTCGGCGGGCGCGCACGTCGTCGCGTCGCGCTCGCTGTACGGCGGCTCGCACAATCTGCTCGACTACACGCTGCCGCGCTTCGGCATCGAGACGACGTTCGTCGATCCGCGCGATCTCGATGCGTGGGCTCGGGCGATCCGCCCGCAGACACGGCTGCTGTTCGGCGAGACACTCGGCAATCCCGGGCTCGAAGTGCTCGACGTTCCGCGCGTCGCCGATCTCGCACACGCGCACCGGCTGCCGCTGCTCGTCGACTCGACGTTCACCACGCCGTGGCTGATGCGCCCGTTCGAGCACGGCGCCGATCTCGCCGTGCATTCGGCGACGAAGTTCCTGTCCGGTCATGGAACCGTCATCGGCGGCCTGCTCGTCGATTCGGGTCAATTCGACTGGAACGCCGACGGCGTGCGCGAGAAGTTTCCGACGCTGACGGAGCCGTACGCCGGATTCCACGACATGGTGTTCGCCGAGGAGTCGTCGACCGCCGCGTTCCTGCTTCGTGCCCGCCGCGAAGGCGTTCGCGATTTCGGCGCCTGCATGGCGCCGATGACGGCGTTTCACATCCTGCAGGGCATCGAGACGCTGCCGGTGCGCATGGCGCGCCACATCGAGAACGCGCGCGCGATCGTCGGGTTCCTTCGCGAGCATCCGTTCGTGTCGGACGTCGGCTATCCGGAGTTGCCGACGCATCCCGATCATGCGTTGGCAGCGCGACTCCTGCCCCGCGGCGCCGGCGCCGTGTTCAGCTTCAACCTGCGTGGGACGCGCGAGCAGGGGCGCCGCTTCATCGAGGCGCTGCGGCTCTTCTCGCATCTCGCGAACGTCGGCGACGCGAAGTCGCTCGTCATCCATCCGGCATCGACGACGCATTTCCGGATGTCCGACGAGGACCTGCGTCGCGCGGGCATCACCGAGGGGACGATCAGGCTGTCGATCGGCCTCGAGGATCGTGCCGACCTGATCGACGATCTGTCGCGCGCGCTGTCCGTCGCGAGCAAGTGATGCGGTTCGACGTACGCGGTCATCCCGTCTACGCGTATGGCGGGTCGCGTGCGTTCGATCGCGAGCGGCCGTCGGTCGTGTTCGTGCACGGTGCCGCGAACGACCATGGCGTGTTCGCCCAGCAGTCGCGTTATTTCGCGTGGCACGGGATGAACGCGGTGGCCCTCGATCTGCCGGGTCACGGGCGCTCGGGCGGCGACCCGCTCGCGAGCGTCGAAGCGCTCGCCGATTGGCTGCGCGACGTCTTCGATGCGCTCGATGCAACGCGCGCGCACCTCGTCGGGCATTCGATGGGCGCGCTTGCGGCGCTCGAATGCGCGGCGCGGTATCCCGAACGCGTGCAGCGCCTCGCGTTGCTCGGGCCGTCCGCCCCGATGCCGGTCACCGCCGACCTGCTCGCCGCTGCAGCGGTCAACGATCACGTGGCGTACGAACTCATCAACGGCTGGTCGTTCGCGGCCGCAAGCCAGTTGGGCGGCAACGAGGTTCCCGGCGTCTGGATGCCCGGCAATGCGATGCGCCTGATGGAGCGTACGCGCGACGGCGTGCTGTCGCTCGATCTTCTCGCCTGCAACGGCTACACGAACGGCGTCGAGGCGGCCGCGCGCGTACGTGGTCCGACGCTCGTGATCCTCGGTGCGCGCGACGTCATGGCGCCGCCGCGCAATGCGAAGGCGTTGACCGACGCGCTGTCCGACGTGCGCACGGTCACGCTGCCGGACACCGGTCACGCGCTGATGGCGGAGCGTCCGGGCGAGGTGCTGGATGAGTTGCGCAAATTCCTGGGCCTTAGCCCCGCCACTTGATCGAGCACCCGATCGCCGGCGTCTGCTCGACCGGCGCACGGCCGGTCTGCGCAACCTGGACCATCGCCTCGAAAAGCTCGCGCCGTGCATTCGGATCGGCCGAGCGTCCCGACGCGTCGAGCCGTCCGCGATAGGCGAGCGTCAGGTTCGCGTCGAAGCCGAAGAACTCGGGTGTGCAGACGGCATCGTAGGCGCGCGCGACGTCCTGCGATTCGTCGACGACATACGGGAAGTTGAAGCGATGCTCGGCGGCGAAGCGCTTCATGTTGTCGAACGAGTCCTCGGGATACGTGATCGCGTCGTTGCTCATGATCGCGATGCTGCCGATGCCGAGCGGCGCAAGCGCGTCGGTATCGCGCGCGATCTTCGCCGCCACGGCGCGGACGTACGGGCAGTGGTTCGCGAGGAACATCACGAGCAGGCCCTTCGGTCCGCGCGCCGAGTCGGTCGTATGACGACGGCCGTCGATGCCGGGCAGATCGAACGCGGCAGCCGGCCAGCCGAGCGCGACCGGCGAAGTCACGGATTTCGGCATTCGATCTCCTCCATGCGTGTCCAGCAAGGCATGGGACAATCGTAGCACCGGCCAACCTTTCGATGCGCGATGGCGCCACGCATTTTCGTCGGTGACGACGCCACCGCATTCGCACCCGGCGGCGAATATCGGCTGCCGCCGCACGCGGCGCGTCACGTCGCGCAGGCGTTGCGGATGCGCATTGGCGATGCGCTCACACTCTTCACGGGCCTCGGCGGCGAATACGCGGCGACGCTCGCGCACGTCGATCGCCGCGACGTCGTCGTGCGCGTCGAACGCCACGATCCGATCGAGCGCGAAAGCATGCGTGCAGCGACGCTCGTCCAGTCGCTGATCGCTGCCGAGATGATGGACTTCGTCGTGCGCAAGGCAGTCGAGCTCGGCGCGGCGGCGATCGTGCCGATCCAGGCGGCGCGAAGCCAGGCGATCGCCGCCGACCGTGCGGAGCGCCGGGTTGCGCACTGGCGGCAGATCGCGATCGCGGCGTGCGAGCAGTGCGGGCGCAACCGCATCCCCGACGTGTCGCGCATCGCGACGTTCGACGAATGGATCGATGCGCATGCCGATGCGGCGGCGATCCTCGACCTCGACGCCAAGCGCTCGCTTGCCGCGCAGACGGCGATCGCGGCGCCGCGTGCGATCGCCGTGGGGCCCGAAGGCGGCTTCACGGCGGACGAGGTGCAGCGCGCGACGTCGCGCGGCGCCATTGCCGTGCATCTCGGCCGGCGCGTGCTGCGTGCCGAGACAGCCGCGGTCGCCGCTCTCGCGACGCTCGACGCGATCGCCGGCGACGCGAAATAGCGGACCGCCTACTCGGGCGGCCGCCGATCGCCGGCAACGAGGATGCTGCAGTGCACGCGCTCGATCAGCATCGAGTCGACGCTGCCGCGCCACCAGCGCAGCGCGAACTTCTTGCTGCGACGATGGCCGACGATGACGAGATCGATGTCGAGCGATTCGACCATCCGCGAGATGACGTCGACGGGCTCGCCATCCTGCAGGTGCGTCGCGACCGAAAAACCGCGGCTCGTCAATCGCGATGCCGCCTCGTCCAGGTCGGTCTGCATGCGCGAGCGGTCGATCGCCAGCGCCGGCTCGGGCACGAACTCCCCGGCCAGCAGGTACGGCGACGGATCGTGCAGCACGCACACCAGGTGGATCTGGCGGTCGGGCACCTGCATGAGGTGCGAGCATTCGTCGACGGCGAGGCGGCTTTCGGGCGAGCCGTCGAATGCGACGAGGATCTTCCGATACATGGCTTCCTCCTTCCTGAACGCCCGGATTCTTATGGCCTGTCGGCGCGGGCTCTCATGGACCACGCGGGCACGATCGCGAGGGCAAACGCGAGGGTAACAATCGCGAAGCATTCATGGAAGGCCCTCGCCGGATTCGCCGGCACGGCGCCGAGTCGCCACTCGAGGATCACCGCGAGCAGGTTCACGCCGATCGCCCCGCCGAGCTGACGCACGAAATTGACCGCTGCGGACGCGTACGCGAGCTCGGTGCCGGACAGCGATTCGACCGCAGCGACGTTCAGCGCGGGAATCAGCATGCCGAGGCCGACGCGGCCGATGACGAGCCACAGCGCGAGCAGCACGAACCCCGTCGTCGCGCCGGAGAAGGCGAGCAGCAGGCTCGACACGGCGAAGAGCGCGAGCCCGGCGATGATGATCGGCGCCGCATGGATGCGATCGGTCAGCCGCCCGCCGACGACGATCGCGAACGCGAGCGCGACGCCGGGCGGCATCAGCAGCCAGCCCGCTTCGGATGCGTCGTAGCTCGCGATCTGCTGCGCGAATACCGGTACGAGGTACGTGCTGCCGAAGAGACCGATGCCGTAGGCGAAGGCGACGACCGATGCGCCGGCGAACATCCGATGGCGAAAGAGCGCGATCGGCAGGAGCGGTGCGCGCGCGCGCTTCTCCCAATAGACGAATCCGGCCGCGAGCACGAGGCCGCCGGCGAGCAGCGCGAGCACCCCCGCCGATGCGAAGCCCCGGCTGTGGCCCTCGACGGGAACATTGAGAAGCGCGATCAGCGAGCCGCAGAGCAGCAGCCAGCCGACGACGTCGAAGCGGATCCGCTGCAGGCTCGCCTGTGCCGGCAGCGTGCGCAGGCCGAGCACGAGGCCGGCGATGCACGACGGCACCGTCAGCAGGAAGATCGAGCGCCAGCCGAACGCGTCGAGCAGCGTCCCGCCGATCGCCGGACCGATGGCCGGCGCGAGCACGATGCCGAAGCCGTAGAGCGCCATTGCGCGGCCGCGCTCATCGAGCGGAAACACGCGAAACAGCACGACCATCGTGAGCGGCTGCAGCACGCCTGCCGCCGCGCCCTGCAGCACGCGCGCGGCGATCAGCGCGTTCGTGCTCCAGCTCGCGGCGGCGAGCAGCGACGCGCCGAGAAACAGACCCAGCATGCCGACGAACGCCATGCGCTCGCCGAGCGTCTGCACGAGCCACGCGGTGCCGAGCATCGTCGCCGTCATCGCCGCGAGATAGCCGGCGGCGATCCACTGCAATTCGTCGTGCCCGACGTGGAATTCGGCGATCAGCGCCGGAAACGCGACGTTGACGATCGTGGCGGACAGGATCGTCGAGATCGTGCCGAGCATCATCGTCGCGACGACGAGCGCGCGGGATGGCGCGGGGGAAAGGGGTGCGCTCAGGGCTCGACTGGAACGCGCGTATCGCAGAGCTCGAGGGCGATCGCGACGAGCGCGTCCCATGGGTCGCCGTCGCCGAGCCCCTTCGCGAGCGCATCGAGCTTCGCAAGCGACGCGAGCATCGGCAGCACGCGCGCGGCGTCGATGCGCCGCGCGGCACGTTCGAGCGCCGGCTGACGCTTGCCCCAGACGCGAACGTTGCGCATCGCCGTCGCGAGCGACTGGCCGTGCTGCATCATTTCGTGCACGGCGGAGAGCGCGTGCAGATCCTCGCCCATCTGCCAGGCGACGAGCGTGATCGGCTCGCCTTCGCTGCGCAGTCCCTCGACGATGCGCAGCGTGCGCGGCGCGTTGCCCGAAAGCCACCCCTGGGACAGCTCCTGGATGTCGTAGCGCGCAACGTTCGCAACCGCGCGCTCGACGTCGTCGTGCGCGAGCGTTCCGGCGGGAAGCAAAAGCGCGAGCTTGTCGATCTCCTGCCGCGCCGCGAGCAGGTTTCCTTCGCAGCGCTCGGCCAAGAAGGCGAGGGTGTCGCGCGACGCGCGCTGGTCGTTGCGCGATAGTCGCTCCGCGATCCATTGCGGCAGTGCATTGCGCTCGATCGGCGCGACGGCGATCGTGACGCCGTTCTCGATCAGTGCCGTGAACCACGCCGACGACTGCGTCGTCCGGTCGATTCGCGGCAGCGAGAGCAGCGTGACGTTGTCGGCAGGAAGATTGCGAGCATGCCGCTCGAGCGCGGCGGCGCCTTCGGCGCCCGGCTTTCCCGACGGAATGCGCACGTCGATCAGCTTGCGCGATGCGAAGAGGCCGAGATTCGCGTTCGCCGCGACGAAGCCGTCCCAGCGGAAGTGCTGCTCGACGATGAACACGTCGCGCTCGTCGCAACCGGCGCGCCGCGCCGCGGCGCGGATCGCATCGGCCGCCTCGATCGCGGCGAGCGGTTCGTCGCCGTGCACGACGTAGAGCGGCGCGAGTGTGCGCGCGAGGTGTGCGTCGAGGTCCTGGGGACGCAGCTGCACCGCGCCTTCCTTCCGCTTACGCGGGCTTCTTCGCCGCCTGCAAGCGACGGATCAGCTGCTGCACGGCGTCGGTCTGCATTTCCTTCAGCAGCCGCTCCTCCTGCGTGCCGCGCGCGAGCACCTGGCTTTCGCTGAACGTGTAGCTGCGGCGAAGCGAGATCTCGCCGGCCGGAAGCCAGTCGTTGCCGGTCGGGTCGTGCAGACGGAAGCCGACGCGCATGATCAGCGCATATTCCTCGACCGCGCCGGCGCCCGAGATCGAGAGCACCTCCTTGTCGTTGGCGACGAGCGGAATGTCGAGAATGACCTGCGCCTGCTTCGCGTCCTCGACGACTTTCGCGCTTCCGGTCGCGTTCAACGCCCTGCGCATCTCGGACGCGAGCAGCGGCGCGCCGGGCGCGTTGACGAAGATCGTCGAGAACGAATACGTCGCTTCTCCGCGCAGATGGAAACCGCAGCCGGCGAGCGCGAATGCGAAAACGATAGCCGCGAGCGCGGCGCATGTGACCGGTGTGCGATGCGCTCGCACCAGCGCGGCGCTTCCTGGCCTCTGGCCCATCGTGGGGAATTCTGATCCCTGATACCCGAAACCTGATCCCTGACGGCTACACGACGACATTGACGAGCCTCCCCGGCACCACGACCACCTTGCGCACCGGATGGCCGCTGCCATAGCGCTCGACCTCCGGTGCCTGCCGCGCCGCCGCCTCGATCGCCGCGCGATCGGCGCTCGACGGTACGACGAGCTTGCCGCGATGCTTCCCGTTGACCTGCAGGACGAGCTCGATCTCATCCCGCGCGAGCGCCTTCTCGTCGACGGCGGGCCACGGTGCGTCGATCAGGTCGCCATGCACGTCGGCAAAGCCCAGTTCACGCCACAGCACCCAGGTCGTATGCGGCACGACCGGATAGAGCACGCGCAGGAGGATCGACAGGCCTTCGCGCACGAGCGCCGCAGCGCCTGCCGCATCGGCCGGGACGTCCTCGAGCGTATTCAGCATCTTCATGCCGGCGGACACGACCGTGTTGTACTGGATGCGTTCGTAGTCGTAGTCGGCCTGCTTCAACGCGAGATGAACGTCGCGCCGCGCGTTCGCAACGGCGTCGGCGGCGTCGCGCCAGTCGAAGCCGTCACCCGCCGCCGAAACGATGTTGTGCTGCGCCTGCCCGTAGGTCCAGAGCCGTTTCAGGAAACGGTGCGCGCCCTCGACGCCGGTATCGGACCATTCGATCGTGTGCTCGGGCGGGCTCGCGAACATCACGAAAAGACGCGCCGCGTCGGCGCCGTAGCGGTCGATCATGTCCTGCGGGTCGACGCCGTTCAGCTTCGACTTCGACATCGTGCCGAGCCCGTCGTAATCGACCTGCCGGCCGTCGATCTTCGAGATGCCTCCGATGATCGAGCCGTCGGCGTCGCGGGCGATCTCGACGTCCGACGGCGGAATGTAGTCGAGGCCGCCCTTGTCGTTGCGGCGGTAGAACGCGTGCGCGAGCACCATGCCCTGCGTGAGCAGCCGCGTGAACGGCTCGTTGTAGCCGACCATGTCGAAGTCGCGCATGACCTTCGTCCAGAAGCGCGCGTACAGAAGATGCAGGATCGCGTGCGTGATGCCGCCGATGTACTGGTCCATCGGCATCCAGTAGCGATCGCGCGCGTCGATCATCGTCGGCGCTTCGGGACAGGTGTAGCGCATGAAGTACCACGACGAGTCGACGAACGTGTCCATCGTGTCGGTCTCGCGCCGCGCCGGCGCGTTGCAGCCCGGGCACGGAACGTTCACGAAATCGTCGCGACGAGCGAGCGGATTGCCGGTTCCGTCGGGAATGCAGTCCTCGGGCAGCACGACCGGAAGATCGGCCTCCGGGACGGGCACTTCGCCGCACGCCTTGCAATGGATGATCGGGATCGGCGTGCCCCAGTAGCGCTGGCGCGAGATGCCCCAGTCGCGAAGGCGGTACGTCGTCCGCTTCTCGCCGAGTCCCTTTCGCGCGAGATCCGCGGCGATCGCATCGACGGCGGCCTGGTACGCGAGGCCGTCATAGGGACCCGAGTTGACGCAGACGCCGATCGCCTTGTCGGCGTACCACGCCTGCCACTCGTCGGCGCTGAACGGCGGGCAGGCGGTGGGATCGGCCGGCGCGATCACTTGCCGGATCGGCAATCCGTACTTTTTTGCGAATTCGAAATCGCGCTCGTCATGGCCGGGCACGCCCATCACCGCGCCTTCGCCGTAGGTCATCAGCACGTAGTTGCCGACCCAGACGTCGACCCTGTCGCCGGTCAGCGGGTGGGTGACCGAAAGACCGGTCGCCATCCCTTTCTTCTCCATCGTCGCCAGGTCGGCTTCGGCGACCGAGCCGTGCTTGCATTCGTCGATGAACGCGGCAAGCGCCGGATCGTGTTGCGCGGCGTGCGCCGCGAGCGGATGCTCGGCCGCGACGGCGCAGAACGTGACGCCCATGATCGTGTCGGCGCGCGTCGTGAACACGTAGAGACGGCCATCACCGATCGCGTTGCCGCCTTCATCGCGAATGTCGTGCGTGAACGCGAAGCGCACGCCTTCGCTCTTGCCGATCCAGTTCGCCTGCATCGTCTTCACGCGCTCGGGCCAGCCCGGCATGCGGTCGAGTTCGGCCAGAAGCTCGTCGGCGTACTCGGTGATCCGCAGGTAGTACATCGGGATCTCGCGCTTCTCGACCGGCGCGCCCGAACGCCAGCCGCGTCCGTCGATCACCTGCTCGTTGGCGAGCACCGTCTGGTCGACGGGATCCCAGTTGACGGTGCCGCTCTTCCGGTAGGCGATGCCCGCTTCGAGCATCCTCAGGAAGAACCACTGGTTCCAGCGGTAGTACTCGGGGTCGCAGGTGGCGAGTTCGCGCGACCAGTCGATCGCGAAGCCCATCGCCTGCAGCTGCTTCTTCATGTAGGCGATGTTGTCGCGGGTCCAGCGCGCCGGCGCCTCGCCGCTCTTCATCGCCGCGTTCTCGGCAGGCAGTCCGAATGCGTCCCAGCCCATCGGCATCAGCACGTTGTAGCCGCGCATCCGCAGCTGCCGGTACATCATGTCGTTGATCGTGTAGTTGCGCACGTGGCCCATGTGCAGCTTGCCGGACGGATACGGCAGCATCGACACGCAGAAGTACTTGCCGCGGCGAAAGCGCGGATCGTTCTCGACGGCGCGGTAGACGTCGGCCGCTTTCCAGGCCGCCTGGGCCGCGCCTTCGATCGCGGCAGGCGTGAAGGGCTTCATGAAGGAGGGAGGGGAATGCGCGGAGCGTTCGCGCTGTTCTGGCTTAAGTGTTTGATTATACCGGCCGGGGTCGCCATGTCCGTTGAAGAGCAGGGCCCGGTGGCACAATGATGGGTTCGTTCCCGAATTTCCCGATGCTTTCGATTCGTCGCCTTCTGGTCGCCCTGCCCGCGCTGCTCGTCGCGCTCGCGACGTCGGCGCACGCGGCGCCCGTCAAGACGGGTCACGTCGTCGCCGAGCTCGTCGGCGACGAGACGGCGCTCGTGCCCGGCACGGCGACGACGCTCGCGTTGCGCCTCGCGATCGAGCCCGGCTGGCACACCTACTGGCGCAATCCCGGCGAATCGGGATTGCCGACGACGATCGACTGGCATCTGCCCGGTGGTTTTTCGGCCGGCGACATCCTGTGGCCCGCGCCACGCGCATTGCCGGCCGGGCCGTTGATGAACTACGGCTACGAAGGCGAGGTATTCCACCTCGTTCCGTTGTCGGTGCCAGCGAATGCGACGCCGGGCACGGCGACGCTCGCGGCGCACGCCGACTGGCTCGTCTGCAAGGAGACGTGCATTCCCGAAGGCGCCGATCTCACGCTCGACCTGCCCGTCGCCGATCATGCTGCTCCGTCGCGCTGGCACGATGCGATCGCGAAAACGCGCGCGGCATTGCCGGGCGCATTGCCGTCGGCGTGGCATGCGAGCGCGAGCGCGACGGGCGCCGTGATCACGCTGTCGCTGACACCGCCCGCGAATGCGGCCGACCCCGGCCGTTTGCAATTCTTCGCGATCGCCGATCGGCACATCGAGCCGTCGGCGCCGCAGAAGCAGCTCGCGCCTGAGAACGGGCGCTACACGCTGCAGCTGCCGGTGTCTCACGAGTTGAGCGGCGACTTCGGCCGGCTGCGGGGCGTGTTGCGAGCGGACAAGGGATTCGTCGTCGACGGGGGCAAAGTTGAAGCGGTGGCGCTCGACATTCCGCTGATCGGCACGCCGGTCGCGGGACCGAAGCCATCGCCGACGCAGTCGGTGGCGGCCGTTGCGCCGCCGTCGTTGCCGACGTCGACATTGTCGCTGCCGTTCGCGCTCGCGTTCGCATTCGCCGGCGGCCTTTTGCTGAACCTGATGCCCTGCGTGTTCCCGATCCTGTCGCTCAAGGCGCTCGGGCTCGCGACGTCGCAGGCCGACGATCGGCGCGCATCGCGTTACGAAGCGGTCGCGTTCGCAGCGGGTGTCGTGCTCGCGTTCGCCGCGCTCGGCGCTGCGCTCGCAGGCCTACGGTCCGCCGGTGAGGAACTGGGCTGGGGATTCCAGCTGCAATCGCCCGCCGTCGTGACGTCGCTCGCGATCCTGTTCTTCGTGATGGCGCTCAATCTGTCCGGCGTGTTCGAGTTCGGCGCGCTCGTGCCGAGCGGCGTCGCGTCATGGTCGCATGCGAATCGACACGTCAACGCGTTCGCGTCCGGCGTGCTCGCAGTCGCGATCGCGTCGCCCTGCACCGCGCCATTCATGGGTGCGGCACTCGGTTACGCGCTCGGCGAGCACGCGCAGGTGACGCTCGGCGTGTTCGTCGCGCTCGGTCTCGGCATGGCGCTGCCCTATTGCGTCCTTGCATGGTTCCCGCAGTGGCGGCGCGCGTTGCCGCGGCCGGGGCCGTGGATGCTGCGGTTGAAGCAGGCGCTCGCGTTTCCGCTGTACGCGACCGTCGCGTGGCTCGTCTGGGTTCTTTCGATGCAGGTCGGCAACGACGCCGTGATTCGCATCGGCATCGCGCTCGTGCTGATCGCGTTCGCGTTGTGGGCGTGGCGCACGTGGCGCGGGGCGGCGCATCGCGGATGGGGCGGTGCGGCCGTCGTCGGTGCGCTGGCCGCGGTGCTCATCGCATGGCCGCTCTTTGCGGGCGTTCGCAACGTCGCCGACATCGCGCAGACCCAACCGACGAATGGCTGGCAGTCCTACTCGCCCGCGCGCGTCGCCGAGCTCACCGGGGAAGGGCGTCCGGTATTCGTCGATTTCACCGCTGCGTGGTGCATCACCTGCCAGGTGAACGAGCGGCTGGTGCTGAACGATGCGGGCGTGCGCGATGCGTTCGCTCGCGCCGGCGTGGCGCTCGTGCGCGCCGACTGGACGCGGCGCGATGCCGCCATCAGCGAGGCGCTCGCCGCGCTTGGGCGAAGCGGCGTGCCGGCTTACGTCATCTATCGGAAGGATCGGGCGCCGCAGCTTCTGCCCGAGGTGCTGCAGCGGCAGACGGTGATCGACGCGCTCGCGTCGTGAACCGAAGCAGGGTCAGAGACGACTTTCCCGACGCTCCCGCCGTAGTCTCCGAACCTTCCGGAAACTCGTCTCCGACCCCACTTCGGTACGCCGGCGCGGAAGCCGTTCAGGGCTTGCGCACGTGCACGACGCCCGTCATGAACGGGTGCACCGTGCAGATGTAGGCGAAGTCGCCCTCGCCGTCGAACGTGTGCTCGTATTGGTCGTCGGTGTCGAGGCCGGGTGATGCGAGCACCTTGTCCTTGCTCGTCACCGTATGGGGCGTTTCGTCGTGGTTGGTCCAGACGACCTTCGTGCCGGGCGCCACGGTGATGTCCTTCGGCGCGAACGTGAACTTCGTGATGCTGACCTCGACGACCGAAGCGGCGTGTGCAGCGGTCGCGACCGCCATCGACGCAGCGCACACGACGGCGAGGACGGCGCTGCGCGCCGACGCGAGCATAACGCGGGTATGGGTGATTTTCATCGTGCGTCCCCGCCTTACGCCCGATCGAGCGGCGTATCGATCAATGCGAGCTCGTGCCTGCCGCGCACGACGCTGATGCGGCGTGTCCCGAGCAGGTGGCCGAGCTCGTTCGCGGGAACGGTGACCGGCCCGGGCTCGCCGATGCCTTGCTGCCCCGGCGTCGGCAGCGGGTAGGCGAGCGACATCGCCGTGTGCAGCGCGACGTTGCCTTCGACCTTCTGCAACACTTGGTGGATGTGTCCGTTCAGCACGGTGACCGATCCGTACGGACGCAGCAGCGCGATCGCCTGCGCCGAATCGGCGGTGCCCCATCCCCAGCGCTCCCAGATCGTCCACATCGGGATATGCGCGAGCACGATGACGGGCGTCGAATGTGATACGCCGGCGAGATCGCGCTTCATCCACGCGAGCTGCTCGTCGCCGAGCGAGGCGAGCGTGCCCGCCTTGAAGTTCTCGACGTTGTTGAGCCCGATGAAGTGCGCGCCGCCGTGATCGAAGCTGTACCACGACTTGCCGTTGCCGTCGTGATCGAAGAGCTTCAGGTAGCCGGCCGTGCCGTTGTCGATCGTGTCGTGCTCGCCGGGCACCGTGTGCACGCGGTCGACGCGAAGCTCCTGCAGGATCTCCTTCGCGTGACCGAACTCCTCGGGCTTCGACAGATGGCTGATGTCGCCGGTGTGGATGACGAACGCCGGCTGCGTCGGAAGCGCGTTGATCTCGGCGATCGCGTGGCGCAGGCTGCCGACGACGTCGGGGTTCGCTTCCTTCTTGAAGCCGATGTGCGTGTCGCTGATCTGCACGAACGTCAGCGCGCCGCTCGCCGCGGCTTGCATCGCGTCGCCGCGCGTTGCGCCGAGGGCACGTGGCACACCGCCGGCAACGGTCCAGACGACGGCGGCGCCGCTCCACGCGGCAAGACAGCCGAGCGCCTTGCGGCGGCTGGGCGAACGGGGCGGGCTTTCCGGGTCATGCGCATTCATCGCAATTCCTCCAACGGTGGGTGAACGGGGGCTTCCGTCACGCCTTACCGCCGCCTCTGCCCGAATATTCCGGGCAGCCGAAGGCGGCGATTCGCCGGGAATAAAGTGGCGGCTGCCGCGGTACACCGGCCGACGTAACCCGCGGGGCGAACGAAACGAACAACGCCGTAACGGGTCACGCGAGGGAGCATTGCTTGTCCGATCACGCACGTTTCGAGAAGCTCGTCATGCCGCACCTTTCGGCTGGCTACAACCTCGCGCGCTGGCTTGCCCGCGACGGACACGATGCCGAGGACATCGTTCAGGACGCGTGCATGCGCGCGCTCAAGTACATCGATTCGCTGAACAGGAGCGAGGCGCGCGCCTGGTTCCTGACGATCGTGCGCCACGCGTTCTACGACTGGTGCGAGCGCAACCGGCCGGCGGAAATCGCGCACGCCGACGGCAGCGCGCTCGAGGCGGTGGTCGATCACAACGCGATCGACCCCGAGCAGGCGGCGGTGCGTCGCGCCGAATCGAAGGTGCTCGCCGAGGCGGTCGCCGAGTTGCCGCTCGCCTTTCGCGAGGTGCTGATCCTGCGCGAAATGGAGGAGCTGTCGTACAAGGAGATCGCGCGCGTCGCCGACATTCCGATCGGAACCGTGATGTCGCGGCTGGCGCGCGCAAGGGCCTTGCTTCAGGGATCGCCGCGACTGCGCGCGATCGGCGAACGGACGTCCGGAGGTGACCGGTGAATTGCGATCACGCGCAACCGTTGATTGCCGCGTACGCCGACGGCGAGCTCGACGCGCTGCGGCGGCTCTTCGTCGAGAAGCACCTGCGCACGTGCGCGCGCTGCGCCGAGCAGCACGCGGAACTGCTCGCACTGCGGCGGCGGCTGCGCGCCGAAGCGCCGTATTTCGCCGCACCGGCGGCGCTGACCGAGCGTGTGCGCGCGATGGTCGCATCGACGCCCGCTGCACGGCCGGCGCGCGCATCGCGCGTGACCGAACCGTTGCGGCGGCTGTCCGGCCGCGTGCCGCCGCGTTGGCAATGGGTTTCCGGCGGTGCGCTCGGCGGATGTGCGGCGACGGTGCTCGCGTTCGTCGTCGGCACGGCCGTCATCGATTGGCAGGCGAGCCAGAACATGGTCGCACAGGCGGTGTCGCGACACGTGCAGGCGACGCTCGGCGATCGCCTCGTCGCCGTCGTGTCGTCCGATCAACATACGGTGAAGCCGTGGCTGTCGGCGCGCCTCGACTATTCGCCGCCGGTGCACGACCTCGCGAGCGACGGCTTCCCGCTGCTCGGGGGCCGCCTCGACACGCTGGGCGGCCGCAAGGTCGCGACGCTCGTCTACGGTTACCGGAAGCACACGATCGACGTCTTCGTGCAGCCCGACGCCTTCGACATGCCGTCGTCGAAAGAGCTGCGCGGCTTCAACGTCGCGCACCAGCGCGCTGCAGGATGGGACTGGCTCGCCGTGTCGGATGCCGAACCACAGGTTCTCGACACGTGCCTCGCCAAACTGATCCACGCGGCAACCGCGCAGTAGCGCGCGCGGGCCGCGTTACCCTCAACCTGGCAACGTTATTCCGATCGGCATAAACGCTTCTCCGCACAGGTCTTGGCAATCGAGCGAACCAACGACGCTCGTTCATTTCTGCAAAGGAGAAGACATGTACCGCACGTTCACGAAGACGCAACTGATCGCCACGGCAGCGCTGACGCTCTGCGCGTCGATTGCCCTGGCCGACGACAGCAGCCTTAGCGTACTGACCGGCGATTCGTACGCGTATTTCAACCAGCTCGACTACCGCCCCGGCGGATTCAACGTGGCGCGCGCATTGCAATTGCCGGGTAACGACACCGCGAAGGCGCCGCAAGCGAAGGAACGCGACACCGCGATGAAGATGCCGCAGTCGCCGCGCCAGGCGGACCGCCCGATCATGCTCGCCGATCGTCCGCGGATTTCGCTTCCGAGCCCCTTCAACGACGACAAGGGCGCGTAGCCGCCCGTTCCCCCCAACGCGACTCGCGCGTTCGCGACGCCAGCAAGGCGTGCGCGTCGCGCGGGATCGCTTCCGGAGACAATCCGATGCAATCGAATCGTTCGATGCGAACGAAGAAGACGCTCGTCGCCGTCGCACTCGCGATCGGCGGCGGAAGCTCCATCGTGACGCGGGCGGCTACTGTCGACCCGTTGCAGCAGCAGATCGACGCGCTGCGCCGGCAGGTCCTCGAGTTGCAGGCGAAGGAGCAAAAGGAAGGCAAGGCCAACGCAGGCGCGAACGCGGTGACCGGCGGTGCGACGAAGGGTTCGTTCAAGCTGCCCGGATCGGACACGTCGGTGACGCTCGGCGGTTACGTCAAGCTCGACGCGGTGCTCAGCAACCCGAGTGCCGGCGTCAACAACGCGGGCGACCTGCAACTCAATCCCTCGAGCATCGCCGTCGGTCCGGGCGCCGGCGACCACGAGCGCAATCAGGTGAAGTTCGGCGCGCGCGAGACGCGGCTCTTCGTCAAAACGAATACGCCGACGTCGCTCGGAGACCTCGACACGCACGTCGAGTTCGACTTCTACGGCGCCGACGGCAACGAAAGCGTCAGCAATTCGCACGGCCTGCGACTGCGTCACGCATATGCGACACTCGGCCCGTTCCTCGCCGGGCAGACGTGGACGAACTTCATGAATCCCGCGGCGTTGCCCGAAACCCTCGACTTCGGCGGCCCCGTCGGGCAGATCTTCGACCGCCAGGCGCAAGTGCGCTGGACGCAACCGTTCGGACCTTCGTACTTCGCCCGGTCGGGCCGCTGGTCGGTCGGGCTCGAGAATCCCGAGACCGTCGCGCAGGTCCCCGGCGGCGCGAGCTTTCGCGCCGACGACGATCGCCTTCCGGACATCACCGGACAGCTTGCGTTCGACACGCCGCGCGGCGCATTTTCGTTGCACGGCCTCGTGCGGCAACTGCGCGTCGATTCGGCAGCGTCGCCCGCGGCGGCGGATCAGAAGCTCGGTGCGGCGTTGAGCGTCACCGGTGTCGTCCCGGTTCGCGGCAGTGACGATTTCCGCTTCACGGCGAGTGCCGGGAACGCAATCGGACGTTACTCGAACGGCTTCTTTCCCGACGCGGTGATCGATGGCCAGGGTCGCGTGCGCCTTCCCACGCAGTGGGGCACGTTCGTCGCGTACCGGCATTTCTGGAACGAGCGCTTGCGCTCGTCGCTCGTGCTGTCGGAGGCGGGTGAGAACAACCCGGACGGCGCACCCGGCAACACGAACAAGTCGACGCGTTCCGCGCATCTGAATCTGATCTGGAGTCCGGCCGTCAGGAGCGACGTCGGCCTCGAATACATCTACGCGGATCGCGAGACCGAGGACGGACAGCGGGGACATCTGCACCGGCTCCAGGCGTCGGCGAAGTACGTGTTCTAGTGTTCAGCCGATGTCCGCAGGCCCGGCAGTCGCTGCAGATCCCGCGTGGGTTCTGCAGGCGTTCCTAGCCCAACGCGATCGCGAGCCCGAGCGGAACGAAGCCGATCGCCATCAGGTTGCCGATCAGCACGATCGAGGCGACCTTGCCAGGTTCCTGACGGAACTGCTCGGCGACCATGAAGTTCAGCACCGCCGGCGGCAGGCTGCCGAACAGGATCAGCAGGCCGCGCTGGGTCGCGTCGAGATCGAGCGCCAGCGCGAGCAGCCACGCGCTCACGATGCCGGTCAACGGACAGACCACGCCGCCGATGACCCCGATGCGCCAATCGGCAAGCTTGCCTTCGTACAGGCGCACGCCGAGCGACAGCAGCATCATCGGGATCAGCGCGTCGCCGACGAGCTTGATCGCCGTCGACAGCCAATCGGGAAGCGGAGGATGCGTCAGCGCGAACGCGAAGCCGACGACCGTCGCGATCACGATCGGATTGCGCAGCAGATTGCCGAAGCGCGCATGGTGATCGATGATCCACACGCCGAGCGTGAACTGCAGCAGGTTCGAGATCGTGAAGAGCGCCACCATCGGCGCAAACCCCGCGGCGCCATACGCAAGCACCGCGAGCGGCAGTCCCATGTTGCCGCAGTTGTTGAACATCATCGGCGGCACGAACGTGCGCACGTTCGCGCGCATCGATCGCGCCACCGGCCATGCCAGCAATCCCGAGCCGAGAACGACGCCGACGCTGCCGACGATCAGCAACCTGTTCGCGACGACGTCGAACTCCTTGCTCGCGAGTGCGGAAAACACGAGCGCCGGCGCGAGCACGTTCATGCTGATGCGGTTCGTCACCGCCATGTCGGGCTTCGTGCGCCATGCGTAGAACCAGCCGAGCGCGATGATCGAGAACACCGGCAGGATGATGCCGGCGAGGCGCGCGAGCACCTACAGAATGTACTGCGCGAGGTTGTCGTCGCCCGCGATGCCGGCGAGCCGCTCGTCGACGAACGCAGCGTCGATCGCGATCGTTTCGCCGGTGCGGCGCGCCGCATGGAACGACACGTCTTCGAGCAGGCGCTCCATCACCGTGTAGAGTCGCCGCGCGCCGATGTTCTCCTGGCGCTCGTTCACCGCGTGCGCGATCTCGGCGATGCGTCGGATGCCGTCGGCGCCGAACTGCAGGTGCACCTGCTCGGTGCCGAGCAGCGCTTCGTACTGGCGCGTGAGGCAAGCGTCCGTTGCCGTCAGGATCCGCTCGAAATCCTCCACCGACAGCGGCGCGAGCTCGACGCGAATCGGCAGCCGGCCCTGCAGTTCCGGGATCAGGTCGGACGGCTTCGACAAGTGGAAGGCGCCGGACGCGATGAAGAGGACGTGATCGGTCTTGATCATGCCGTATTTCGTCGTGACGGTCGTGCCTTCGACGAGCGGCAGCAGGTCGCGCTGCACGCCCTGTCGCGAGACATCCGCGCCGTGCGTGTCGGTGCGGGCGGCGATCTTGTCGATTTCGTCGATGAAGACGATCCCGTTCTGCTCGGCCGCCGCGAGCGCGCGGGTCTTGATGTCGTCGTCGTTGACGAGCTTGCCGGCCTCTTCGTCGGTCAGCTGCTTCAGCGCATCGGGCACCTTCATCCGCTTCACCTTGCGACGCCCGCCGCCGATCTGCTGGAACATGCCCTGGATCTGCGACGTAAGGTCTTCCATTCCCGGCGGCGCCATGATGTCCATCTGCGGCGGCAGGACCGACATCTCGATGTCGATCTCCTTGTCGTCGAGCTGGCCCTCGCGGAGCATCTTGCGAAAGCGCTGGCGCGTCGCGGAGTCGGTCGGCTTCATGTCCTCGAAATTGACCTCGCGCGCGGGCGGTATCAGCACGTCGAGAATGCGCTCCTCGGCCGCATCCGCGGCGCGATCGCGCACGCGCCGCGTCTCGGCCTCGCGCGTCTGCTTGATCGACACCTCGACGAGATCGCGCACGATCGTGTCGACGTCGCGGCCGACGTAGCCGACCTCGGTGAACTTCGTCGCCTCGACCTTGACGAACGGCGCATCGGCGAGCCGCGCGAGACGGCGCGCGATCTCGGTCTTGCCGACGCCCGTCGGCCCGATCAGCAGGATGTTCTTCGGCGTGATCTCCTGGCGCAACGGCTCGGGCACCTGCTGGCGACGCCACCGGTTGCGAAGCGCGATGGCCACCGCGCGCTTCGCGGCATCCTGCCCGACGATGTGCTTGTCGAGTTCGGAGACGATTTCCTCGGGCATCATCGGCAACGCCATTTCGCGATCCTCAAAATGAAACGGCCGCCGAAAGTCCGGCGGCCGGTCCATTTTACCGCGCGAGTTGCGCGGCGACGCGTCGAAGCGCTACGGCGCGAACAGTTGCGTGCAGTTGCCGGGCTGCGCCGGATTGCTCGCAATCGTGCCGCCCTTCGGGATGCACTGGCTCGGCGGCAGCGGCGCATTGTTCTCGACGTGCGCAACCAGCAGATCGAACGCCTTCTGCGCGTGCGGCTGGATCTCGACGAGCTCGCTGAACTGCGTGACGTACGCCTCGATGTGGTTGCCGTTCTGCACCTCGTACAGCCGATACTGCGCGTTGCGATGGTCGTTGTTGCCCTTGCGCGAGGCGTCGACGGCCGCCTCGTATGCACGCGCCTGATCCTTGATCGGCAGCAGCGCGTCCATCGTTCCTGCGACGGTGATCAGCGGCTTCTTGATTTTGCCGGTCGTCGTCACCGCGTTCACCGAGCCGAAGACGCCCGGGAGGCCGAGCCGACCCCGATAGTCGTAGTTGCCGAGCCCCGCGCTGTACGTCGGATACGTCGGGTCGAAACGCTGCTGCCACTGGCACGCGGTCACTTCCCAGAACTCGTTGTAATAGTTCTGCCACAGCGATCCCGTGACGTTGCCCGACGCATCGCGGTTGACGATATCCGGCGGGAAACCTGCCGCCAGGATCGCCTTGGCGGCCGGGCTGTTGGCGTCGTACCCCGACGCGACGTAGTCCGGGAAGTTGCGGACGCCGACCGGCAGCTGGATCAGGATGTTCTGCCGCGGATCGATGTACGTGCCTTCCCAGTCGACGCCGCCGTCGAACAGGTTCGGCGCTTCCTCGACCGCCCGGCGCACCTGGTAGCCGCCGTTCGACGTGCCGACCGCATACGTGCGCGACGGGTATTTGTTGTACGTCGCCTTGAGCGCGCTCTGCGCGAGTTGCGCGGTCTCCAGCATGTATTGGGTCCACTGCGTGAACGGCTTCTGCGGATCGACGTCGTAGAAGTGCACCCAGAGCAGCGAATTGACGCCGGTCGGACTCACGCGGCAGGAAAACGGTTCGGGTTGCGTGGCCGATCCGAACAGGCTCGTGATGTAGAAGTTCAGCACGCCCTTGTTCTGCGATGCGTACGCGTAGCCCTTCGGCAGCACGTAATCGCTCCAGGCGAAGTCGCCGTTGTACTCGCTGCGCGTGCCGGACGCGCCGGCGACGACGAGCTTGCCATTCCAGCCGTCGGGAAAGCGCAACACGAAACGCGCCTGTCCCGTCGGGTCATCGGCGAACCAGCCTTCGACCTGGATCCCGGGAACGAGCTGCGACGTCGGTGCCGGCCCGTTCGAGATCACGCCACGATCCTTGGTCGGTGTGAACGAGCCGAATCCGGCGGCGAAACCGGGCAGCGTGGTGCCGTCGGCGAACGTCGTGATCGAATTGTCGGGCGGCGTCGTCACCGGATTGTTCGTTCGCAAGTCGTCGCTGTGGAAGCAAACGACGCCGGTCGCCTTGCCGGTCAGGAACCGCTCGATCGCCGCGCAATTCGGCGCGGCGTGTGCGACGAGCGGAAGCGCCGCGAGTGTGAGCGCGGCCGCGAGCCGCCCGGTTGCTCTTCGTTGCATGAAAATCTCCTCCTGGTCGTCTCGATGCGCGGAGCGCGAATGCTAACGAATAATGCAAAGTGACGCGAGACGTCACTTCTGCAACCGACGAACGGTATGCGCAAAGTGCGGACACGGAGAAGCGGCGACGCGGCGTGCGACAATCGCCCCAATCGCAGGGTGCGCAGGAGGCGTCGGTTGGCTCTCGTACGGCAGTTCAATGCGCTCGTCGCAACGCTCGCCGCGCTCGCCGTCGCTGGATGCTCGGGCGTGCACATCGGCACGTCGCACTACGACGAAGACAAGCCGAAGGACGAGACCGATTATGGCCAGGTCGCGCCGCTGCGTCCGATCGGCGGCTCGGCGATCTTCGGCAAGATCCGGGTGATCGATCGCGGTGACGGCGCGAGCGTGCTCGTGTCGATGATGAACGTACCGCCCGGCGCTTACCGGATTGCCTTCAACGAAACGCCGAACTGCTCGTCGCCCAACGGCTTTTCCGCGGGCGCGCCATGGGCGCCCGCGGGCGCGGACGCACGCAAACTGATTCCCGTCCAGCGCGTGAACGCGGAAGATCGCGTCGAATTGTCGCTGCGCGTCCCTGCGTTGAAGACGCGGGGACCGAACGGCGTTGCCGGCCACAGCGTCGTCATCTACTCGGGACTCGAGGTGACCGACGCGAAGCCCGACGTGCCGAACGAGCGGATGGCGTGCGGCGTGTTCGAGACCGCGCATCGGCTCGAGTTCTGACACGACATCGGTTCTCGTTCACTGCGACGGCATCCGCATGGGCCTGCTCGATGACCGGAAGATCCTGATCACCGGCGTTCTGTCCGACCGCTCGATTGCGTACGGCGTCGCAAAGGCGTGTCATCGGGAAGGGGCGACGCTCGCGTTCACCTATGCGAGCGAGGAGTTGAAGCCGCGTGTCGTCAAGCTCGCGGCGCATTTCGGCGCGTGCCCGGTGCTCGCCTGCGACGTCACGTCCGATGAGCAGATCGCATCGCTGTTCGACACGCTCCGCACCGAGTGGGCGAGCCTCGACGGCCTGCTGCATTCGATCGCGTTCGCGCCGCGCGAGGCGCTGTCCGGCGATTTTCTCGAAGGCCTGTCTCGCGCCGCATTCGCAACCGCCCACGACGTGTCGAGCTACAGCCTGGCGGCGCTTGCGAAGGCCGCGCGGCCGCTTCTCGCCGGTCGCAGTGCGTCGCTGCTGACGCTCACCTACCTCGGTGCCGTGCGCGCGCTCGCGAACTACAACGTGATGGGCCTCGCGAAGGCAAGCCTCGAAGCGAATGTCCGCTACCTCGCCGCAGCGCTCGGTCCCGAGGGCACGCGCGTGAACGCGATCTCGGCCGGGCCGATCAAGACGCTCGCCGCGGCCGGCATCGGCGGTTTCTCGAAGATCCTGCATTTCGTCGCGCAAACGGCGCCGTTGCGGCGCAACGTCACGATCGACGAGGTCGGCAACGTCGCCGCGTTCTATTTCTCGTCGCTGTCGAGTGCGATCACCGGCGAGGTGACGTACGTCGACTGCGGGTTCTCGAATGTGGCGGCAGGCCTGACCGAGTAGCGCCGGTGATCGGCGCGCGCCCCTACGATGCCGTCATCGTCGGCGGCGGCCACAACGGTCTCGTCTGCGCCGCGTATCTCGCCGCGGCGGGCATGTCGGTGTGCGTGCTGGAGCGGCGAGCGGTCGTCGGCGGTGCGGCCGTCACGGAGGAATTCCACTCCGGCTTTCGCAACTCGACCGCGAGCTACACGGTGAGCCTGCTCGCGCCGCAGGTCATTCGCGAACTGGACCTTGCCGCGCACGGGCTCGCGATCGTCAAGCGACCGCTTGCGAACTTCCTGCCGTTGCCGGACAACGCGCATCTGAAGGTCGGCGGAGGGCTTGCGGCGACGCAGGCGGAGGTGGCGAAGTTCTCGTCGCGCGACGCCGAGCGGCTGCCCGCGTATTACGCGATGCTCGCGCGCGTCGCCGACGTGCTGCGCGCCTTGCTGCACGTGACGCCGCCGAACGTCGGCGCGCATCGCAGTGGGCGTGTCGCAATGGCGCTCGAGATGTGGAAGACCGCGAAGCCCTTTCGTGCGCTCGACCGCGAAGGCCAGCGCGACGTGCTGGACCTGTTCACGAAAAGCGCGGGGGAGATCCTCGATCGCTGGTTCGAATCGGCGCCGATCAAGGCGGCGTTCGGATTCGACGCGGTCGTCGGCAATTTTCAGAGTCCCTATGCGCCGGGATGCGCATACGTGCTGCTGCATCACGTGTTCGGCGAGGTGAACGGCGAGCCAGGACAGTGGGGACATGCGATCGGCGGAATGGGCGCGATCACGCAGGCGATGGCGAAGGCGTGCGAGGCGCGCGGCGTGACGATCCGCACGTCGGCGCCGGTGCAGCGCGTCCACGTCGAGCGCGGCCGCGCGACCGCGGTCGTGCTCGAAAGCGGCGAAACGATCGCGGCGCGGCGCGTCGTTGCGAACGTCAATCCGAAACTGCTGTTTACCAAGCTCGTCGCCGGCGAGCACCTCGACGCCGATTTCCGCGCGCGGATCGACGGCTATCGCTGCGCGTCGGGAACGTTTCGAATGAACGTCGCGCTTGCCGAGCTTCCCGATTTCACGTGCCTGCCGGGAACGTCCGCGCAAGCGCATCACGGCAGCGGCATCATCGTCGCGCCGTCGCTCCAATACATGGAGCGCGCGTATTTCGACGCGAAGACGCTCGGCTGGTCGCGCGCGCCAATCGTCGAGGTCGTGATTGCGTCCGTGCTCGATTCGTCGCTGGCGCCGGCAGGCATGCACGTCGCGAGCCTCTTTTGCCAGCATGCGAATCCGCGGATCGGCGACGTGCTGCCCGGGCACACGTGGGACGATCATCGTGACGAGGTCGCGGATCTGATGATCGCGACGGTGAATGCGACGGCACCGAATTTCGCGCGCAGCGTGCTGGGACGACGCGTGCTGTCGCCGCTCGACCTCGAGCGGGAGTTCGGGCTCGTCGGCGGCGACATATTCCATGGCGCGCTCGCGCTCGATCAACTCTTCTCCGCACGGCCGGTGCTCGGCAACGCCGACTACCGGATGCCGATCGCGGGTTTGTACCTGTGCGGTTCCGGTGCGCATCCCGGCGGTGGCGTCACCGGCATTCCCGGGCGCAACGCGGCGCGGGAGATCCTTCGCGACGCGAGGCGCCGTCGCGAACGACGCGCGTAATGCGATTCAGAACGGCAGGAAGGTTCCCGATTTCCTGACGACGCTTTGCTTCTCGCCGGAACTCGTCGTCGCCCGCTTCAATCGTGATTGGCCGATCGAGCCTCCGGTGAGTGACGCGCGTGCGGGGACGCGTTGACCGGCTTGCGAAACGCAACATGCTTGCAACCGAAGTAAAACAGGATCGTGTACGGAGGGATGCCGAGCGCTTGCGCCAGATACCCGTCGACCCGCAATCCTTTTACGCAATAGAGGACGGTCGCCAGATTGGCGACGTACGCGACGAGCGCCACCACGACGAAGCGAACGAGCGCCGCGCCGGCGTGTTCGCGATGCTCGAACGTCCAGGATCGATTCAGCGCGAAGCTCCAGGACAGGCCGGCGCCATATCCGATGAGGTTCGACGATGCATCGCCGAGGCCGAGAAGCGATTTCATCGCATAGATCGTCCCGAGCCCGACGAACGTGTTCGAGACACCTACCAGGACGAACTTGACGGGCTGCCACCGCATCAGCGCTAACCGCCGATCCGCCTGCTTCGCGAGGCCGGGCAAAACGATTTCGTCGCGGGCGTGGAAGTGATGGAACTCGTCGACAGCACCGGTGGTGAAGCGCCGTCCTCGATACGTCGTCCGCACGCTGCACGGATTCGGCGCGACCGCGACGCTGGTTCGTGACGACCGAGCGAAAAACATCGAAGTCCCCCGATAAGCCGGGTTCTGTTACGGCGCGCGAGCGCTATGACCGTCATTCCTCTAGGCCCGCCGTTGCCGACGGGCTCGAGCCGCCTACCCGCGGACTCGGCGAGCAGCGTCGTCGTCCGCCTATTTGGCGTTGCTCCGGATGGAGGTTGCCGCGTTTCACCCGCTCCGCGAACGGAGCGACTCGTCTCTGTGGCCCTGTTCCTCGCCTT
>DATNGN010000006.1:0-94749 GCA_035605875.1 Casimicrobiaceae bacterium
CGAGCAGTTGCGCCGCTGCCGCCGCATACGCGGGACCGGTCGTATTGCCGCGCGACAGCACGAACACGTGCCCCTTCGAATTGACGGCAACGCCGGTGACTTCGCCGAAGTACACGTTGTCGGGAAGCTTGAGCGGTTCCGGGACCGAGTCGAAGCGAATGACGGGGGCGCTGGTTTGCGCAAGCGCTGTAGCGCTGAAAAGAGCGAGCGAGATGAGCAAATTCAACCGCATGATGCCTCCGTGGAGATTGCGAACGATCACCGTCGCGGCGCGCGCGTCGCGTCACCGCACGCGTTGGTGTAGCTGAGAACGACCGTGTAGCCGAGTACGCCATCGCGGACGCATATGTCGAACGTCCGTCCCTGCTCGAGCCGGCGGCCGACGTCCCCGCCCGGCGAAAGCCGGTGCTGCACGCGATCGATGTCGACGTCGACGCGGTAGGTGGCACGGCCGTGATCGTCCGCGTACACCTTGCGCTCGAGCACGGTCAGGCCCGTCGTGCGAAGCGGCGCGCGCATCGCCATGTTCGCGGCCAGCGCACCGGCGGGAACGAGCACCATTGCCGAGAGGATCGCGATCACGACGACGGCGATCGGCGCCCTCGGCACGATCGGTGGCGCCGCGGCGGTGCCGACCACGGCGCCGGCGATCAATCCGAGCGCGGCGGCCTCGGAAAACAGACGCTGTCCCTCCAGCGTCGGGGGCAGCACGATGCCGAGCACCACCAGGCCAAGCGCGATCAGCACGATCCCTGCGCCAAGCACGACATAAAGACGCGCGCCGAGGCGATCGCGCGGTGGGTCGATCTGACCAGCCCTTGGCGCACGTTGACGCAGCACTTCGATGATGCGCGCGACATCCTGCCTTGCCAGCACGTCGAGCGCGATGTCGATGCGCGCGCCATCGCGGCCGAAGACGCAAAGCCAGCTCCACGTGCCCGACTTGTAGACGTAGCCGCGGCGGATTCCGTATGCGACGACATCGTCGAAGGCGATGCGCCGTACGTTGCGAAACGAAAGGGAGACGAGGGCACCGGGCTCGATCGCAATGCCGCGCCGGTAGAACTCGACGACCGGCAGGAACACGACCGCGAACGCAACGCCGACCCATGCGACGAGCACTTCGCCGCTGCGCAGCGCACCGACGATGACGAGGCCTACGACGCTGCCGTAGGCCAGCAGAATGACGACGAGAACCGCCTGCCGCGGTCGAATGATCTCGTCTGCGGTGAGCCGCGCTTTCGCGCCCTCCTCCACGCGCCCCATCCACGTTCCCCGTGCTGCCGACGGGGCGGAAGAATGCCAGACTTCAGCGGCGCACGTCGACTCCGGCCGGCCGTTCCGCGGGAACGACCGTCACGCGGCGAAGGCCGGCGTTGCGCACGACGGTCACCTCGATCGCGCGCCCGATGCGATTGGCGCCAAGCAGCCGCATGAGGTCGTCCGCACCGCTGACGGATTGATCGTCGAGTGCGACGATGATGTCCCCGACCTGCAGACCGCCGCGAGCCGCCGCATTTCCCGGTTCGACGCTGCCCACCCGCACCGCATGCGTGCCCCCGCCGACGCGCAGCGCGAGTCGTCGCGGCAGCGGCATCGTCTCGGCGGCGATGCCGAGATGCGCGCGGCGCACGCGGCCGTGCGCGATGAATTCGCCGAGCGCAAACAGCGCCGTGTTGCTCGACACGGCGAAACAGAGGCCCTGCGCGCCGCCGATCATCGCGGTGTTGATGCCGACGACATCACCCGACGCCGAGACGAGCGGGCCGCCGGAGCTGCCGGGATTCAGCGCTGCATCGGTCTGGATCACGTCGTCGATCAGGCGGCCGTTGCGCGAACGGATCGAGCGGCCGAGCGCCGATACGACGCCGGCCGTCACTGTCGATTCGAAGCCGAGCGGATTGCCGATCGCGACGACGAGATGGCCGCGGCGCAGCCTCTTCGAATCGCCCAGCGTCGCCGCCCGGGCATCCGGCGGCAACGCGCCACGCAGCAGTGCGAGATCGCTGTCCGCGTCGTCGCCGATCACGTCGGCGTCAGTCTCGTGCCCTTCGGACATCACGAGCCGCAAGCGGCGCGCGCCCGCGACGACGTGGCTGTTGGTCAGGACGAGCCCGTCGCTCGCGATGACGACACCGGAACCCATCGCGCCGCGCCGCCGGCCGATGCCGTCGACGCGCACGACGGCAGGGCCGACGTCGTTGGCGATCTGCGTCACCACGCGCGAATATGCGTCGAGCGGCGCTTCGGCGTCGCGCCCTTCATCGACGAGTGCGAGCGCGCTCATCGGACGACTGCCTCGCCACGCGGCGAGCGTGACGCACGTTTCACAGCTCGATCACGCCGAGTCGCGCGGCATGCATCACCGCGTCGGTGCGGCCGCTCGCGTCGAGCTTGTCGAGCAGCGATCCGACATGGAACTTCGCCGTGTGCACCGAGATCCCGAGGCGACGCGCGATCGTCTTGTTCGACGCACCCTCGGCGAGCAGCGCGAGCACTTCGCGCTCGCGCGGCGTCAGGATAGGATCCGCGGAAGCATCCGGACCCTCGGTCGCCGCGATCGGCGTCGCGTTCGCAGCGTCGCGGCTCGACACGAGCACGACGTCGGCCGGCTCGCCGGCAGTGACGAGCCGCGCGCCGGGAACCTCGCCGAGAATCGCGACGACGCGATCGGCAAGCAGCGGATCGTCGATCAGCATGGCGATCGTGATGCCGTCGCGCGCGTCGTCGTTCGTCACCGGTCGGACCTTGCCGCGATCGTCACGTCGAACTCGATCGGCTCGCCGCCGCGAATCGCCTGCAGGCGAACGACGCTGCCGACGCTGTCCGGGCCAAGCTCGCGCAGCATCGAGGCCACGCCTTCGATCGCGTGGCCGTTCCAGCGCGCGATCACATCGCCCTGGCGGAGTCCTGCGCGAGCCCCGGGTCCCGCCGGATCGGCGCTCATGACCATCGCGCCGACACGGTCGCCTTCGATTCCGACCGGTTGCAGCCCGAGTCCGAGATAGCCGCGCGCGATGCATCCTTCGGCATCGAGCCTGGCCGCGACACGGTCGATCGTCGCCGACGGAATGGCGAGCACGCGACGGCGCGGCCCGAACACGGCCATGCCGATCGCACGACCGCTCGCATCGAACGCGATGCCGCCTTCCGACGACCCGCGCAGCGGCACGTCGATTTCGACGCGCGCGTCGATCTTGCCGCCGCGGAGGCTTCGCCATGCAGGACCGGTGCGCGACACGACTCCGAGCGCGGCTACCGGCGTTCCTTCGTCGGCGCCGACGACGACCGCGACGCTACCGGCTTCCACCGCAAGCGATAGCATCGGCACGGGCGGCAGATCGTCCGCTTCGACGCGGAGCAGCGCGATGTCGGTCGACGCATCGCGCCCCTTCACCGTCGCGAGCGCCGTCCCGCCGCCCGGCAGCACGATCGCGAGGCGATCCTCGTCGGTGATGGTCTCGTCCGCGGTGACGATCAGGCCAGGTCGCCACGCGAACCCGCTGCCCTGCGCACGATGCGAGCGTATGCCGACGATCGAGCGCGCGGCGGCGCGAACGAGATCGACGATGTCGTTCGAGAACGTTTGAAGCGGGGAAGCGTTGACCATGGCAGTCTCCGAGGCTGGAGCTCCAATGGTGGGAACGGGCCGTCCGGGCGTCTACTGCCCGATCGGGCAGGACGTCCTACGCGCGAAGGCGCTTTCCGGTTACTGCATCCACAACGCCTGTCCCTTCACGCCCTGATACAGGCACTGAAGCGCGAGGATGATCAGCACGATGAACGTCAGCGCGGCGCCGGCGACGCGCCCGAAGCGCATCGGCCAGCCGAACGAAAGCGCGGCGCCGTGCAGAACGCGTGCGACGACGAGCGCGATGCCGAGCGCGTGCAGCCAGTAGATCGAATAGCGGTCGGCCTCGAGGAAGCCCATCATCAATAGCGCGATCGGCACGTACTCGGCGAAGTTGCCCTGCGCGCGAACGACGCGGGTGATGGCGCGGTCGTTGTTGTCGCCGAAGCTCACGCCGCGGCGGCGGATGTTCACGACGCGAACGCTCAGCACGACGAACCAGAGCACGAGGATTCCGGCATAAAGCGGCGTCACGAACATCGGCGCACCTTTCGCATTGCGGGCGATGCTGCGAACATTAGCACCGTCGCCGTGTCGAATCGCTCTCCAACGCTTCGGAGCAAACCATGAACCGGAAACTGCTGATCGCCGTTCTGCTCGTGCCGCTCGCGATGGCGACGAACGCGGCGAATGCCAAGGGCTGCATCAAGGGGGCCGCGGTCGGTGGAGTCGCGGGCCACGTTGCGGGACATCACGCAATCGCGGGGGCGGCGATCGGCTGCGCCGTGGGCCATCACGAAGCGGTGAAGAAGGCGAAGCAGCAGAAAGAAGCGCAGGCTCGCGCCCGGCTGAACGCACAGGCGACGACGAAGGCGGGCGGCGCTGCGCAGTCGTCGCCGGCTGCGCAGCCTTCGGGCAAGGATACGACCGGCCCGACCTGACCGTCGTCCTCAGCGCCGTGCGCTTCTGCGCATCGACACGGCCGCGGCGCCGAGCATCAGAAGCGACAGCGCGACCAGCGCCCACTCGCTCAGCGTCGGAATCGGCTGCGCGACCTGTGGCGGAGGCGGGGGCGCGGCCTGCACGTTGAGGGGGGCAGTCGACGCATTGTTCGTCGGCACCGAGTCGGTCATCCCCCCGGGCACGTCGACGCGTGCACCGTCGACGATGCTGCCGCTCGCCCCCGACGACACCGTCGCCGCAATCACATACGTGACCGTCGCGCCGGGCTGCAGTGTCACCGTCACACTGACGTTGCCGCTGCCGCCGGATGCGCCACAGGCCGTCGCCACGCTGCCGCCGCTGCCTGCGTTCGCCACGCTGCACGTCCAGTTCCCGAAGACGATTCCTGGCGGCGCAGTGTCGGTCACGATCGCGTCCGCGACGCCGGATGGTCCGTTGTTGACGATCGTCAGGGTGTAGGTGACATTCCCGCCGGGCGAGGCGGTTCCGGGATTCGCCGTCACGGTCATCGCCAGATCGGCATCGGGTAGCGGTGCCGGCAACACCGCATCGGTGTCGTTCGCGCTGTCGTTCGCGGATACCGAGTCCATCACGCCGCCCGGCGGCGCGACCGCCGCGCCATTGGCCACGGTGCCGCCAACGGCCGTCACGCTCGCCGCGACGACGATCGCGTAGGTCTGGCCGGACACGAGCGCCGGCAACGCGAACGTTCCGCTTTCCAGCTCGACGATCGTCGGCGGCGTCACGCATTGGCCCGGTATCGGCGCACACGTCACCGCGCTCTTCGTGAGGCCGGCGACGCTCGGATCGGCGAGGATCGCACCGGTGACCGCCGACGGTCCGTTGTTGACGACGGTCACCGTGTAGTTCGTCGTCGTACCGGAAGTCACCGTCGTGACGCCGTCGTCGACGCTCACGCCGAGATCGGCCGCAACGGTTGCGAGCGTGATCGTGTCGACGTCGGTTGCGCTGTTGTTCGCGAGATTGCTGTCGGTCAGCGTCGGCGGTACCGTCGCGGTCGCGCTGTTCACGAGCGAACCGGCCGCGACCGGCAAGAGCGTCGCGGTTGCCGTGAACACGACCATGGACCCGGCCGGCAGATTCACCACGGCGGCGATGTCACCGTTCGCCGGCTGCTCGGGACACAATCCGCCCGCGACGCCGACGCAGGTCCACGAAACGCCGGTCAGCACGGCCGGGAATGCGTCGCTGACCGATACGCCGAACGCATCCTGCGGGCCGCTGTTCTGCACGTCGATCGTGTACGTCACCGCTGCGCCCTGCGTCACGCTGGTGATGCCGTCGTCGACGGTCACGCTCACATCGGCGAGTGACGGCGACGGCGGAATGATCGCATCGACGTCGGTCGCGCTGTCGTTGGCAGGGACGTCGTCGGTGATGCCGCTCGGCATCGCGATCGTCGCCGTGTTCGCGACGGTGCCGGTCGACGCCGTGACTTGCGCCGTCACCGTGATCGCGTACGTCGCGCCCGGCGCGAGCGCAGGCAACGCGAAGGCACCGCCATCGAGGTCTGCGATCGTCGGCGGCGTCGCACACTGCCCGGGAACCGCCGCGCACGCGACGGCCGTCTTCACGAGCCCAGGAACGACGGCATCGGTGAGTATGCCGCCGGTGATCGTCGCAACGCCGTTGTTCGTCACCGTGATCGTGTACGTCGTCGTCGCGCCTGCGGCGATCGAGACGACGCCGTCGTCGATCGTGACGGCGAGGTCGTTCGCCACCGGCGGCGGCAGCACGGACACCGTGTCGGTATCGCTCGCGCTGTCGTTCGCGGGATTCGTATCGACGCTTCCCGCGCCGGCCGCGATCGTCGCGCCGTTCGTCACCGATCCACTCGCTGCCGTCACCTGCGCCGCGACCTGAAGCTGATACATCTGTCCCGGCGCGATCGCCGGCAGCGTGAAGCTGCCGCTTTCGAGTTCGGCGATCGTCGGCGGGGTCGCGCACTGCCCCGGCGAGGCGCCGCAGACGACGCCCGTCTTCGCGAGGCCTGCCACGGCAGCATCGGTCAGCGTCGCACCGACGCTCGTCGAGGGTCCGGCGTTTGTGACGGTGACCGTATACGTCGTCGTGCTGCCCGAATTCACGCTGGTGACCCCGTCGTCGACGCTGATGCCGAGATCGACGTCGACGGTGACCGTATCGGTATCGCTCGCGCTGTCGTTGCTCGACACCGCATCGAAAACGCCCGTCGGCGCGGCGACCGTGGCCGTCGTCGTGACGCTGCCGGTTGCATCGCCCGCGACGGTCGCCGCAATCGTGTACATGACGCTCGCACCGGGTTGCAGTGTCGCCGTCGTGTGCAGGTCCCCGCTGCCGCTTGCCAGGCCGCATGCGCTGACGACGCTGCCACCGCTGCCCGGGCTCGTGACCGCGCAACTCCATGAACCGAACGTGATGCCGGCCGGCGCCGTGTCGACGACCGCCGCATTCGTCACGTCGTCGGGCCCGTTGTTCGAAACGGTGACCGTGTACGTCGTCGCCGTGCCCGCCACGACACTCGTCCCGCCATCGCTGTTCGTGACCGCGACGTCGGCGTTGGCACTGCTGACCGTGTAGCTGGCCGATGCCGGCGGCGTATCGACGGTGCCGCCATTCGTGCCGTGCCCGGTCGCCGTGTTGACGACCAGTGTGCCGGTGCTGCCGGCCGCGACGACGGGTCCGACCGTGCAGGTCGTCGCGTCGCCGACGGCGAGCGGATCGGTGAACGTGCACGACGACAGATCCACCATCGCGTCGGTGACGTTGATGCCTGAGAGGTCGAGGCCGCCGGTGTTGACGAGCGTGAATCGATAGAACACGTCCGTTCCGGCCGCGACACCGATCGCCGACGACCACGGTCCGAGCGGCGACGTCGCGATTTCCTTGACGAGACTGAAGCCCGGCACCGCGCCGACGTAATCGGCCGTCGAGCCGACGGAAGCGAACGTGCTGCCGCCGAACGAGCCCTGCGCAGTCGCCGTGTTTTCGTGCGCGCCGAGCGTCGCCGACAGCGGCCCGACGACGCACGTCGCCGTCGGGTCGATCGTCGCCGATGCAACCGGCAGCGACGGCAGCGTGGAGGGCACGTTGCTCGTCTGCCAGGCGCAACTCGAGGGATCGATGCCCGCCGCAGTGAGCGTCGGATCGCTGACGCCGAACGGATCGAGCGCCACGTCGCCGGTGTTCTCGACGGTGAAGCGATAGTAGAGCGACGTGCCCGGCGCAACGGCGACGAAGTTGAACCACGGCCCCGTCGAACTCGTACCGATCTGCTTCAGCACGCTGCTCGACGGTTGCGGCGCCGTCACCTCGAGCGTCGCGCTCGCCGTGTTGCCGCTGCCTGCAGCGCCATCGGCAACCGTGCCGGTCGTCGTCGTGTAGCTCGCGGCGATTGCGCTCGTGACCGGCACGCTGATCGTGCAACTGCCCGCAGCGGGAATCGAGCCGCCGCTCAACGAAACGGTCGTGCCGCCGGGGCTCGCGGTGAGCGTGCCGCCGCACGTATTGCTCACGGCCGGCACGGCGGGATTCGCATTGACGAGATTCGCCGGATAGTTGTCGGCGAACGAGACGGCCGACAACGCGACGGCGACGTTCGGATTCGTCAGCGTGAAGGTGAGCACCGCGTTCGCGTTGACCTGAACCGACACGGGCGCGAACGCCGCGGCGATCGACGGCGGAACGAGCGCCTGCAGCGTCGCGCTCGCCGATCCGGTCGCGGTCGGGTTGGTCCCGCTTTCGGTCGTGGTAAGGAAGCCGCTGACGTTGGCGTGCGTCCCCGCGGTGGTCGCGGTCACGTTGACGTCGATCGAGCACGACCCGTTGGCGGGAATTGTTCCGCCGGCGAACGACAGCGACGTATCACCGGCCGCGGGCGCCCACGTCCCGCCGCACGTGTTCGTCGTCGCGGGCGTGGCCGCGACCTGCATGCCGGAGGGCAGGCTGTCGGCGAAGTCCGCGCCAGTGAG
Source organism: Casimicrobiaceae bacterium (assembly GCA_035605875.1). Lineage (GTDB taxonomy): Bacteria > Pseudomonadota > Gammaproteobacteria > Burkholderiales > Casimicrobiaceae > VBCG01. The sequence goes on from DATNGN010000006.1 coordinate 8,506, forward strand.
CGCGACGCTGTTCGGATTGGTCAGCGTGAACGAAAGCGTCGACGTGGCGCCGACGACGACCGTCGACGGCGCAAAAGACTTCACGAGCGTCGGCGATTGCGGCGTGGCGCAGCCGCCGACCGTGATGTTGTCCAGGTAGAGCAGCGAGCTGTTGCCGCTGTTGAACGCGTTGTAGCCGTAGACGCGGAAATACGTGACGCCGCTCGCATTCGCGCCGCTCACCGCCGGCCCGAACGTCGCGAATGCGTTCGTCGGCGCCAATGCGGTCCCATAGGGCGTGAACGTCACGCCGTCCGTGCTCGAGGCGAGCTGCAGCGAGGCGGGACCGTGCTGATTGGCGTCGAGTCGCCCGTCGAACGAGAACGTGATCGACGTGTAGTTCGACGTATCGACGGCAAACTGGAAGTAGGCAGTGCTGGCCGCGCTGAACGTCGTCGACGTCGGGAATCCGCTCGCCGACCACGAATTGACCGGGTTGCCGATCGCCGTGTCGATCTGCGATGTGAGCGCCGCACCGGTTGCCGCGACCGCGCTCGCGACGTTGGCCGCCTGCGACGACGGCACGGGTGGGACCGTCGTTCCCGCGGCCGTTGCCATCGTCCACCGCGCAAGCGTGAGGCCGCAGACGTTCGTCGGCGGCACCGTCGTCGAAATGCCGAGGCTCGCGGTGGCACTGCGGCCGGTGTCGAGCGCGTCGACGACGAGATCACCCGACGTGTTGACGTAGCTGCCGCTCGACGGGGACGCCGGAATGCTCACCAGCGCGCTGACCGTGCAGGTGCCGTTCGCGGGAATCGTCGCGTTCGTGACATTCAACGTCGTGGCGCCCGCGGTCGGCGCGAACGTCGCCGCGCCGCAACCCGTCGTCGAGAACAACGCCGGGGTGGCGACGACCATCTGGCCGCCGCCCTGGATCGGCAGGCTGTCGCTGAAGCTCACGCCGCCGATCGCCGCGGCGCTCGGATTGCTGATCGTGAACGTGAGCGTCGACGTGCCACCGGGTGCCGTCGAAGACGGCGAGAACTGCTTGGTGAAGGCGAGCGCGCTCGGGTCGACGATGTTCGCGATGAAGCCGTGCACGCCGAAGTCGGCGTTGTAGTGGAAGCTGCTGCCGGAGAAGTCGTAGAGCAGCGTCGACAGCGCCTGCGACGTGCCGCCGCCGGCGATGATCTTGATCGTGTAGAGCGTGACGACGTTGCTGCCGCCCGCCTTGAAGTCGCCGCCGACGCAGGAGCGATAGTTCGGGCTCCCCGGGTTGTTCTCCCATTTGCACGCGTCGGCATAGAGCTTGTCGTTGATCGCCGGCGCGGGCCCGGGAACGTACGGCGAGTTGTCGGCCGAATAGGTCGTCTGCACCGACAGGACCTGGAAGATCGCGTTCGACAGGTTGATGAACGCCTCGAACTGGTTGTAGCCCTGCGTCGCGGTGCCTCCGTCGAGCTCCACCACGTACGTGTTGCCGACGACCATGCCGACGCTGCCGCCTGCGGGAACCGACACGCCGTCGACCTTGATGGCCGTGATCGAATTGCGGTTCTGCGAGATGAGATGCTCGACGTAGAGTTCGCGCGGCGTCGGCGTCGAGGCCGTGTCGACGCCGTCGCTCGCCGTGATGTGATAGCGGCGCACCGTGTCGTACGCCGCGGCATCGCGCGTGACTTGCGCTTCGAAGTAGGCGTCGGCGCAGCCGTTCGCCGGGATCGACGCGAACGACAGCGTCGTCCGCGAGCCCGGCCTCGTGTTGACGTACGCGTTTGTCGAATCCCAGAAGAACTCTACCGAGACGTTGCTCGCGCCCGTCGTGCTGCAAACGCGCGCGCCGATCGGGAAGTTCTGGGGTCCCGTTGCCGGACTGTTGCTGTCGAGGCCGATGACATTCCAGGTCAATGGCGTGACACTCAGCGTCGCATTCGCGATCGCGGGCACCAGTGCCGCGGCAGTCATCACGCCGAATGCGAATCGGGCTGCCACTCGGCGCGCAAAGCCGCCCGTGCCCTCGCTCGTCACCATCGAACCCCTCCCTTGCCGCGCGTCGGGTTCGCCGCCCGGGCGTGGCGTTATCGCGCGTTCACGTTAGAAACGCGACGGGGTACGCAAGAAGCGTGCACGAAGACCCAGATAGGGCCAGAGACGACTTTCATGAAATCGCAAGCAGGTGCTGACGCCTGGGAAAGTCGACTCTGACCCTGCTTCGCGATCAGCGGCGATGATTGTTCATCGCGGGCGGAACGGCCGGCCTTGTAACGAGGTGTTGCGCGCCAGGTCGCCGATCGAAGCGATCGAAATGCTTGAAGCCGTGACCTCGCGGTGTCTTCAGGACGACGACGCCGACCGGAAAGCCATATCCGAGCGGACAACCGAAGATCGTCGGATCGCACTGGTCGTAAGGCAACCCGGGATAACCGGGATATGGATACGCGGGATAGCTGGCATAGGTGGGCGGATAGGGATTCGCCGGCGGCGACGGCATCACCGTGACGTTCACCTGCACCGGTGGCGGTGAAGGCGCCGGACGATAGACGACCGGCGGCAGCGCGGGTTGCTGTTTCGCGCGGTCCACCTGATCCTCCAGTTGCGCAACGCGCTCGGTGAGCGCCTGCACCTCGACGTCGCGCGCGGGTGCCGGCTTGGGACGGGCCTTGGGTGGATCCTCGTGGACGACGCTCAGGACGTGGACGTCTTCGGGCGGCGCGATGTTGCTCACGTTAAGGCGCCCGGAGTGGTCGGTCCAGGTATAGACGTCGGCGTGCGCGAGCGGCACGGCGAGCGCGCCGGCGAGGAGCAGCGGCACGGCACGAAGCGGAAGCGAACGCATGATCGATGCCAACACGACGACGGGTGATTCTATGCCGCCAATCAGCTTTTGAGTCGGTAACCGGTCCGGAAAATCCATCCGACGATCGCGAGAAATATCGCCAGGAAAACGACGGTCATGCCGAGGCTTATGCCGACGTTCACGTCGGCGATCCCGTAGAAGCTCCAGCGAAATCCGCTGACCAGGTAGACGACCGGGTTCACGAGCGTCACCTTCTGCCAGAACGGCGGCAGCATGTCGATCGAATAGAAGCTGCCGCCGAGGAAGGTGAGTGGCGTGACGATCAACAGCGGCACGAGCGTCAGCTTCTCGAAGCCGTCGGCCCAGACGCCGATGATGAAGCCGAGCAGGCTGAACGTCACGCCGGTCAGCACGAGGAATAGCACCATCCACAGCGGATGCGCGATCGACAGTGGCACGAAGAGCGCCGCGGTGCCGAGGATGATGAGGCCGAGAAGGATCGACTTGGTCGCCGCGGCCCCGACATAGCTCACGACGATCTCGAAATACGACACCGGTGCCGACAGCAGCTCGTAGATCGTCCCGGTGAAGCGCGGAAAGTAGATGCCGAACGACGCGTTCGAGATGCTTTGCGTGAGGAGCGACAGCATGATGAGCCCGGGCACGATGAACGACCCGTAGCTGACGCCCCCGACCTGCTGGATGCGCGAGCCGATCGCGGCGCCGAACACGACGAAATAGAGCGACGTCGAGATCACCGGCGACACGATGCTTTGCAGCAGTGTGCGGCGCGTACGCGCCATCTCGAAGCGGTAGATCGCGCGGACCGCGTAGAGATTCATCGCCGCTCCCGCACGAGGCTCACGAAGATGTCCTCGAGCGAGCTTTCGCTCGTCTGCAGATCCTTGAAGCGGATGCCGGCGGCGTCGAGCGCGTCGAGCAGCGACGCGATGCCGCTGCGCGCGCCGTCGGCTTCGTACGTGTACGTCAGGTCGTTGCCGCCGTTGCCGAGCTCGAGCGTGTAGCCCGACAGCGACTCCGGGATGCGCGCAAGCGGCGCCTGCAGATGCAGCGTCAGCTGCTTGCGCCCCAGCTTGCGCATCAGGTCGACCTTGTCGTCGACGAGGATGATCTCGCCCTTGCTGATCACGCCGATCCGATCGGCCATCTCCTCGGCTTCCTCGATGTAATGGGTCGTCAGGATGATCGTGACGCCGCCTTCGCGAAGCGAGCGAACGAGCGACCACATGTCGCGCCGCAGCTCGACGTCGACGCCGGCCGTCGGCTCGTCGAGGAAAAGGATGCGCGGCTCGTGGGCGAGCGCCTTGGCGATCAGGAGCCGCCGCTTCATGCCGCCCGACAGCGTCATGATGCGGCTGTCCTTGCGGTTCCACAGCGACAGGTCGCGCAGCACCTTCTCGATGTGCGCGGGGTCGGCCGGCTTGCCGAAGAGTCCGCGGCTGAACGCGAGCGCGTTCCACGGCGTCTCGAACGCGTCGGTCGTCAGCTCCTGTGGCACGAGCCCGATCATCGAACGCGCCGCACGATAGTCGCGGCGGATGTCGTGGCCGTCGACCCGCACCGTGCCTTCGGTCGCATTGACGATGCCGCAGATGATGCTGATCAACGTCGTCTTGCCCGCGCCGTTCGGCCCGAGCAACGCGAAGATCTCGCCGCGGCGAATCTCGAGGTTGACGTCGCGAAGCGCCGCGAGTCCCGACGCGTACGTCTTCGAAAGATTCGTGACGGTGATGATCGGAGACATCGTCATCCGAGCGTCGACGGCGCGAACGCGAGCCACTTCCTGCCGCGGGCGCGCTCGGCAACGAACATGTCGCGGACCGCGTCGAGCCGGTAGGTGAGATACGCGCGGTGGCGCACGTTCGACAGTCGTTCCTGCTTGAAGACGCATGCGTTGACGCCGTCGCAGCGGGCCGACTGCACGAGCAGGCCGTTCTGGTCCTGCTCGTGGACGTAGCGGCCGAGGCGCTGCGTGAAAGAGTAGCTCGTGCGGCTCGTCAGTTCCGGATACGCGCGCTCCTTGCCGCGCAGGTCGATCAGCAGCGCGTCGCAGCGCACGTCGAACGTTCGCCGTTCGGTGACGATCTCGCGGTCCTCGCCGGCGAAGCTGTCGCAGACGAACCGGTACCAGTGCCATGCCGTTTCGTAGACGGTGGTCTCGAGTGCCATCGATCCGTACCAGACGCCGTACTGCGTGCCGTCGGAAAAGCGCGTCGCCTGCCAGTGCGATGCGTCGAACGTGTAGCTGATCACGCTGCCGTAGTCGAACGGCCGCGTGATCACCGGCGCATCGGTTGGAATGCGCGACGCGGCTTCGGCCGCGATCGCGACGTCCCAGTCCGCCGGATCGTCGGACAGATCGTCGAACAGATGCTGCGATTCGCGAATGCCGGGAATGTTGCGCACGAGATCGCCGTGGAAGTCGACGTTCGACGAGACGAGATCCGCCTCCAATCGAGAATTCCTTCGAGGAACGGACGCGGCGTCAGCCGCCGCGCTGGAAATCGAGATAACGCCGCACCGCGAGCAGGCCCTCGAAGCCCTGCGCGAGGATCACGTCGACCGGACGGGCGCCGAGCCTGCGATTGGGCTTCGTCATCCAGCGGTACGCAAGGTCGCGGTCGTGGGGGAACAGGATGCGCAGCGACTTGTGGATGCCGAGCAGATGTCCCGCACGATCGAGCAGGTCGCGATTGTCGGCGAGCGGCTCGCCGCTGCGGTAGCGGCCGAGCGTGCTGCGGCTGCCGCTCGACAGACCGAGGAGTTCGGCCTGCTCCGCCGTCGTCAGGTTCCAGTGCTCGAGCAGCTTCGTCACCATCGCCGCGAGACGGCTTCGCGCCTCGCGGCTTCCCTGCTCGATCGCGACGCGCCTGCGCGCGGCTGCCCGCATGTCTGGCCTCGTGTTTTTACTGGTACGGTCAGTGTACCAGAAAATGCAGAGCGGGCAAAGGGGTCTACGGCCGTCCGTACTGCGCCGCCAGGCGCTCGGCGCCGCGCGCGAGGATCGCCGTGTCGACGCCGACGGCCGTGAAGAGCGAGCCCGCGTCGATCCAGCGCTTCGCCAGCGTTTCGTCGCCGACGAGGATGCCCGGCGCCTTGCCGGCCTTGCGGATGCGCCGCAGCGAATCCTCGATCAGCGGCAGCACCGCGGGGTTCGCGACTTCGCCGGTATGGCCGAGCGACGCGTGCAGGTCGGCGGGGCCGATGAAGATGCCGTCGATGCCGTCGATCGCGGCAATCGTCTCGATGTGCGCCAGCGCGTCGCGCGTCTCGAGTTGCACGAGCAGGCACAGCTCCTCGTGCGCGCGCTTCGCGTAGTCCTTGATGCGGCCGAACCGCGTCGCGCGCGTCGTGCCGGCGACGCCGCGGACGCCCGCCGGCGGATAGCGCATCGCCGCCACCGCCGCGCGGGCTTCGTCGGGGTTCTGCACGTACGGAATCAGCAGCGTCTGCGCGCCGATGTCGAGCACGCGCTTGATCGTCACCATGTCGTTCCACGGCACGCGCACGATCGGCGTCGACGGATAGGCGGCCGCCGCCTGCAACTGCGTGACGAGCGATTCGAGGTCGTTCGGCGAATGCTCGGTGTCGAGCAGGATCCAGTCGAAGCCGGCACCCGCGACGATCTCGATGCTGTAGTGGCTCGACAGGCTGCACCAGAGGCCGATCTGCGACTGGCCCGCGGCGAGCGCGCGCTTGAAACGATTGACGGGAAGGTCCATCGGGGCTCCTTGGACTGGAAACGGCCGCGGATCCGATTGTCGCAAATCGCGCGGCACGCTCGCCCGCCCGATGAACCTTTGTCGCAAATCGCGCGGCACGCTCGCCCGCCCGATGAACCTCTGTCGCAGATCGGGCCGCACGGTCGCGCGCCCGATGAACCTCTGTCGCGGCCGATTGCCCACAGAGGGTGGCTGCCGCATCGCCATCGTCCGGCGCTTGCCTGGAACGCGGGACTGATGGAACATGCGTGCACAAAAAAAAGAAGCGGCGGTCGCAGCGCCATCAATCATTTTATGGAGGAATAAATGGAACGCATCCGATTCCCGCGCGTCCGCGCCTTCGCGCGCCCGCTGCTTGGCGTGCTGCTGCTTGGGGTGGTCGCCATCGCGCAGGCGCAGGACAAATACCCGTCGCGGCCCATCAATTTCATCGTGCCCTGGGGCGCGGGCGGCGGCGCCGACCAGACGGCGCGCGTCGCCGCGCAGTTGCTGGAGCCGATCCTCGGCGTGTCGATTCCGGTCGTGAACGTACCGGGCGCGACCGGGCAAAGCGGCATGGCGAAGTTCATGGCCGCCCCGCCGGACGGCTACACGATGCAGATCATGACCGGCGAAACGGTTGCGCTCCTCGCAACCCGCCAGCCGAAGTTCAAGTTCGACGACCTGATCCCGCTGGCCGTGATGATCAAGACGCCTTCCGGGTTCTACGTCAAGGAGGATTCGCCCTGGAAGACGTGGCAGGACGTCGAGAAGGCGGCCAAGGAAAAAACGCTCAAAGTGGCGATCACCGGCTTCGGCAGCCCCGACGACCTGATCATCAACTTCTTCAAGCATCGCGGCCTCAAGCTGCAGGCGGTGCCCTACAAGCCGAGCGAGCGCTACACGGCGGTCATCGCCGGGCACACCGATCTGCTGTACGAGCAGCCGGGCGACGTGAAGAGCTTCCTGTCGAACAAGCAGATCCGCCCCGTGATCTTCTTCTACGACAAGCCGTTCGCGCCGTTCGAGAACGTGCCGGTCAGCGGCCAGCTCGGCCTGAACATCACGCTGCCGCAGGTACGGATCGTCGTCGTCAAGAAGGGCACCGATCCGAAGCAGGTCAAGGTGCTCGAGGACGCGATCGCCAAGATCGCGGCCAGCCAGCAGTACAAGGACTTCCTCAAGACCCAGTACGGCGACCCGGACAGCTACATGCCCGGCAACCAGGCGTTCAAGTTTCTCGAGGGCTGGCTCGCCGACGCGCGCAAGGTCATGAAGGAGACCGGCATGAAGCAGGCGAAGGACTGAACGTTCCCACGCGCGCGCGGACCGGTTGGCAACGGCCGGTCCGCGTCGTCTCGTCGCAGCCTCCATCGTTCACCGATTGCGCATGATCGCCAAGCTCAAGGAAAGCCTGCCGTACTGGGTCACGCTGGCCGTGTCCGGCTACTTCTTCAGGATCGCGCAGGGCATCAGTGCGCCGGGCACCGGCGATCAGCTGGGTCCCGACTTCTGGCCCAAGATGTTCCTGATCCTGATGATGCTGGTCTGCGCAGTCGGCATCGGGCGCACGCTGTTCGGGCGCCGGCGCAAGCCCGACGAGGTGTTCGATGCGCCGACCGAGGGCGCGCCGTCCGCGCAGCTCGGCGGCGAGCCCGAAGGCGAGCCTCAGAAGCGCTACCCGCTGCTGCTGCTCGGCGGCATCGTGCTTTGCCTGGGCTACGTCGTGCTGTTCGACACGCTCGGCTTCTTTCTCGACACGTTCGCGTTCATGCTCGCGTTCATGCTGCTCGGACGCTATCGCCGGATCGGCGCCGCGGTCGGCACGAGCCTCGTCGGCACGCTCGTGTTCATGTACGTCTTCATGAAGATCGTCTACGTGTCGCTGCCGATCGGGTCGCCGCCGTTCTCGGACGTGTCGATCTTCCTGATGCGACTCATGGGCATCCGGTAGGGGCGCGCCCCGCAATGCTCGACATCCTCTACAACCTCGGCGCCGGGTTCATCCATGTCTTCGCCGTGCCGCACCTGGTCGCGCTGATCGTCGGCCTCGTGGTCGGCATGCTGGTCGCAGTGCTGCCGGGGCTCACGCTGGTGATGGGCGTCGTACTCGCGCTGCCGTTCACCTACGGCATGGACATCACGACGTCGATCATCCTGCTGACCGCGATGTACATCTCGGGCACGTACGGCGGCGCGTTCACGTCGATCCTGTTCCACATCCCCGGCGAGCCGATCGACGTGCCGTTGCTGTGGGATGGCTTCCCGATGGCACGCAAGGGCGAGCCGGCGAAGGCGCTGGGGTGGACGCTGTTCGCGGCGCTGACCGGCGGCCTCATCACCTGCATCGTCGCGGTGAGCCTCGCCGTGCCATTCGCGCATTTCGCGCTGCGCTTCGACCAGCCCGAGTATTTCGCCGTCGTGATGTTCGGCTTCACGAGCGTCGTCGCGCTTGGCGGCGGCTCGCTCGTCAACGCGCTGATCAGCCTCTTCCTCGGGGTCCTGCTCGCGACGGTCGGCGTCGACGACACCTGGGGCGTGGATCGCTTCACGTTCGGCATCCCGGTCCTGCGCGACGGCATCGAATACCTGACCGTGATGGTCGGCGCGTACGGCGTCGGCGAAGTGCTGAGCCGGCTCGAGCTCGGCTTCACGTCGTCGCCGCTGCAGGCTGCCGGCGGCAAGATCGCCACGAAGATCCCGTCGCCGCGCGAACTCTGGCAATTGCGCTCGACGTTCGCGCGAAGCTCGTTGGTCGGGGTGCTGTGCGGGATCGTCCCCGGCGCCGGCGCGACGATCGCGTCGTTCGTTGCCTATGGTGTCGAGAGCCAGTACGGCGCGCGGCGCAAGGAGCTCGGCACCGGCATTCCCGATGGCATCGTCGCGCCGCAGGTTGCGTCGACGGCAACCGTGGGCGGTCACATGGTGCCGCTGCTCACGCTCGGCATTCCGGGCAGCGGCGCGACGGCGGTGATCCTCGGCGCGTTCCTCTTGCATGGCCTGCAGCCCGGGCCGATGGTGTTCGCGCGCGAGAGCACGATGGTGTACGCGATCTTCGCGTCGATGTTCCTGAGCGTGATCGGCATGTGCCTGCTCGGCTATTTCACGATCAAGCTGCTGATCAAGGTGCTCTATCTGCCGGAGGCGATCACCGCCGCGTTCGTCATCCTGTTCTGCGTGATCGGCGCCTACTCGGCGCGCAACACGATCACCGACCTGTGGCTGATCATGATCTTCGGCGTCCTCGGCTACCTGTTCGAGCGCTTTCGCTTTCCGGTCGCACCGATGGTGCTCGGCGTGATCCTCGGCCCGCTCGCCGAGCAGTCGTTCATGACGAGCATGATCAGCTTTCAGAACGACTGGACGGTGTTCTTCCGCCGCCCGATCAGCGGCACGGTGATCGCGCTCGCGATCGTCGCGCTGCTGTTCCCGCTGCTGCGTCACCTGCTGCAGCGGCGCAAGCTTCTGGCGCAAGGCGCGCAAATGCTGCGCGAGCGGCAGGCCGAGACGTGATTGGGTTTGGTCGCGTGGAACCGCGAGCTCCGCATACGTGCCGGGGGACGCCGCCTCGATAGCATCGACAACCGAGGAAACCGAGCGGCGCAAGCGAGGCCAACTCGTCGAAACAAGGCAGGATCGCGCTCAACCGCATTGCAACTGGACCAATCGATCATGGTGATGATGCTTGCATCATCGCGCCACACGCGGGGTCAGGCCGATCTGTTCAATCGTCGAGGGCCAGCAATAGCTTGCCTCGCGTTGCACGCGATTCAAGCAGGCGATGCGCGTCGGCCGCGTCTGCAAGCGGCAGGATGCGATCGATCGCCACGGTCAGTGAGCCGTTTCGGCATGCCGCGAACAGGTCGTTCGCGCGCTGGCGAACTTCCTGCGCATCGCGAAGGTAGTCGGCGAGGTGCGGCCGCGTGAAGAACACGGAGCCCGCCTCGGCCAGCTCGAGGGGTGACACGGCCTCGACGCTGCCCGAGCTCGCGCCGAACAGCACGCAAAGGCCGCGACCGCGCAGCGACCGGATGCTGCGCGCGATCGTGTCGCGTCCGACCGAGTCGTAGACGACGTCGACGCCCCGACCGTTGGTGCTGCGCATGACGGCGTCGCGAAAGTCGGTATCGCGGTAGAGAATCACTTCGTCGGCGCCGCGCTCGCGTGCGATGTCGGCTTTTTCGCGCGAGCCGGTCGTCGCGAGCACCCGCGCACCGCGCCCTTTGGCGAGCTGGATCAGGAGCTGGCCGACGCCGCCTGCACCGGCGTGCACGAGGCAGGTGTCGGCCGCCGCGAGCGGATACGCGGAATGCGTGAGGTAATGCGCCGTCGATCCCTGCAGCATCAGCGCGCACGCGATGTCGAGCGGGATCGCATCGGGCACGGGCACGAGCTTCCACGCGGGCACGATCGCGTACTGCGCGTAGGCGCCGCGGACGATGCACCAGGCGACGCGCTGGCCGACCGCGAGATCGCGGACGTCGCGGCCCACCGCGTCGACGGTGCCGGCGCCCTCCATGCCGAGCACCATCGGCAGCGGCGTCCGATACGTCGCCGAGCGCGCATAGGTGCCGTTGCGCATGTAGACGTCGATGTAGTTGACGCCGGCGAATGCCACGCGTACGCGCACTTCACCGGCTTGCGGCGCCGGCAGCGCAATGTCGCGGACCGCGAGAACGTCGGGGCCGCCGAAGCGATCGATGGCGATGGCGTGCATCGGTTATTTCAGCCAATGGTCGGCCTGCAGCACCGACAGCGGCTCGGACATCTCGTAGACGCTGCGGATCGCGAGCTCGCGATCGCAGGAAATGCCCTCCTTCGCCGCGCGTGCTTCGAGCCCCGACCGGTGGATGTCGAGCACGTCGCGGGGCAACGGCAGTCCGGCGGGGTCGAGGATGCGGATGTAGCCGGACGCGTCGCGCGCCGGCATCACACGGCTCTTCACATGGCGGTTCGGCGACCACGGAACGTCGAGCACGCCCGCCGAAAAGGCGCGCACCGTGCCGAGCGCGGCGTCGCCGTCGCCCATCTCGAGCACCTTGTCGACGATCGCGTGCACCTCGCGGGCGATCAAGGCCTTCTCGGCCTCGTACTCCGGCAATCCGTCGAGGCGGATGCCGCGCGCGCAGTACACGGCCATGCGCGTGATGCGCAATCCCTCGGCGTTCGCCTGCGGCGTCGGAATGCCCTCCGACTCGTGCGTGCTCTTCGTCGTTACGCTGACGGCACCCCCGATTGCCGCCAACGTGCCGCCGTAGCTCAAGAGCGATGCCGCCTGCGCGTCGTCCTTCGGCCACGCGCCCATCCAGTGCAGCGACGTGACCGGCGTGAACACGTCGCGATAGCCGTTGCGCGCGAGGTACTCCTGCACGAGCGTCCCGCACGCGGCGATCGCTGCCGCATCCTGGACGAGATGCAGGGTCTGCGCGAGTTCAAGGCCGTAGTTGCGCACACCCTGGGCCGCGGCCAGCAGGCAATCGAGCACGGCGATCGCGATGGCGATGCACGGCGGAATGTTCGTGCCGGTGAGGAAACCCGGCTGGCGCCGGTGCAGTTCGACACCACGTCGCGCATACAGCGCCGCGAGCCGGTCGAGGTACTGGTAGTTTCGGATGCCGTCCTCGATCGGCAGGTCCTTGATGTACGACGTCGTGTACGCGATGCCGGAGCCCAGGTAGCCGCTGTAGCCGCCGGCGAAGCCGATTTCCGACGTGAGCTTCGGCATCGAGGTGCCCGTCAGCATGATCGCCGGCTTGTCGATCGCTTCGGTCAGATCGCGGCATACGTCGACGCCGTTGTTGACGATCGGAAAGCCGTTCAGCAGCGACCGGCCGAGGCGCTCCGATTCCTCCTGGCCCTTCTGCGCCGCCGCGAACTGCTCGTTGCGCGTGTAGCTGTCGGTCGTCGTCGGGACGATATCGGCGAGACCCTCGCGGTCGAGCGTCACCATCAGGTTCTTCTGCATCGCGGGCGTCGCGAAGCCGCCGCGCGGCTGGGTGAGGCAACGCCGTTCTGCCTGCGCACGGCGCATCACGTCGGCAAGCCGCTTGTGCGAAGGCAGCGCCCGGTGATACGCGACCGCTTCGTCGAGATCGACACGCGCACCGGTGGGCCAGCGCGCGAGATTGGCGGTGCGCATCCGCGCGAACGCGTCCCACGGAATCGCCGCTTCGCTCAACGGGTGCTGCAGCATCGCAGCGTTCGCAACATCGTTCATTGGACTTCCCTCCGCGCTTCGCGCTGCGGAGCTGATTCGCGCTTGGGGCGGCCCTGCGCGCTCATGCCGTCACTCCGCATTCGAGTTCGTGCAGGTTGTTGAGGCCGAGACGCAGCGCGGCGCCGGCGTCGACCTGCGCGAGCAGGCCCACTGCATAGAGCAGATAGTCGCGATCGACCGCGAGTCGTGCATGCCGCGGCCGCAGCGACTGCGGATCGGCGTCGTCGGCGAATGCAGCGGCGAGCAGTGATGCAGCGTCCTCCGCATTCACGAGCACACCGCCGGTGCCGACGACCAGTGCCACGTCGCCGAGATCCTTGCCCCGCTGCAGTTGCACCGGGCCTTGCGCCGTATACACCGTTTCGCGTCTCCCTGCGTGGCGCAGCATCGCGATGCGAATCGCCGCCCGCGCGAGCGCACGGTCGAACCGGATGTCGGCTGCGCTGGCGGGCAGGAACGCCGTGTCGGCGCTTAGCCGACCGATATGCGCCTCCGCCTGTGCGAGCGACACGCCCGCATCGGCGGCGAACTGTTCCGGCCCGATCGCCGCGGCGATCGACGCCGCATTGATGCGCATCCCGAGGTCTCCTTCGACCGTGCGTTTCGCGTACGGCTCGGGCAATCCCTGACGGATCACGCCGGGCTCGGCAGGTTCCCCATTGCCGATCGAGTGCACGTCGGTGGTCGCACCGCCCGGATCGAGCACGACGAGCGGGCCGAGCCCGGATGCCGTCGACGTACCGTCGGCCAGCAGCCTCGCACCTTCGAGCACGGCAGCGGGCGTCGGCATCAGCACGGCGTCGAAGCGCGCGGCAGCCTTGTCGATGCCTTTCGCATGGACGATCCGATGCATGAAGATGCTGCGAATCGCCGCGCGCGCCGGCTCGATGTCGAGTCGATCGAGCGCCGGCATCACGTTGTCGGTCAGCGTCACCGACTTGCCCGCCGCGGCGAGCAGCGCCGTCACCTCGTCGGCCGCTTCGCGATTGCCGGCGACGACGAACGGGCACGCGAGCGCGGTTGCCGCGAGTACGCGGGCGTTGTGCAGGATCACCGTGCTGTTGCCGCCGTCGGTGCCGCCGCAAAGCAGAACGATGTCGGGCGCGAGGCCGGCGATCGTCGCGGCGTCGCCGGCGGTGAGCCGGTAGGCGAAGCTGCCGACGAGCTTTGCGCCCGCTCCGAGTGCCGCCTGACGCGCCGCTTCGGCCGTGAGCTCGCGCACGAGTCCTACGGTCACCATGCGCAGGCCGCCGGCGGCGCTGCTCGACGCGAGCCGATACGTGAACGGCGGCAAGCCGCGAAGGCTCGTCGCGAGCTTCGAGAGCGCGGCGTCGAGACCGACGTTGACATCGCGCTCGACGGTCGACGGACCTTGCGCGCTCGCGATCACGGTGCCCGCGTCGCAATCGAGAACGCGCAGCTTCGTGTACGTGCTGCCGAAGTCGATGAGCAGCGCAATTGTCATCGCGTTTCCGGCACGCCGATTCGCTTGCCGCGTGCCGCGAAGTCGGACGCGAGCAACTCGAGTGCGCGCTCGACCCGCGTGCCCGGCGGGAAGGCACGATCGAATCCCATGTCGAGGAAGCGTCGCTCGACGTCGGGCCACGGCTGCTTGCCGACGACGAGGTTGCCGCCGACGTAGAGCAGGATGTCCTCGAGTCCCGCCTCGACGCAAAGGTCGCGAAAGCCGCGGCAGTCGAGCTCGCCCTGCCCGTAGAGGGACGATACGAGGATCGCGTCGGCGGCCGTCTCGATCGCCGCCTTGATGAAGTCGCCCGCGGGCGTCAGCGCGCCGAGCGCCACGACGCGATAGCCGGCGTCCTCGAGCGCCATCGACAGGATGCGGTTGCCGACGATGTGCGTGTCGGCGCCGATCACGCCGGTCACGAGCGTCAACGGGCGCATGCATGCACCTTTCGATGGCGCCGCACGTGGCCGCACGCACGGGCGGCGAGCGCCTGGCGGTCGATTTGCGGCGCATAACCGGCGGGAAGGACGACGTGGCCGTTGTCGAACGGCAATGGCGCGCCGAACAGCGTCTCGTGCACCTTGAGGAATCCGTTCATCTCGCCGGCATTGTCGACGTAGCGACTCGCGACGCATGCTTCCATCCAGCACGACAGGTCGCACGCCACGCCGTTGCCGAGGACCGGCTGCATGCCGAGCCCGCGAATGCGCTCGAGCGCGGCGGTCAGCGCGTCGATGCCGGCAAACTTCATCAGCTTGAGCTTGATGAAGCGGCATGCGTGCTCTGCCGCGGCGCGCTCGATGTCGGCGATGCCGTAGATCGACTCGTCCAGCATCAACGGGAGCTTGCGGCGACGCGCCGCATCCGATGCCACCGCGTGCGCATCCCAATCGCCGGCCGCGCACGGTTGCTCGAAGAGCTCGATGCCGACGGGATCGACGCTGTCGATGAACCGCACCGCATCCTCCGGGGCGTAGCCCTGGTTCGCGTCGATGCGGATCGCCGCGCGCCCGTCGACGATCCGCTGCACGGCGGCGACGTGATGCGCGTCGGCGCGTGCGTCGAAACCGACCTTCACCTTCACCGTTTTGTAACCACCGGCCAGAAGTCGCGCGAACTCGTCGCGCAGGCTCGAGTCGTCGTCGCCTTGCAGCAGGCCGAGCAGCGGTACGCGCCGCGCGTCATCGGTACGCAGCAGCGGATGGCCGCCGGCATGGTCGAGCGCGCAGGAGAACGCACTCGCAAGAAACGGCGCGCGCGGGGCGAGCGCGTTCAGGCGGAGCCGACCGTCGCCCGCCGACAGGCCGCACAGCGTTTCGACGAGGTCCGCGGCAAGGTCCCACGCACCTTCGATGGTCTCGTCGGTATACCCGGTAAGAAGCGTCGCTTCGCCGTAGCCGCTTCGGCCGTCGTCGAGGACGATCTCGACGACGAGCGTGTCGTAATGCGTGACGGCGCCGAACGCCAGGCGGTAGGGACGCACGAGCGGGATTCGCAAGCGCGAAGCGGCGATGGCGTCGATGCTCATGGCACTCACCGCAGCCCGCGAACCAGCAGCGCGACGCCGCCGCACAGCACGATCGCGAGAATCGCACGGCGAAACGCTTCGCGCGAAAGCCGCGTGAAGATCGCCATGCCGGCAAGACTTCCCACCACCGCGATGGGGAGGCAGACGAGCAGCGCGCGGCCGGTGCGCCCGCCGAATCCGATCATGCTGGTGTACAGCACGAGCGTGAGACCCTGGCTGTAGAAGCCGAAGGACTGCAGGACGCCTCGCTGCTGCGCCTTGGCAAAGCCGCGCATCCCGATCCACAGGCTGGGCAGGACGACGCTCAGGCCCGCGATGCCGCCGAACACGCCGCCGACGAGGCCCACCGCGCCATCGCCGATGCGCGCGGCGCGCGCCGGCAGATCGAGCGTCGGCAGCGCGGGACGGCAGAGGGCGAACGCACTGTAGGCAACGAGCGCGACGCCGATTGCGAGGCGCAAGCCCGACGGATCGAACCGTGCGAGCAGCAGCACGCCGAGCGGCGCACCCACGGTCGCGCCCGCGGCGAACGGCCACACCTTGCCGAGATCGACGTCGCGCCAGATCCGCGGCAGCGTGACGAGATTGAGCACGATCGGGACGATCACGGCGAGCGGGACCACCTCGGCAGGCGGCAGCCATTGCAGCCAGATGACCGAGGCGGACAGCGAGAACGCGAAGCCCGAGACCCCGAACACGAGCGCCCCCACGGCGCTTCCGGCGACGAGCACCCACAACTCGAGCGAAGACGGCACGAAGAAAAGTCCGCGGGCACCGGCGGACGAGTCATTTAGATGTCTACGCACAGAAGTATTTCATCCGGCACGAAGATGGTCAAGGCGACCGCCTGGAACAAGCCGTGAATCATCTATATGATTCGGTCACCTGCGTTGATGACGAACCCGCATGCCGCGCCGCGTGCCGCTCTACAAGCGTGTCAGGCAACGCCTCGCAGCCGCGCTCGAGAAGGGCTTGTGGCGCCCGGGCGAGGCGCTGCCGCCCGAGCCGATGCTGGCGAAGCGATTCGGGGCGAGCGTCGGAACGTTGCGCAAGGCCGTCGACGAACTCGTCGCCGAGAACCTGCTCGTGCGCCGCCAGGGAAGCGGCACGTACGTCGGCAGCCATACGCGCGACACGATGCTCGCGCGCTTTTTCCCGATGGTCGATCGTGCCGGTGACAAGCGGCTGCCGCAATCGCGGCTGCTCTCGTTCCGGCGCGGCAGGGCGAGCGCGGCCATCGCGGCGCTGTTGCATCTGCCGCGCGGCGCGCCGGTCTTCGAAATCGACAACCTGCTGTCGCTCGACGACGAGCCGCTGATCCTCGACCGCATCCGCCTGCCGCACGCGTTGTTTCCCGACCTGACCGAAGCGATCTTCGCCGAGCGCGAAGCGACGATCTATGCGCTCTACCAGTCACGCTACGGGGTGACCGTGGTTCGCACCGAGGAGAGCATCACCGCGGCGCTCGCGGACGGGCGTGCCTGCCAACTGCTGAGGCTGACGCCGCCTGCACCGGTGCTGCGCGTCGTGCGCACCGCTTATGCGTGGCACAGCCAACCGGTCGACACGCGCGTACGGCTGATCGCCACGCGGCGGCATCACTACCGGAGCGTTCTCGGGCAGCGCTGACGCGTGAAGGCTCTATGCAATTGCCGTGATCGGCACCGACCACGGATGCTTCCAGTAGATCCCTCTTTCGAACACGGGCTCGCGGTGCACGTGAACGCTCGAGAAAGCGGCATCGAGCAGATGCCGGCGCAGCGCCGCTCCCGAGAACAGCCGCATTTCGAGCGTCGTGCCCGTCAGCACGAGCGTGCCGCCCGGCAGAAGCATCGCCCGCAGGTTCGCGAACGCCGCTTCGACCGGCGGCGCGACATGCTCGAGCACGTCCGAGCTGATGATGAAATGGAAGCGCTCACGGTCGTGCGCGGGCGGTGCGAGCACGTCGAGGCGCGGCTCGGTGTGGTAGTACGTATTGACGTAGTCGAGCTTGCGCATTTTGCAAACAGCGCTAACCGCGCGACGCCAGAAACCGCCGCATCCGCGAAAGCTCGTCGTCGAGCGCTCGCGCGAACGCACGTCCGCGCGGCGCGCGGCCACTCACGTAACCGATGTCGCTCTCGGGGGCGCCGTCCTTCGTCGTAACGTTCGCCCAGCCGATCACCGCGTCGGCGTAGAGGAGCGGCAGCGCATAGTAGCCGAGCTTGCGCTTCGCAGGCGGCGTGTACGCCTCGAAGCGATACGCCCAGCCGAAGAAGCGCTCGAAACGCGCGCGATCCCAGACGATCGGATCGAACGGCGCGAGCAGGCGCACTTCGCCGTCGATCGTCTCGGCGACGTCGAGCGGCATCTCGTTCGCCGGCCAGTACCAGTCGATGCCGTCGACACGCGCATACGCAAGACGTCGCTTCGCGCGACCGAGCGCGCTGTCGATGCCGCCCGCGAGCTGCGGCGCGGCGTAGCGCAGCCTGCGCACGATCGGCGACAGCGTTCCGCCCGGCAGCGGCGCGTACTTGGCGACGAGGACGTCGATCAGCGCGTCGAGTCGCGCGCGCGGCGTCGACGGATGCGCACGCGACCGCGGGCGGACCGCATAGACACGGATCCCCGCTTCGCGGCGCGCGACGCGAAGCAGGCCGCGATAGTGCATCGAATCGAGCAGATGTGTCGTCGCATTCGAGGAGCCGCCCCAGGCATTGACGACGGCGCCGTGTCCGAAGCGCGCCTCGACGTCGCGCGGATGCGCGAAGCCACGCTCGCCGATGAACGCGAGGACCGCGCGCGCACGCCTGCGCCGCGCGGCGCTCCAGCGATGCGAGCCGCTGCGCGGATGCATCAACGCGGAGAGTCCACGCGACACGAATCCGTAATTGACGAAGAAATCCTCCTCGACGGCCAGGGTCGGATACGAGCGGTCGAGGTCGCCCGCGCGATAGCCGGCGACGCGGTGACGAAGCGCGAGGTCCTGTGCGCGCGCCGGAGCGCGGATCGGGTCCGCCTGCACGAAGCCGAGCCGATCGATCGCGTGCTGCAGATCGCGAGCCGCGAACAGGCTGCGCGCAATCGCGTAGCGGCGAAGGTCGGCGAGTTGAACGACGGCGCCCATGCAACGCATGACGTGCCGCGCGACATTGCGCGGCGCGCTATTGTAGCGATGCCTCGCTCCATGAACGCCCGCGTGATGCTCCACGATCCCGACCGCCACGAGCCGCTCGCCGGCATCGAATGGGACGAGGATCGTGCACGCGCCGCGATCGCGCACATCGTGCAGCGGACCGAAGCGCGCTTCTCGCCGGAGCGGTACTGGCCGATGCATCCACGCGACGCCGACGGTGGCGACGACGCACCGGCGTACCCGCTCTATCACGGCGCGTGCGGCGTCATCTGGGCGCTCTCGCATCTCGCCTCGATCGGCGTTTGCGCGATCGAGCGCGATTACCGCGATGCCGTCGCGTCGCTGTCAAAACGGAATACGCGATGGCTGCGCTCGTTCGGCTGCACGTTCGATGCGTCCTATCTGATGGGCGACACGGGGATCCTGCTGCTCGCGCAGCGAATCGACGATACGCCGGCGACGGCCGACCGCCTCGTGGCCCTGATCGAATCGAACCTCGACAATCCGACGCGCGAGCTGATGTGGGGATCGCCGGGGACGATGCTCGCCGCGCTGTTCTTGCACGCGCGGACGAACGACGACTGCTTCGCGGAACTGTTCGCGACGATCGCACGCACGCTGTGGTCGCAGCTCGAATGGTCGCCCCGGTACGACTGCGCCTACTGGACGCAGGACATGTACGGGCAGCGCTCGACGTACCTCGGCGCCGCGCACGGCTTCGCCGCGACGGCATCCGTGCTGATACGCGGCCGGCACCTGCTCGCGTCCCCGGAATGGATGCAGTGGCAGGCGTGCATCGAAAACACGGTCCGCAGGACGGCGACGCGCGAAGGCGATCGGGCCAACTGGCCCGCGTGGCTCGAAACGAGGCCTGGCCACGCAGCCAGGTTGCTGATGCAGCTTTGTCACGGCGCGCCCGGCGTCGTCGTGTGCCTCGGCGACGTCCCGGGGAACGGCCTCGACGACCTGTTGCTCGCCGGCGGCGAAGCGGTGTGGCACGCCGGGCCGCTCGTCAAGGGATCCAATCTGTGCCACGGTACGGCGGGCAACGGTTACGCGTTCCTGAAGCTTCACCGGCGCACGGGGAGCCGGCAGTGGCTCGCACGGGCTCGCGCGTTTGCGATGCATGCGATCGAACAGCTGTACATCGAGGAGCGCCGCGTCGGCGAACTCCGTTATTCGCTGTGGACGGGCGATCTCGGGCTCGCGATCTACCTCGCGGATTGCATTGCAGGCGGCGACCGCTTTCCGACGCTCGACGTGTTCTGAACGTGTCGTCCTGCGCGGACGTCGGACCGACGCGTACACCTTTTTCAGTTCGCGGCCGGATCCGCCATCGGCCGAATCGGGCAATAGTGGCTGCATGCTTCCTGCCAGGACGTCCCTCCACGCCGCCGGCTGAGCACGCGCCGGGGACGTCCGCTTACTTTTGCAGCTCCGGAACACCGCAGAAAGCAAGCCCGCCTCCAGGACCCGGGACCCCGGGGTTCACTCGGGCGCGAATCAAGCCGCGCGCAAAGGCGCGCACGCCAGCGACCGGAATTCGTTCCGGTTGCCAGTCACGACGCTCCCCCAGCCCGACGAGACGACGTGCGGGCCGACCTGCCTGCACGCGATCTACGCGTACTTCGGCGACGACGAGCCGCTGCCGACGGTCATCGACCGGATGTGGCGGCTCGAGCACGGCGGCACCTACGCGGTGTACCTCGCCTGCGACGCGCTCCGCAATGGCTACCGCGCGCGCCTCTACACGTACAACCTGACGGTGTTCGACCCGACGTGGTTCACGAAGCCGGGCGTCGACGTCGCGGCGCGACTCGTGAAGCAACGCGACGCGAAGGACGAGCGCCGCGGCCAGCACGCGGTCGACGGCTATCTCGAATTCCTCGCGCGCGGTGGCCGTCTGCGCTTCGCGAACCTGTCCGATCACCTGATCCGCCGCATCCTCGGATGCCGGCTGCCTATCCTCACCGGACTTTCGTCGACGTACCTCTATCGCTCGGCACGCGAATGCGCGGACGGCACCGCCGACGACGTGCGCGGCCATCCGGTCGGCCACTTCGTCGTGATCGCGGGCTGGGACGATCGGCGGCGGCGCGTGATGGTCGTCGACCCCTATCAACCGAATCCGTGGGGACCGTCGCACGAGTACTGGATCAGCGTCGATCGCGTCGTCGCGGCGATCCTGCTCGGCATCGTCACGCACGATGCGAACCTGCTGGTCGTGTATCCCCGTCACCCCGACCCTCTCACCAAGGGGGAGAGGGAGCCGAGCGAACGCGAGCGTCCCCGTGATCCTGACCCTCTCCCGAAGGGGGAGAGGGAGCCGAGCCACCGCGAGGCGAGTGAGGGACGACGAAGATGGAGCAGGCCATGACGATCCTCGTCGTCGTCAATCATCCGCGCGACTGGCCGTTCGAGATCGCCGGCACGCGCGTCGTCACCGCGCGCGACTATCTCACCGATCCCGCGTACAGCGAGACGCAGTCGGCGCGCGTGCTGAACCTCTGCCGCACCGATCGCTACCAGGGGCGCGGCTATTACGTGTCGCTGCTCGCCGAAGCGCGCGGACACCGGCCACTGCCCGAAGTGAAGACGCTCGGCGACCTGCAATCGAGCGAGCCACCCGAGCGACTGCTGCCTTCGACGTTCGGCGAGCAGTTGCAGCGCGCGCTGTCGGCAAGCGGCGAGCAATCGTTCGCACTGGACGCGCTGTTCGGCCGCGATCTGCACAAGCAACACGACGCGCTCGCGCAACAGCTCTTTGCCGCGCTGCGCATTCCGCTTTTGCGGGCACATTTCGTGCGCGGTCCCGAACGCTGGCAGTTGCGCGATCTCGCGATACTCGGTGTAAACGACATCCCCGCCAACGACCGGGCACTCGTCGCCGATGCTGCGCGCGATTACGTGACGCGGGCGAGCCGGCCGCGTGCGAAGCCGGCGGCGAACGGCAAGGCGTCGGTGGCGATCCTCTACGACGAGGACGAGCCGGAGCCTCCGTCGAATCCCGAGGCGATCGAGAAGCTCTGCGCGGCCGCACGCGCACTGGGCATGCGCGCCGCGGTGATCGGACGCGACGACATCGACCGCCTGTCGCAGTTCGACGGCCTCTTCATCCGCGATACGACGAACGTCAACCACTACACGTATCAGTTCGCGCGGCGCGCCGCGGCCGAGGGCCTCGTCGTGATCGACGATCCCGATTCGATTCTCAAATGCACGAACAAGGTCTACCTGAACGAGCTTCTGTCGCGGCACCGCGTGCCGGTGCCGAAGACGCTGATGGTCCATCGTGACAACGTCGACCAGATCGTCCCGCTGCTCGGGCTGCCCTGCATCGTCAAGCAGCCGGACAGCGCATTCTCGCTCGGCGTCGCGAAGCTCGAGACCGCCGACGCGGTACGCGACGTCTGCATGCGGCTGTTCGAGAAGTCCGACCTCGTCGTCGCGCAACAGTGGCTTCCCACCGCATTCGACTGGCGGGTCGGCGTCTACGATCGGCGTCCGCTGTACGTGTGCAAATACTTCATGGCGCCCGGACACTGGCAGGTCGTGAAACGGGAATCGGGCCGCACGCTGGAAGGATCGACGCAGGCGCTCTCGGTCGGCGAAGCCCCCGAAATCGTCGTGCGCACCGCCGTGCGCGCGGCCAACCTGATCGGCGACGGACTCTACGGCGTCGACCTCAAACAGGACGGCCGGCAATGCTACGTGATGGAAGTCAACGACAACCCGAACCTCGACGCGCACAACGAGGATGGCATTCTGAAGGACGCGCTGTACCGGGAGGTGATGGGCGTCTTCATGCGGCGCATCCAGGAGCGGCGGCGGACGACGGCATCGTAGGCGATCTCGCCACACCGCTTCCCGCGTTCGCGGCGTACGGGATCGAGCTCGAATACATGATCGTCGACCGCGACAGCCTCGCGGTACGGCCAATCGCCGCCGAGCTCCTCGACACGCTTGCGCGAACGCATGCGCGCGACGTCGGCTGGTCGAACGAGCTCGTCCGCCACGTCGTCGAGATCAAAAACCCGCAACCGGTGTCCGACCTCGCATCGCTGCCTGCGTGTTTTCACGACGAAATCGTCGCTGCCAACGCAATGCTCGCCGCGCAGAACGCGCGGCTGATGCCGACGGCGATGCATCCGTTCATGAATCCGCGCCGCGAGACGACGCTGTGGGACGGCGAGATCTACCGTACCTACGACCGCATCTACGGTTGCAACGGTCACGGCTGGTCGAACCTGCAGAGCATGCACGTCAACCTGCCGTTCGCCGACGATGCGCAGTTCGCGCGCCTGCACGCGGCGATACGGCTGGTGCTGCCCCTCCTGCCGGCGCTCGCCGCCAGCTCGCCGATTGCCGACGGCGTCGCTTCGGGTGTCCTCGATTTCCGGCTCGACGTCTATCGCAGCATCTGCTCGATCACGCCGAGCGTCGCAGGGTACGTCATCCCCGAAACAGTCGAGACGCGCGCCGAATACGACGCGAAGATCCTGCGGCCGATGTACGCCGAGATCGCACCGTTCGATCCGGAGCGCGTGCTGCAGTTCGAGTGGTTGAACTCGCGCGGCGCGATCGCGCGCTTCGACCGTTCGGCGATCGAGATCCGCGTGATCGACGTGCAGGAGTCGCCGCATGTCGATTTGGCGATCGCCGCGGCAACCGCCGCCGTCGTCAAATCCCTCTACGACGAGCGCTACGCCCCGCTCGACGAGCAGCAGGCGATCGGCATCGACGTGCTGCACGACCTGCTGCTGGCGTCGATACGAGACGGCGATCGCGCGGTCGTCGACGACGTCGACTACCTGCACGCGCTCGGCATGCCGCAATCGCGATACGTCGCCGGCGAGGTCTGGGCCTCGCTCCTGCACGACCTCGACCCTGCGCAAGCCTGGTGGCAGCCGACGATCGACGCGATCCTGCGCGAGGGACCGCTGGCGCGGCGCATCCTGCGCGAGATGGGCGGCGACACGAGCCGCGAGCGGATCGCCGAAGTCTACCGGGCGCTTTGCCAGTGCCTCGAAGACGGACGGATGTTCGCCTGATGCGGCACCGTTCCCCCGTACGGCCGCGCGTCGCGTACATCGTGACGTGCGAGCACGGCGGCAACGACATCCCGGCCACGTACACACCGCTGTTTCGCGGTCGAGAGCGTCTTCTCGCGACGCACCGGGGCTACGATCCCGGGGCGCTTCAGACCGCGCGCGATCTCGCGCACGCGCTGCACGCGACGCTGGTCGTCTCGACAGTGAGCCGGCTCCTGGTCGAGCTCAATCGCTCGCCCGGTCGTCAGTTTCGTTTTTCGCCGATCATGCGCAACGCCCCGCACGGCGTGCAGGACGAAGTCTGCCGGCGCCATTACCGCCCGTATCGGGACAAGGTCGAGGCGTTCGTCGCGCGCGCGACCGCGGCAGGCGCGCGCGTCGTGCATCTGTCGTCGCACAGCTTCACGCCGCTGCTCGACGGAATCGTCCGCCATGGCGACGTCGGCCTCCTCTACGATCCCGCGCGGATGCGCGAACGCGAGCTGTGCGTCCGCTGGCAGCGCGCACTCGGAGCGTTGCGGCCCGACTGGATCGTGCGCAGGAACTATCCGTACCTCGGCCGCAGCGACGGCTTCACGTCGTACCTGCGCAGGCGCTACGGCGAAGCATCGTACGTCGGGGTCGAGCTCGAGGTGAACCAGAAACACGTGCGTGCCGGCAACGTGCCGGCCGGCGAGCGCGCGTCGATCGTCGCGGCGCTGTGCGACGCGCTCGGGAACGACGTCAGCCGCGTTTCAGGTGCTCGTCGAAGAACGCGAGCGTCCGCGACCACGCGAGCTTCGCCGCCTGCTCGTCATAGCGCGGCGTCGTATCGTTGTGAAAGCCGTGATTGACGTTCGGGTACGTGTATTCCTGGTAGCGGACGTGATTGCGGTCGAGCGCTTCCTTCCATGCCGGCCACCCGGCGTCGATGCGCTCGTCGAGGCCCGCGTAGTGAATGAGGAGCGCCGCCTTGATCTTCGCCGTGTCCGCAGCGCTCGGCTGCGCGCCATAGAACGGAACGGCCGCCGCGAGCTCGGGAAAGCGCACCGCCATCTGGTTGACGATGCCGCCGCCGAAGCAGAAGCCGACGGCGCCCACGCGACCGTTGCATTCGGGCCGCGATTCGAGAAACGGCACCGCCGCCATCAGATCCTCGGTGCGCTTCGCGGGATCGAGGCTCTGGAAAAGCTTCGCCGCCTTTTCCTCGTCGCCCGGATATCCGCCCACCGGCGTCAACGCGTCGGGCGCGAACGCGACGTAGTTCTCGATCGCGAGGCGGCGCGCGACGTCCTCGATGTACGGATTGAGCCCGCGGTTCTCGTGGATGACGACGATGCCCGGCAGCTTGCCGTTCGCATTCGCCGTCCGCGCGAAGTACCCGCGCATCGTGCCCGAACCTTTCGGTGACGGGTACGTCAGGTATTCGGCGTGGATCCGCGCGTCGTTCTTCGGCACCTGCTGCGCGAGCGCGTAGTCCGGGCGCAACGCTTCGAGCATCGCAACGGCGCTCATGCCGCCGATCGCGTACTTCGCCGCGCGGTCGAGGAACTCGCGCCGGCCGATCTCGCCGTGCACGTAGTAATCGAAGATGTGCAGCACTTCCCGCGGGAAGTCGCTGGCTTTCATTCGGTTCATGATCTCTCCAAACGCAAGCAAGGTCAGAGACGACTTTCGCGTCAATGAAAGCAGGGTCAGGAACGACTTTCGCGTCGGCAAAAATCGTCTCCGGCCCTGTTATCCCGGCAGCACGATCGCATCTTCCGGCGCGAACACGACGCCGACGTTGGCGCCGCGTGCGAGCGGCGCATGAATGCCCGCGTCGAACACGAGCAGCTCGCCCCATGGCGTCGCCAGCACGTACTCGATGCGGCTGCCGAGATACGCCGAGCGGCGGCACTCGGCGTGCAGGATCGCATCGTCGCCCGTCGTGAGCCGCAACCGATGCGGCCGCACGGCGAGCGTGGCCGGCCCCGGCGGCATGCCGTTCGCGCGCACGATCGCGCTGACGTCGTTCGCGCGAAAGCGCGCACCATCGGCAGTTTGAACGAGCTCGCCGGTGACGAGGTTCGCATCGCCAATGAAGTCGGCGAGGAAACGGCTCGCGGGCGCTTCGTACAACTCGGCGGGCGTTCCCTGTTGCGCGATGCGGCCGCGGTCCATCACGATGACCTGGTCGGATACCGCGAGCGCCTCTTCCTGGTCGTGCGTGACGTAGATCACCGTCAGATCGAGCGTCTGCTGCAACTCGCGGATCTCCTGCCGCACGCGGCGGCGCAGCTTGGCGTCGAGGTTCGACAGCGGCTCGTCGAACAGCAGCACGGCCGGCTCGAGCACGAGCGAGCGTGCGACGGCGACGCGCTGCTGCTGGCCCCCCGACAACTCCGACGGCAACCGCTGCTCGAGCCCCGACAGGCCGAGCATCGCGAGCTTCGCATGCGCGAGCTCGCGCGCCTTCGCCTTGCTCGCGCCGGTCGACAGCGGTCCGTAGCAGACGTTGTCGAGCACGCTCATGTGCGGAAAGAGCGCATACGATTGGAACACCATGCTGACGTCGCGCTCGTTGGCCGCGCGATGCGTGACGTCGGTGCCGCCGATCTGGATGCGCCCGCGCGTCACCGGCTCGAGGCCGGCCACCATCCGCAGCGTCGTCGTCTTGCCGCAGCCCGACGGTCCGAGCAGCGTCACGAGCCGGCCCGGGCGCACGTCGAACGAGATGTCGTCGACGGCGACCACCTCGTTGTAGCGCTTGGTGACGTGCTCGAAGACGACACCTCCTGAAGCCTTGGCCATCAAAGTCCCCGAGTCATTGCGCGGCGCCGACGACGCCCGCCGTCCGCCGGCCCAGGCGCGCTTCGCCGACGAACTTCTGCATCGCGAGCAGCACTGCGAGCATGAAGAGCATCAACACCGTCGAGTAGACGATCGCCAGCGGATACTCGCCCGCCTCGACGCGATTGATGATGTACACGGTCGACAGATTGTATTTCGCCGTCGCGAGGAAGATCACCGCGGACACCGCGGTCATCGCGCGCGTGAAGCTGAACACGAGCGTCACGAGAATCGCCGAGCGCAGAAGCGGCATCACGACGCGGACGAGCGTGCGCAGCGTCGAGGCGCGAAGCGTCGCCGACGCCTCGTCGAGCGTGCGGTCGATCTGCGCGAGCGCCGCGACACCCGAGCGCACACCGACGGGCATGTTGCGGAACACGAAGCACAAAACGAGGATGATCATGCCGCCGGTGAGCTCGAGCGGCGCGACGTTGAACGCGACGATGTACGACACGCCGATCACGGTGCCCGGCACGGCGAAGCTGACCAGCGTCAGGAACTCGAACGCGCGGCGGCCCGCGAAACGATGGCGCGTCACGACGTAGGCGGACAACAGGCCGACGAGCGCGGTGAGCGGTGCCGAGACGAGCGCGACCTGGATCGTCGTGAACAGGCTGTCCCAGGCCGAACCGCTGAACAGCACGCCGTGCGACGACCATTCGATCCGGAAGCCGTCGAGGAAATGGCGGAACGACGGCGTCATGTCGCCGCGGCCGATGTCGCGGACGAATCCGCCGGTGGCGATCACCGCGTAGCACATCAGCGTGAAGACGATGAATGCGACCGCGATCCAGAAGCAGGTGAGCCACAGCTTGCGCGGCAGCGGCGCCGCCGCGCCGCCGTCGCCCTTGCCGCTCACGGTCACGTACGACGCACGCCCGACCCAGCGCTGCTGCAGGAAGAACGCGAGGAGCGTCAACGCGAGCAGCACGATCGCGAGCACCGCCGCGCGCCCGGCATCGTATTGCGCGCCGGCGACGGCGAAGAAGATCTTCGTCGACAGCACTTCGAAGTTGCCCGCGAGCACGATCGGGTTGCCGAAATCGGCGAGGCTTTCGACGAACGCGAGCAGGAACGCGTTCGCGAGCGCCGGCCGCAGCAGCGGCCACGTCACCGTCCGGAACACGCGGCCGAGCGATCCGCGCAGCGTCTGCGCGGCCTCCTCGAGCGCCGGGCTGATCGCGGCGAGTGCGCCGTGCAGCAGCATGAACGAGATCGGTGTGAACGTCAGCAACTGCGCGATGGCGACGCCCGGCAATCCGTAGATCCAGCGCGAGCGCGGGATGCCGATCACCTCGAGCCAGCTCGTGATGAGTCCCGTGCGTCCGAACAGCACCACGAGCGCGAGTGCGACGACGAACGGCGGCGTGATCACCGGCAGCACCGACATCACCTTCAGCACCGCGCCGTAACGCCTGCCGCCGCGCTGCACGACGAGCGCGAGTGCGAGCCCGAGCAGCGTCGACAGCGTGCCGACGATCGTCGCGAGCAGCGCCGAATTGATCGCGACGCCGCAACGCGTGCCGCCGCCGAAGCAGCCGAGGCTCCAGATGTCCTCGGTCCAGAGGCGCTCGCCGACGAGGTGCGGCGCGAACTGGCCATGCGCGTCCTGCACGGCCGCGATCAGCGCCGTGCCGATCGGATAGAAGATGAAGAGGACGAGCAGGAGCGCGATCGTCACGACGATCGACGCGATCATCGTGTTGCCCGCGAAGAAGCCGCGGTGCGCGAGCGCACGCGCGAGACAAAGCGTCAGCCCGCCAAGCGCGATGGCAGCGCCGATCCCGAACGAGGGCCCGTTGACGCCGGCGACGAAGCCCTGTCCGAACGCCCATCCGAGCGCGATGCCCGCCGCGAGCGCCGTCAGCCGCGCGAGGCCGAGCCACGCAAATGCCAGCGTCGCCAATGCGGCGGCGAAGACCGGGACGAGCGCGGCAGCGGCCGAATAGTGCGGCCATTTCGCAGCGCCGGCACCGGCAAGGAGCCGCACCGCGCTGGCGCCGCCGTCGAGGCTCCAGGGCAGGACGACGAGTGCCGCGAGCGCCACCGCGGCAATGATCGTCGTCGCGACATCGCGCGGCGTGCCGCGCGCGCGCGCCGCGGGCAACAACGCCGTCAGAGGGGTGGCCATCGTCGACGCCGAAGCCAGGTCAGGGACGGCTTCCGCCGATGCGAAAAGCCGTCGCCTGTCGTGCTTCAGCGCGAAAAGTCGTCTCTGACCCTACTTCGGCAGCGTCGACACTTCCCTGTCCCAGCGCTGCAGGAGCCGTGTGCGCTCGGCCGTCGAGCCGTATTTCGCGAAGTCGTAGTTGATGAGCTTGATCTCGGAGAACTTCGGCGCGAGCGGCGATACCGGCGCGCTCTTGTTCGACGGAAGCTGGTAGCTGACCTTCGCGTCGAGGCCGATCTTCTGCGCCTCGGGCGTCAGCGCCCAGTCGTACCACTTCTTCGCGTTCTCCATGTTCTTCGCGCCCTTGATGATGCTCATGCTGCCGATCTCGTAGCCGGTGCCTTCGCACGGCGAAACGATCTTGAGCGGTGCGCCGCCGAGGATCTGGTAGAGCGCGTCGTGCTGGAACACGATGCCGACCATCGTCTCGCCGGTGGCCGCGGCGCGCGCGGGCGCGGCGCCCGACTTCGTGTACTGATTGACGTTCTTGTGCAGCTTCTTCAGGTAGTCGAACGCCTTGTCCTCGCCCATGATCTGCACGAGCGTCGCGAGCATGTTGTACGACGTGCCCGACGAATTCGGGTTCGCCACCTGCACTTCGTCCTTGAACTCCGGCTTGATCAGGTCCGCCCAGCATTTCGGCGCGGCGATGCCCTTCTTCTTCAAAAGATCGGTGTTGTAGGTGTAGCCGAGCGCGCCCGCGTAGACGCCGACGGTGCGGTACTTCGATTCCTCGGCCTGCTTGACCGCCCAGTCGTGCAACTGCGACAGCATAGGCGATTTGTACGGCTCGGTCAGGCCCTCCTCGGCGGCCTGCAGATGCGGGTCGCCGGTGCCGCCCCACCAGATGTCGCCGCGCGGGTTTGCCGCCTCGGCCTTGATCTGTGCGTAGAACTCGCCGGCGCTCTTGCGCGTCATCAGCACCTTGATGCCGAACTTCTTCTCGAACGCCGCGACCATCGGCCGGCACCACTCCTCCTGAACCGTGCAATAGACGACGAGCTCGCCCTGGGCGGCCGCGGCGAACGGCAGCGCGAACAGCAACGCGGGCAAAAGGCCGCGCAACAAAGTCGAGATCCGCATGTACCCTCCGAAATCCTGCGCTGCGGCGGGGGGAATCCCCGCGCTCGGTCGGCGAGTGTAGCGGAAAGCAGGGTCAGAGACGACTTTCCGCGCGGCAGCGAATCACGGCATGCCGGGAAAGTCGTCTCCGACCCTACTTTCGCATGGCGGATGCGACAAGCTCGTACGAGCGGTGACGGGGCGCCGGATCGTGCGTCCAGGTGACGACGACGATCTCGTCCAAATCGAAGCGGCGGCCGAGATCGGCAAGGCGCGCCGCCACCGTCTCGCCGGTGCCTACGATCACCTTGCGGCGAAGCGCCTCGATCGACGCGCGCTCGCTTTCGGTGTACGGATAGGCGTCGGCGAACTCGGGCGTCACGAGCGGCTTGCGCACGCCTTTCTCGAAGCCGACGCGCCAGTGCTCGCGCGTCTTCAGCAGGTGACGGGCTTCCGCTTCGGTGTCGGCGGCGAGCGCCCAGACGCAGATCGTCGCCTGCGGCGACGGATGGCGCTTGCTGGGCCTGAAGTTGCGCCGGTAGAGCGCGAGCGCCTCCTCGGTGCCGCGGCCTTCGGTGAAGAAATACGCGTACGCGTACGGCAGACCGAAATGCGCGGCGAGCTGCGCGCCGTAATCGGAGCTGCCGAGTATCCACAGCTCGGGACACGTCGGGCCCTTCGGATGCGCGCCGATCCGCGCGAACGGATGTCCTTCGTCGAGCGGCTCGCCGCACACCCACTGCCGCAACTCGTGCACCTGCCGCGGAAACTCCTCGGCCGCGTTCGCATACGGGTTGAGCGCGAGTGCCGTCAAGCGATCGGAACCTGGCGCGCGTCCGACGCCGAGATCGATGCGCCCCGGCGCGATCGCTTCGAGCACGCGAAACTGCTCGGCAACCTTGAGCGCCGAGTAATGCGGCAGCATGACGCCGGCGCTGCCGACGCGAATGCGCGTCGTCGTCGCCGCAATCGCGGCCATCAGCACCTCGGGCGCGGTGCCGACGATGCTGTCGCTCGCGTGATGCTCGGACACCCAGTAGCGGTGATAGCCGAGCGCTTCGCAATGGCGCGCGAGCGCGAGCGTCTGCCGGATCGCGAGATCCTGGCTCTCGCCCTCCGCGGCGGTCGACTGGTCGAGGACGGAGAGCTTCATTTCAGTCGCGAAGGGCCGCCCCGAGCGACCGATCCGCCCCCGGGGGGCAGGGAGCGGAGCGACCGTGGGGGGATCTCATCCTAGGGAGTCAGCACCACCTTCAGGCAATCATCCTGCTTCTTCGCGAACATCCGGTAGCCCTCCGCCGCCTCGTCGAGGCGCATCCGATGCGTGATGATGAAGCTCGGGTCGATCTCGCCGCTTTCGATCCGCGAAAGCAGCGGCTTCATGTAGCGCTGCACGTGGCATTGGCCGGTTTTCATCGTGAGCGACCGGTTCATGAACGAGCCCATCGGGAACTTGTCGATGAAGCCGCCGTAGACGCCGATCACCGAAACGATGCCGCCGTTGCGGCACGCCATGATCGCCTCGCGCAGCGCGATCGGCCGATCCGACTCGAGCATCAGCGCCTGCTTGAAGCGATCGTACGCGAAGAGCGCCGGATGCGCCGCGTGCGCCTCCATGCCGACGGCGTCGATGCAGGCGTCGGGACCGACGCCGCCCGTCAACTCCTTCAACGCGTCGAACACGTCGCGGTCCTCGTAGTTGATCGTGTCGGTGGCGCCCGCCTTGGTCGTCGCCATCGCAAGACGATCCGCGAACCGGTCGATCGCGATGATGCGCTCGGCGCCGAGCATCTTCGCACTCGCGATCGCGAACTGTCCGACGGGGCCGCAGCCCCAGACGGCAATCGTGTCGCCCGGTGCGATGTCACACATTTCAGCCGCCATGTAGCCGGTCGGAAAGACGTCGGACAGGAACAGCGCCTGCTCGTCGGGCATGCCGGCCGGCACCTTGAGCGCGCCGAAGTCGGCGAACGGCACGCGCGCGTATTCGGCCTGGCCGCCCGCGAAACCGCCGAGCATGTGCGAGTAGCCGAACGCGCCGGCAGGCGAATGGCCCATCAGCTTCTCCGCAAGCCACGCGTTCGGGTTCGAGTTTTCGCACAGCGAATACATCTTCGCCTCGCAGGCGAGGCAGTTGCCGCACGCGATCGCGAACGGAACGACGACTCGGTCGCCCACCTTCAGATTCTTGACGTCGGGTCCGACGTCGACGACCTCGCCCATGAACTCGTGCCCCATGATGTCGCCTTTTTTCATCGTGGGGATGAAGCCGTTGTAGAGGTGCAGGTCGGAGCCGCAGATTGCCGTCGACGTGATCCGCACGATCGCGTCGCGCTGATTCATGATCACCGGGTCGGGCACGTCCTCGACCCGCATGTCGTGCTTGCCGTGCCAGCAGGTTGCCTTCATCGTCGATCCCTTTCGTTCGCGATCAATCGGCCGGGGCGGCCGACGACGCCGCCGTACCGCCATACGCGCCCGCGCGCTCGCCCGACGGCTGTCCGGGCCGCTGCCTGACGTCGCCGATGCCTTCGGGGCTGCCATCGGAGCGGACGATCTCGCCGGTCTCGACGATCTGCTTGAAGCGGTGCAGGTCGTCGTAGATCTGCTGCTCGGGCGATTCGTTGAAGAGCATCGCGGCGAGCTTGCCCGCCTTGCCGCCCGGCGGCCGGTATTCGAGATCGACGCGCACGATCGTGCCGCGATTGCCCGGCCGCGGCTCGAAACGCACGCTGCCGCTGCTCTCGACGTCGGTCCCTTCGAGCGTCTGCCAGGAGATCCGCTCGTTCGGAGTGTCGCACGTGATCCGCGCATCCCACTCGACGGTCGTGCCGGCCGGTCCGTTGACGACCCAATGCGTGACGCCGGGTCCCGTCGTGCGCACCGATTGCACGTGATACATGAAGCGCGGGAAATTCTCGAACGTGCGCCAGAACGCGTAGAGCTCGTGTGGCGGACGATTGACGACAACGCTTCGCGACATCCGGATGCCGTTCTGGCCGGCGCGCTCGCGGGAGAGTTCGCGCGCGCAGTAGACGTCGAGCGCGGTGACGCCGAGCACGCCGGCCGTCGCCCACGCGACGCCGCCCTTTTTCATTCGCGGCGAAGCGCCGGCCGCGGCGAGCGTCGCGATGTCGACGGCATCGCCGGCGACGCGTGACCATACGGCGGCGGCGGGACGGTGACCCTGCCCGAAGATCATGAGCCCGCTCGCCAATTCGCGGAAGCCGTAGAAGCGGATCAGGTTCGCGTATTGGCCGTTGCCACCGACAAGGCGCGAGATCAATCGCGGCGCGACGATCTGCGCGAGGCCGAGCGAAATGCTGAACCACGCGAGCCCGTGCGCAAGACGTTGCGCGCCGGCGTCGCGCATCGCCTGCGATTCGCGATCGCCGCTTTGCGCCGGGTGCCGGGGCCGGCGCATGACCTCCGGTGCGACATCGCCGGACGGCCCGTTCAGCCGATTGTCGGTTCGTTGCATGACGACCTCCTCGTTTCGAAACGGCGTGGGGTTGTGACACCCACGACCCCGCTTTCGTTGCGTGCGCCGAGGAGACGCTACCGGACGGTCATCATGACCGGTGCGTGGTCGCTCGTGCCGACGTCGGCGAGCACCTTGCATTCGACGACGCGATCGGCGATCGACTTCGAGGCGAGGATGTAATCGATGCGCCAGCCGATGTTGCGCTGGCGCATGTTGCGCCATGGCGGCCACCACGAGAACATCGTGTCGTCGGCGGGATTCTGTGCGCGGCCCACGTCGACGAAATGCGCGCCGAGCAGCCGGTCGAAGAGTTCCCGTTCCTCGGGCCGCTGGCCGATCACGCCCGGCTTGCGCTCGCGCGGATGCACGTCGATGTCGGCGTGCGCGACGTTCAGATCGCCGCACAGCACGATGTCGCGGCCCTCGGCAGAAAGGCGCGCCGCCCAATCGGCGAGCTTCGAGAGAAACGCGATCTTTGCCTGGTAATCCTTGCCGCCGTTCGGGACGTAGACCGACGCGAGCACGAGATCGCCGAGCGCCACCTGCACGATCCGCGATTCCATGTCGAACTCGGGATGCGTGAACGCCGGATCGGCCGCGTGCATGTCCCTGCTGACGTGCAGCGATACGCCCGAATACGCGCGCATGCCGTGCCAGTAGACGTGGTAGTCGGCGTGCCCGCAGCGTTCAGGAATCTGCGCCGGCTCCGCCTTCAGTTCCTGGAGGCAGACGACGTCGGGACGATCGCGGTCGAGCCATTCGCAGAACTGCGCCTCGCGCGCGCGAATGCCGTTCACGTTCCAGGTTGCGATTTTCACGACGTCCCCTCACCCCAGCCCTCTCCCCGCGCGCCGGGAGAGAGCGCCGAGCCAAGCGAGGCCGGTGAGGGGACGCGAACTCACCGCTTGCGTGCGAGCGTCAGCCCATCCCCGATCGGCAGCAGCGACAAATCGATGCGCTCGTCGCGATGCAGCTTGTCGTTCAGCGCCTGCAGCGCGGCAGTGTCCGCGGTCTTCGCCGGCCGCGCGACGCTGCCGCTCCACAGCACGTTGTCGATCGCCATCAGCCCGCCTTCGCGCAGCAGACGCAGGCAGCGCTCGTAATAGTCGTCGTAGGCCGGCTTGTCGGCATCGATGAATGCGAAGTCGAACGTGCCCGCTTCGCCGTTCGCAAGCCGCTCGTCGAGCGTCTCGCGCGCCGGTGCGAGTCGCAACTCGATCTTGTGCGAGACGCCCGCCTGCTGCCAGTACGGCCGACCGATCCGCGTGTACTCGTCGCTCACGTCGCACGCGAGCAGGTAGCCGTCATCGGGCAGCGCCAGCGCGACGCTGAGCGCGCTGTAGCCGGTGAAGACGCCGATCTCGATCGTCCTTTTCGCGCCGATCAGCCGGACGAGCAGCGCCATGAACTGTCCCTGCTCGGGACCGATCTGCATGACGGCATGCGGATGCGCGCGTGTCGCCTCGCGCAACGCGGTCTGCGCAGGATGCTCGCGCAGCGAGTGCGACAGCACGTACGCGTACAGCGTGTCGTCGAGATTGAGCGTGCGGTTCATCGTTGCCGGCGTTGGATACGCAAACGCCGTGCAAGCGCCACGACGGGCGTGCGCACGGCGATCGATCGAAAGGCGTGGGTCAGCTTCGCATGCGGCCGGCGATCTTCGCCATCGCGACGGTCAGCGCGGCGGTGCCGAGCGTTTTCACGAGGTCGGGATGCTGCGCGTAGAAGTTGCCGAGCGCGTCGAACACGCCCGAACTGTGCTGCTCGGCGTGATTGGCGATGTTTTGCACCTGCTCGGGCGAGATCTGCGACGCCTGCTGCGGCGTCACCTGCGGCGTGCCGCCGCCGGCCGTCAACTGGCCCAGTATTCCACCGAGCGCTCCGCCGCCGAGCGACGACAGCGCGCCCTGCGGCAGCGAAGCGAGGATCTGGTTCAGCATGCCCGCCTGCTGGTTCGGATTCGCGTTCGAATAGACCTGGCTCACCATCTGGCCGAGCGACGGCGTCTGATCGGAACGCAACGCATCCGAGATGCCTTGCCCGACTACCTGCGGCGAAGCCTGCTGCGCGATCTGATCGAAGTGATCGCCGGCATCGGCCGACGCCTGGCCGGCGGGAACGTTCAGGTACTTCGAGAGCAGTCCTCCGAGATCGAGTGCCATGCGACCTCCTTTGCATCAAGGTTTGTAGTACGCGGGAAATTCCTTCTTGAGCTCGGCCAGCTTCGGCAGGTCGTTGTAGACGATGTACGGCTGGTCGGGATGAAGCGCCAGGTAATTCTGGTGATAGTCCTCCGCTGGATAGAACTTGTCGAGCGCGACGACCTGCGTGACGATCGGCTTGCCGAACACGTTTGCCTTGTCGAGTTGCGCGATGTAGCTCTGCGCGACCTGCTGCTGTGCCGGGCTCGCGTAGAAGATCGCCGACCGATACTGCGTGCCGCGATCGGGACCCTGCCGGTTCAATTGTGTGGGGTCGTGCGCCACCGAGAAGAACACTTTCAGGAGCTCGGCGTAGCTCACCTTCGCCGGGTCGTACGTGACCTGCACCGACTCGGCATGGCCGGTCGTTCCGGTACCGACGAGCATGTACTTCGCGGTTGCGGCGCTGCCGCCGGAATAACCGGACAGGACCTTCGATACGCCCTTGACGTGCTTGAAGACCGCATCGACGCCCCAGAAGCAGCCGCCGGCGAACACCGCCGTCGCCTCACCCTTCGTCGCCGACGCCGGCTGCGGGCCGGCGTAATCGGGAACGGCCGCGCTGGCGCCAGCCGCGAACAGGCCGAGGAGCAGAAGAAGCTTGCGCATGGGAATCTCCTTCGAATGGAAACGCGGATGGGTAGGTGTTCCGCGCCCGATCCTTACGACGTTGCGACGAGCGGCAAGTTCTGCAAGACCGACAGCCGCTCGCGTCAACGATACACCGGTCGCAGCGGGCGCGCAGGATCGCGACCCGGGCGGGCGATGGTCCGCGTGGCGACGCTACTTGGTACCGAAGATGCGGTCGCCCGCGTCCCCGAGGCCGGGGAGGATGTAGCCGTGCGAGTCGAGCTCGCGATCGATCGCGCCGGTGTAGATCGGCACGTCGGGATGCGCCTCCTGGAACGTCGCGATGCCTTCGGGGCATGCGACGAGGCACACCATGCGGATCGAGCGTGGCCGCGTTTCCTTGAGCCGCTCGACGGCGGCGACCGCCGAGTGGCCGGTAGCGAGCATCGGATCGAGCACGATCGCATCGCGCTCGTGCATGCCGCCCGGCAGTTTGAAATAGTACTCGACGGCGACGAGCGTCTTCGGATCGCGATAGAGGCCGATGTGCCCGACGCGCGCGCCGGGGACGACGTTCAGGAATCCGTCCAGCAGGCCCGTTCCCGCGCGCAGGATCGGCACGAACACGAGCTTCTTGCCGTCGATCAGCCGCGAGCGCATCGTTTCGAGCGGCGTCTCGATCGTGACCTCGTTCATCGGCGCGTCGCGCGTCACTTCGTACGCCATCAGCGAACCGATCTCGTTCAGCAGGCGCCGGAAGTTCGTCGTGCTCGTCTCGCGCCGTCGCATCAGCGTCAGCTTGTGCTGGATCAGCGGGTGCTCGAGGACGTGGACGGGCGCGGCCATCAAAATACCGTTCCGTCCGATCGGACGCGCAGCGGCGGCTCGCCGTTTCTAAGCCGCGCGGCGAGCTCGCGTCCGGCTGCCCACGTTCCGCCTTCGAGGATGCAGGCGAGCGGCAGCTGGGGCCGGTCGAGTTCCGCGCGCACATGCTGCGCGAGCTCGTCGATCAACGTGACGGTCAGCGCGCGCCATTCGACGACGATCTCGTCGCCCTGCGCCCATTGCGCGTCGCGATCGGCCCCGTTCGCAAGCTGCAGCACGCCGCTGTCGACCAGGAGACCACCGTTCCGATATTCGGCGAGGGCGGTCAGCGCGTCGCGGTCGGTCACCGCGATGCCGGCCCATTCGAACGGCTCGAACAACGAATAGGCAAGCCATTGCGTCAGCTTGTGGAACGGCACGAGGCCCTCGCTCGCGCCGCTGCCGCCCGCGTTGCGATGCGGCCAGACGTCGCCCGGCAGTTCGTCCCGTGCACGCCAGATGCCGCCGAAGCCCTCGAGCAGCGCACGCAGGATCGCTGGCGCCGAAATCGTCGACACGTTCAGCATCCGGTCGAAGAGCGCGCTCGGACGTGCGACGAGCCCGAAGCGGTCGGGCCGCGTCTCCAGGATGTCGCCCAGCCGTCGCAACAGCGCCGCGCGGCCGTCGAGTCCGACGAGCGGGTTGCGCGGCGTCACCTGGAACCAATGCGCGAGCGTCGCGGCGTCGATGCCGGTGAGCGCTGCAGCGTCGACGCGCAGCGGCTCGCCGGGCGACGCGGAAAATGCGCCGCCCAGGAATGCGCACACGCTCGCGACGCCCAGGCCTTCGGAGCGCACGTAATCGTCGATCGTGCCCGGCTCCCGATAACGCCAGGTTGCGCCGGCACCCGCATCGAGCAGCACGCTCACGACGCAAAGATCGATCTGCGCCCGCAGCCGGTCGTGCGTGCCGTAGCAGGCGAGCTGGCGGTTGAGCTCGCTCACGCGGCTGCGCTTGCCCGCATCGAAATGACGCCAGCGGCTGTGATACGGGATCGCGAGGTCGCGATAACGGCGGCGCGTCACATCGGCGACGAGCCGCGCGCAGCTCGCGAGCCGGCTTCGATCGACGCGAAAATGGTTCGAGTCGCCCGCTTCGACGGCACGCGTGATGTTCGCGCAGCGCTCGCGAATCGCGGCGGGGGACAAAAGCTCCGAGCCGACGGAGGGAGCGACGGCCAGCATCACAGCGATCTCCCCTTCGCGCGGGCGAGCGCCGCGTCGTCCGGCGCGTCGCCGTCGCTGAAGTAGCCGGCGGCGACCTTCGCATCGATCTCGACGCGCGCGTCGGCGGGCACGAGCCCTTCGGGTATCGGGATGCGCGCGCCGACTTCGATGCCGGCGGCGACGATCGCGTCGTACTTCATGTTGCTCATCGACACGAGACGGTGGATCCTGCGCACGCCGAGCCAGTGCAGCACGTCGGGCATCAATTGCTGGAAGCGCATGTCCTGCACGCCGGCGACGCACTCGGTGCGCAGGAAATAGTTGGTCGCGCTGTCGCCCCCCGCCTGGCGCTTGCGCGCGTTGTAGACGAGGAACTTCGTCACCTCGCCGAGCGCGCGCCCTTCCTTGCGGCAATAGACGACGAGGCCGACGCCTCCCGCCTGCGCGCCGCGGATGCATTCCTCGATCGCATGCGTCAGGTACGGACGGCACGTGCAGATGTCGGAGCCGAAGACGTCGGAGCCGTTGCATTCGTCGTGCACGCGCGCGGTCAGCGTGACGTTCGGATCGCCGAGGTCACGCGGATTGCCGAAGACGTAGACCGTCTGCCCGCCGACCGGCGGCAGCAGCACCTCGAGGTCGCTTCGCGTGACGAGTTCCGGATACATGCCGCCCGTTTCCTCGAACAGCGCGCGGCGAAGATCGGACTCGGCGACGTTGAACCGGCGTGCAATGCCGGGCAGCCACCATACCGGCTCGATGGCCGCCTTCGTCACGACCGCGGCACCATTGGCGAGCAGCACGCGTCCGTCGGGCACGAGCCGACCGGCGGCGATCGCATCGTGCACCTCGGGGGGCTCGATGTGCGCCTTGGTGACGGCGATCGTCGGTCGAATGTCGTCACCATTCGCGAGAAACGTCTTGTAGACGTCAGCAACGACGGCACCCCAGGGATCGAGCGACACGATGCGGTCGGGCTCCGACCATTGCGGATACGGACCGATTGCATCGGTCGGCGATGTATTCGTGAGATCGGGGCGATGACCGCGCGTCAGCGCCTTCGCCGCCACCGCGAGCGCGCGATAGACGCCGTAACTGCCGCTGTGCGTTCCGATGACGTTGCG
Source organism: Casimicrobiaceae bacterium (assembly GCA_035605875.1). GTDB lineage: Bacteria > Pseudomonadota > Gammaproteobacteria > Burkholderiales > Casimicrobiaceae > VBCG01. The sequence continues at coordinate 47,835 of DATNGN010000006.1, forward strand.
GCGGCTGCGCTCGGTCGTCGTGCCGACGATCGGACCGCGCACCAGCGGGTCGGCCGCGCCCCAGTGGATCGGCGCGGCGCCGATTGCGCCTTCGTGCGGATGATGCGACGTGAGCCGGATGTGCCGCGTCGGCGCCGGCGTATCGAGGGTGCTCATCGAGCGACTCCGTAAAACACTTCAATATACCCCTTCACGCCACTCCCGCCGCAAACGCCATGCCAATGCGGACGAACGTCAGACGGCGACGCGGATCGGGGTATCGGTTTCGACGATGTCGACCAGTTGGGAGGGTTCGATCGGCTTCACGAGATGCAGGTCGAAACCGGCGTCGCGTGAGCGCCGCCGGTCGTCTTCCTGCCCCCAGCCGGTGATCGCGACGAGCCGCGAGGACGCCGTAGCCGGCGAGCGCCGCAAGCTTCGCGCAAGGTCGTAGCCGTTGCAGCCGGGAAGGCCGATGTCGAGGAATGCGAGCTGCGGCGCGAAGTGCCGCGCGACTTCCTGCGCCGCGACGCCGTCGTGCACGACGCGCACGTCATATCCGAGCGGCGCCAGGATCGCTTCCAGGCTCGCCGCGAAATCGACGTTGTCGTCGGCGATCAGGATGCGTTTCGCATCGTGTTGCGCCGGACGTGCGAGACGTTGCGCCGGCGTGCCGTCGCTAATCGGGAGCGTGGCGCGGGTCGCGGCTGCCGCCTGCGCCGCTACGCACGGCAGACGCACGACGAATTCGCTGCCGTGACCGATGCCTTCGCTCCTCGCTTCGATCGAGCCGTGATGCAACTCGACGAGATGCTGTGCGAGCGTGAGGCCCACGCCGAGGCCGCCCTGAACGCGCTCGAGCGACGCATCGGCCTGCGCGAACATCCGGAACACCGCGGCGAGCATGTCGCGCGCGATGCCGATGCCGTTGTCGCGAATCGACACCGACACTTCCCGCTCGTCGGCACTCGCCCGAAGCTCGATGCGTCCGCCAGGGTCGGTGTAATTCGCCGCGTTGTTGAGCAGGTTCGAGAAGACCTGCGAGAGGCGCGTTGCGTCGGCGTCGACGAACAGCGGCTCGTCCGGCAGATCGACGATGAACGCGTGCTGGCGCTCATCGATCAGCGGCTTCGCCGTATCGATCGCGCCGCGGATCACGTCCTGCAGCACCACGACGCCCGTACGCAACGCGAGCTTGCCGGTCGTGATGCGCGACACGTCGAGCAGATCGTCGACGAGGCGCACCATCTGGCGCAACTGCCGCTCCATCATCGCGCGCGCGTCCTTCTCGATCGGCGCGTCGGAGCCGCGGCGCTTCAGGATCTCGAGCGCGTTGCGCAGCGGCGCGAGCGGATTGCGCAGCTCGTGCGCGAGGATCGCGAGGAACTCGTCCTTGCGCCGGTTCGCAATGCGCAGCGCCTCCTCGGCCTCGCGCCGCTCGGCCGTCTCGCGCGACAGCCCTTCGTTCGATGCCTCGAGCGCTTCGGCCCGGCGTCCGACTTCGGCGAGCATCGCGTTGAACGCATCGACGAGCACGCCGACCTCGTCGTGCGTCGCCTTGGTGACCCGCAGTGAAAAATCGCGACGTTCGATCACCTGCCGCGCGACGTCGGTCACCGCGAGAATCGGCCGCGTGATCGCGCGCTGCAGCGCCGCCGACAAGAGCAGCGCGAGCAGAAGGCTCGCGACGAGCACGATGCCGAGGATGCCGAGATAGTCGCGAAGCCGCGCGTCGAGCTCGTAGCTTGCACGAAGGAAGATCGTGCCGAGTACCTCGCCGCCTTCGACGATGCGCCGATAGACGACGATCTCGTCGCCGTCGATCGCATAGCCGTCGGCCTGCGTCGGACGCGGAAAGCCGGTACCGAAGAGATCGCTCGCGCCGTAGCTCGCGAACAGGCGCCCGCTCGGCTTGTAGATCGCGGCGGCGCGGATGCGCGGCTGCACCTTGAGCAGCGCGAGGTTCTCGCGTGCGGCGCTCGGATCGTCGAACACGAGCGCCGGCGCGCTTGCGCGGCCGAGGATCTGTGCCTGCGTCATCAGCCCGTTGACGCTGCCCTGCTCGTAGGCACGCGATTCGTAGATCACGAGCGCGATCGCCACGACGACGAGCGCGGCGACCGTCGTGACGAGCACGACGAGCATCAGCTTGCTGCGTATCGAGCGCCACGGATTGTGCATCGCGGTCTCGCTCGCGCGCGATCAGCGCGTCGGATGCACCCACATTGCGACGGCGAGCATCCGCGAGCTCAACTTGAGGCCGCTGCGCTCGGCGGCTTCGAGCGATACCTCGAAGCGCACGCGGTTATCCACCACGACGAGGTTGATGACGCTGCCCGCAGCAAGCCCATTGGCGAAATCGCTGACGAGCAGCACCGATTTCGCGTGCGCGGCCGGCGCGAGGCGTGACAGCGCGTCCGCGCCGCCTGCCCCGACGAACAGCACGTTGACGCCGTCGAGCGCATTGCGCTCGTCGACACGCCGCACTTCGAGGGGATGCTGGCCGATGCGGCGCGTCGCGACGATCGCGCGCAATTCGTCGGCGATGTCGTCGGCATCGAGCACGCCGATGACGATCGGCGACGACGCGGCACCGGTCGCGCCGGGCGGCCACTCGACGTAGCTCAGGAACTTGTAGAGAAACGCCGCCTTGATCTGCTGCTCGGGCTGCGGGGACGGCTCGGCGAGGTCGGGCGCGGGCGCGGACCAGGCGACGAGGACGAGCAGATAGCCGAAGAGGCACCAGGCCGCAACCTGCCAGCGGATTGTGCGACGCGTGTCGCAGACGGCGTGCAAAGCCGGTTCGGTGGCGAGCGTCACGACGGGCATTGCGTCCTCGGAAATTGAACTGCCGCTCGTGAAGCGCGGCCGATGGGCGGAATCGCGCAGTATAAAGAAGCAGTGCGTCGTCCGAGTACATCGAGGCAAGTGCGGTCGGAGTACCGATGAAGCAGCGGGGAAGCCGCAGCGCGTGCTCCATAGTCGTAAGCGCCGGGCTGCGGCGCGCGTCGGAGGGCGTTTACGGACTACGGAGCACGCGACGCGACCTGGCCGCCGCTTCCCGGCACGAAACGAAGTACGAAGCGAAACGAAAGCGGGCGGATTGGACTCCGCCCGCGAAGTTGCGACGCGTCGCGAAGACGCGGCGTCAGCGCATCACGTATCGGATCCGCGTGACGACTTGTCGCTCGAGCTCGACGAGCTGCCGCCCATCCCCGCCGCGCCGACCGACGGATTGCCCGAACCGCTGTACATCGTGCCGCTGCCCGACGGATGCTGCGTGCCGCTGCCGCCGGACCCCGAATGCTGCGTGCTTCCCGATTGCTGTCCGGAGCTCGTGCCCGATTGCAGGTGCTGCGACGAGCTCCTGCCCGACGTGCCTTCCATCGAGCCGGTCGTGCCGCCGCCGTAGGTCGTGCCGCTGCTCGTTCCCGACTGCCCGCCCGACTGCGACGACGAGCCTTCGCGAATCTCGAGCGTGCGGCCGTGCTGCTGCTGTCGCGGCGCATCGATCTCGATCTCGAGCACGCCGTCCTTGAACGCCGCATTCGCCGAATCGGCGTTCGTGCCGTCGGGCAACGGAATCGTCCGGTAGAAGCTGCCGTAGCTGCGCTCGCTGCGGTAATAGCCGCCCTGGTTGTTCGACTGCTCCTGGCGGCGCTCGCCCTGGATGATCACCTCGTCGTCCTCGATGCGTACATGGATGTCGTCGCGCTTCATCCCCGGCAAGTCGGCCTGGATGCAAAGCTTGCCGTTACGCTCCGACACCTCGATGTGCGGCGACCACATCGACGGTGCGCCCTGGCCGTAGCTGCCGCTATCCCAGCGTCCCTGCTCGGGCTCGTTCTGGAACAGGCTTCGTCCCATGCCGAAGTTCTCGAACAAGCGGTCCATCTCGTCGCTGATCCGGCGCATCACCGAGAACGGCCCGCTGCCGTATCCCGACGATCCGTAATACGGCGACATCGACGAGCCGCCGCGCGTCGCCAGCGGCCCGCCCGATTGCCGTCCGCCCTGCCATGTCGACGTGCCGACGCCGCCGCCGCGGCTTTCGCGACCCTGCCCCTGGCGAGCCTGGCCCGTGCCCTGCTGTCCCTGATTGCCGTAACTCCCCTGTCCCTGCGATCCCTGTCCGTAACTCTGGCCGCCATGGCCGCCCTGTTGCGCGCCGGTGCCCTGTTGCGAGGCGCCGGTCTGCGAGCGTTCTGCGCTCTGCTGACGTGACGGGTTGTCGCGCGATGGATTTTCGTTCGCCATTGCATTTCTCCTGCGAAGATCGACTGCGAAGGAATCGCCCGGTGCAACCGGGCGTCACGAGAAGGAACCGCGATCGATCGCCGCAGAAGGAACAACGCGCGCGGGTCGCATCGGCGGTCGCGAATCCCAGGCGATTGGAAAGCGTTGCGTTGCGAGAGTTCGTGCAGCAGGCAGCGACGATGCGATGCGTCGCGCGTTGCACGATGCGACAAACGTGTTCGATGCGCGCGAGTGGCGCGCGTTCGTTACGCCGCGCTTGCGCGGCGTACGCGCGATTGCGGATGCAGCCGGCTCGTGCGCGGCACGCCGGCGAGCAGGTACTCCATCTGGTCGGCGAGAATGCGGCGGTTGCGCAGGATGAAATGCTCGTGCCGGTTCGGTACGTACGGCACGTAGAGCAGCGGCATGTTCGCCTGCTCGGGTGCGCGATTGCCCTTGCGCGTGTTGCAGCTGCGGCAGGCCGTCACCGCGTTCATCCACGTGTCGCGGCCGCCGCGCGACGCCGGGATGATGTGATCGCGCGACAGGTCGCGGTACAGATAGCGGCCGCCGCAATACGCGCACACCTGCCGGTCGCGTGTGAACAGCATCGGGTTCGTGAGGCTCGGCGTATGCGAATGCGGCCGCCCCGCGCTGCCCTTGATCGCGAGAATCGACTTCGTCGCGATCCGCGAGCGCGAGCCGTCGCGCTGGAAGCCACCGCGAAACTCGCGGACGACAGCGCCGAGCGACCACGCCACCATCTGCTTCGCATGGTAAGTGATCGCTTCCTCCAGCGCGACCCAGGCCTGGGGCAGGCCGGACATGTCGACGGTCAGCACGAGGGGGTCCATGGGCTCCGATTGTAATTCGACTGGAAACCCGCCGCCCGGCGGGCGCTGCGGCCGCCCGATACGCGGTCGCAGCGCCGGGGTCGTCCGTGCGGTATTAACGCGACAGGACCCCCTTTCGCCGACGGGTTCACGGCCGGGCGGTGCGGACGAGCCGAAGCGCGAGCATCTCGGCCCATGCACGCCTGGCGTCGACGGGCGGCAGCGCCTCGCCCTCGCCACTCGCGATGCGGACGATCAATCCGTCGCGCGATCGCCAGTACGCGCCTTCCCGTGGCCGCGCGACGAAGTCGAAGTCGCCGCGCCGATACGGACGCCGATGCACGAAGATGTCGTTCATGCGTTGCTCGTTGCGGTTGTCGCGCGAGACGCGCGGGCGCGGCGCTGAAGCCGCGACAGGCACCGACCGAAGGAGCTTTCGAAGATCTTTCGACGGTACCGCCGGCCACCCGGCGAACGTCGAAGGACCGGGAGGCGTTACGTCGCGGCGCAGCCGCCGATTCGGGCGGCAGACGACGACATGAAGGACGACGAAACGGCAACGATGCCGCGGACGAGAACGTCCGAAGCGATCGTCTGGAGGATGTGCCGTTCGTAGGTCATGTCGTGAATGGGAATGAGTCCGTCAACGCTGCGAGTGATTGCAGTGTAACGGCGCGACGTGCAGCGCGGCAAGAAAAACGCAGACGCTGTGCAGCGATGCATCTGCAAACTGCAACAGTGTTGCAACACCGCGGGGTCCGGGACGACTTTTCGCCAAGCAGCACCGAAGCGGGGTCAGACACGAGTTTCCGCCAAGGATCGGAAAGTCGTATCCGACCCCTGGCGTTCAGCTCTTGACGATCTGGTCGATGCGCGCCTGTGCCTCGTCGAGCGCCTGCTTCGACTTCTTCTGCCCGACGAGCGCCGCCTGGATCGCCGTCGCCATCGTGTCGCCGATTGCCGGCCATTGCGGCACACGCGGACGCCAGTCGACGTCGGTGTCCTGCTCGAGCGACGTGAGCGCCGCATCGACGAAGTTCGGCCCGATCTCCTTCGTCATGGCGACGAACTCCGGCGCCTTCCACAGCGAGCGGCGATTGAGGCCCGTGCGCTTCGCGGGTCCCGCGAATTTCCACGACGTGCGCGCCTGCGTCTCGCTCGACGCCGCCCACGTGATGAAGAGCCACGTCGCCTTCTTCTGCTTGTCGGACAGCGCAGCGTTGATCGGAAAGCCCCAGTTCCAGATCGACGTGCAGCGCTTGCCGGTCGGACCCTTCGGCCAGCGCGCGAACGCGATCTTGCCGACGACCTTCGACTTCTCGGGATTCACGAGCACCGACGCCGACGAATGCGCGTCGATGTAGCAGCCGAGCGTGCCCTGCGAGAACGCATCGGCGATGTCGGGCCAGTTCCAGTTGCGGACGGCAGGCGGCGCGTACTTCGTCTCGGCGTCGACGTACCAGTCGAGTGCGCGCACCGCTTCCGGCGAATCGACGACGAGCTTCTTGCCGTGGAACCACTGGCCGCCGAACTCGCGGAACAGCGACGGGTAGATGTACATGTTCTGGCCGGCGCCGGCGAAGCCGCGCAGCGCCATGCCGTAGATGCGATTCGCCGGATCGTTGATCGCCGCGGCGTTCTTCAGGAATTCGTCGAGCGTGTCGGCCGCCTTCAGTCCTTTCGCGTCGTAGAGATCCTTCCGATATACCTGCACGGTCACTTCGCCGTCGTACGGCACCGCATACGCCTTGCCCTCGTACGAGTTGGCGTCGCGCCACGCCTTGAAGATGTCGTCGTTGTCGAACCACGTGGCGTCGGTCAATGCGCTGTCGCTCAGGTAGTCGTCGATCGGCTCGATCCATTTGTTCGCGACGTACAGCGGGTAGTACATCGGATCGGTCGCCGACGTCGCATACGTTCCGGTCTTCGACGACAGGTCCAGCATCGCCTTCTGGCGGATCTGTCCGGGCGGCACTTTCTCGAAGCGCACCTTGACGCCGGTCAGCGCTTCGAACGTCGGCGCGACCGCAATCAGGTTCTCGAAGTAGCTTGCCGGTATGACGGCGACGGTGATCGACTCGCCTTCCGCCTGGCGCCAGTTGATCTTCGCGTTGCCGTAGGGCGCGATGTCGGCGTTCGCCTGCGCGCGCGCGCTCGAGAGCACGTACGGTGCGGCGAGCGCCGCCGCGCCGAGCGCGGCGGTCTGCTTCAGCATCCGGCGGCGTCCGGGCTCGTGTCGTGGTGTCGATGCACGTCGTTTCATCTCTCCTCCTGTCGATGTGTGCTCACCCCGGCCCTCTCCCGCTCGCGGGAGGGGGTGCCCGAAGGGCGGGTGAGGGTCTGCGCATGTTCAGCGAATCGCCGCGAACGGACTGCAGCCGGGCGCGTCGTCGGCGCTTTCGGCCTGCTGCAACAAATACTCCGGGAAGCCGCCCGCCGCGTCGGCCTTGCCGATGTCGAACAGCCGCTCGACGACGTCGGGGTGCCGGTCGGCGAGGTTCTGCGCGTCGGGCGCCGGGCGCGGCGAGTCGTAAAGGAACGGTCCGCGACCGTTGATCTTGCAGTTGAACCACCAGTCGTCGTCGATCACCGTCATCGCGCCGCCCCAGCCGACGGTCACGTGATCGCGAATCGGCTTGCCGCTGCCGAATGCCACGTCCAGAAACGACTTGCCGTCGATCGGCGCCGGCGGTGCGACACCCGTCGCGTCGAGTGCCGTCGCCGCGATGTCGTGGTGCTGGACGAACGCATCGCACGTCGCGCCCGCACGAAGTCGTTGCGGATGACGCACGAAGAGCGGCACCTCGAAGCTCTCGGGGTCGGACGGATAGCCGCGCTTGCCGATGTAGCCGCGCCGCTCCCAGAGGCTATGACCGTGATCCGACGTGACGATGACGAGCGCCTCGTCGAGCACGCCGGTCACGCGCAGCGTCTCGACCAGGTGCCCGAACCAGCGGTCGCACATCTCGACCAGTCCCGCATAGTTGGCGCGCGTGCGCGTCACGAGCTCGGGCGCGAGCCACGGCATCTCCGCGTACGGCGAGATCACCTGCTCGCGGCCGTTGCCGTTGTCGTAGCGGCGGCGGTAATGCTCGGGCACGAACCACGGCTCGTGCGGATCGAACGACTCGACGGTGAGGAACAGCCGCTTCGCATCGAGGTTCTGCTCGACCCAGCGCGCGGCCTCCTGCATCACCTGCGCGTTGAACCACTGCTCCTCGCGGACGCGGTCGCGCATGTTGAGCAGGATACGGCTCGAGAACCAATGGGCGCCGTAGCCGGGCTGCTCGAGTCCGGTCGCCTTGCCGCGCAACTCCTGCAATTCGCACGGAACCCAGTAGTCGATCTCGTCCTGCGACGGAAACGGCCCGCTTCGCGCCGCGTCGGCTTCCTGCCCGCGGATGAACGTCCATTGATGGAAGCCTCGCCAGAAGTTCTTCGACGGCTTGAACTGGTGGTAGAGGTCGGAGACGAGTCCCGTTCGAAACCCGTTCTGCTCGTACATCTCAGCGAGCGTCGTCTGCGATTCGGGGATCGGGCCCCATCCGGGCGCGATGCCGACGAAGTCGCCCTTGATGTGACGGAAGTCGCCGTTGTGGAACGGATACGTGCGAAGGCCCGTGTAGATCGTGCGCCGCGCGCAAAGCGTCGGCAGCGCCTCGGGATACGCGCGCGTGAAGCGCACCGACTCGCGCGCGAACGCATCGAGATGCGGCGTCGCGAACGGCTGCGCCAGCGTCTCGTTCCACGCGGGTGGTGTTTGGTAAGACCCGACGGCGTCGCGCCGCAGCGTGTCGAAAACGACGAGGATCACGTGCCGGGTCGGCGCGCGGGGTTGCATCATCCAGGCTGCTCCGTTGCGATGTATTCGATTACATATGGTCGGCGATCGAGGCGCTTGCTGTCAACGGGCGTGCCCCCTCACCGGCCCCGCTTGCGCTCGGCTCCATCTCCCCGCGCGCGGGGAGAGGGTTGGGGTGAAGGACGACAAGCCACGCTATGAAATCGATACCGCCGACGCTATGCTAGCGAACGTGAAGAGAGCCAGCCTGGAAACGGCGACCGCCGGGCGCTCGAGCGCGCGCGACGTGGCGCGGCTGGCCGGCGTTTCCACCGCAACGGTCTCGCGGGCGCTCAACCTGCCGTCGAGCGTCGACCCGGGCACGCTGTCGCGCGTGCACGCGGCGATCGACAAGCTCGGCTACGTGCCGTCGGGCGCGGCGCGCGCGCTGCGCAGCCGCAAGAGCGACATGATCGGCGCGGTCGTGCCGTCGTTCGATTACGCGCTCTACGCGCGCACGACGAGCGCGCTGCAGCGCGAAGCCGACGCGCTCGGCTACGGCCTGGTGCTCGCCGTGCACTACTACGATCTCGCGACCGAGCTTCGCGTCACGCGGCAGATGGTGCAGCACGGCGTCGACGCGTTCATGTTCGTCGGCCTCGATCATGACCGCGAGCTCTATTCGCTGCTCGACCGCTACGGCCGGCCCTACGTGCTCACGTGGGGCGTCGACGCGTCGCGGCTACATCCGAGCATCGGCTTCGACAATCGCGCCGCGACGTACGCGATGACGCGCCATCTGCTGGAACTCGGACATCGGCGCTTCGGGCTTATCAGCGCGCCGACCGAGGGCAACGACCGCTCGCGGGAGCGCGGCGCAGGCGTGCGCACCGCACTCGAATCGGCCGGGCTCGCGCTCGCCGACGAGAACGTGCGCTACGGCGCGATCGCGCTCGATTCGGGCGTGGCCGCGATGCGGGAACTGCTCGCGCGGCGACCGCGGCCGACAGCGATCGTCGCGACGAACGACGTGTTCGCCGTCGGCGCGATGATCGCGTGCCGCGAGGCGGGCGTACGCATTCCCGACGACGTGTCGATCACCGGCGTCGACAATACCGATCTCGGCGCGACGCAGACGCCGGGCCTCACCAGCATCCGCACGCCGATCATCGAGATCGGCCGCGCCGCCGCGCTTTCGCTCGTCGCGCGGCTCGAAGGTCGCGCAACCGACCTCGCGCAGAATCTGCCGTTCGAGCTCGTGCGCCGCGGCAGCACCGGGCCACCGCCTTCTGCGGACAGGTGAGCGCGCCGAGCCGCCTCGCGCGCGAACTCCGCTCCCAACGGAGGCGGCGAAGCGCCGGTAAACTATGCGCTCCCCTTCGCGAACCCGATCGTCATGCGCCTTGCGCCGGTTGTCGTCGCCGCCGTGCTCGCCGCCGCGCCGACTGCGCAGCTTCACGCTGAAACCGTCGTCGAGTATTACAACGCGACGCTCGACCACTACTTCATGACCCCGCTCGCGAACGAGATCGCAGCGCTCGATTCGGGTCAGGTCGCCGGCTGGTCGCGCACCGGCGCGACGTTCGACGGGTCCGCCACGGCGGATGCGGGCCTCAGTCCCGTCTGCCGGTTCTACATCCCGCCGTTGCACGGCGATTCGCATTTCCTGTCGGCGTCGCCGGCCGAGTGTGCGGCCGTGCTCGCGAAGACCGGCACCGATCCGAATTTCAGCGGCTACATCGAGGAAACCGCCGCCGAGTTCTACATCGCACTGCCCGACACGGCGAACGGGACTTGCCCTGCCGGCACCGCGCCCGTCTACCGTCTGTGGAACGGACGCGCCGATTCGAATCATCGCTACACCGCCGATGCCGCGACGCGCGACGCGATGATCGCGCGCGGCTACGTCGCCGAGGGCTACGGACCGCAAGGCGTCGCGGTGTGCACGACGCATGCGAGCCCGCCTGGCGACGTGCCGGTGCGCCTCACCGGGCGCACGCCATTCCCCGACGGCTGCGATCGCCCGCCGCTGCCGGACACCGGGACCGTCTACGCGGGCGCCGAGGTCGAGCCGCAGATTGCGACTGACCCGCGCGATCCGTCGCACCTGATCGGCGTCTGGCAGCAGGACCGCTGGTCCGACGGCGGGGCGCGAGGCCTTCGCACCGCGTATTCGTTCGATGCCGGCGCAACATGGTCGTACACGCAGGCGGCGTTCACGCATTGCACCGGCGGCAACGCCGGCAACGGCGGCGACTATCCGCGTGCGAGCGATCCATGGGTGTCGATCGGACCCGATGGAACCGCGTACCAGGTCGGCATCGCCTTCATCGGCGACACGCTCGCGCCCGGCTCGTCGAGCGCGGTGCTCGCGAGCCGCTCGGCCGATGGCGGCCGCACGTGGAGCGCGCCGACGACGGTGATCCTCGACGGCAGCGCGTTCTTCAACGACAAGGAATCGGTCACCGCCGATCCGTTCGTCGCCGGCAGCGCCTATGCGGTCTGGGATCGCCTCGAACAGGGCAATCACGGCCCGTCCTATTTCTCGCGCACGACCGACACCGGCGCGACGTGGGAGAGCGCGCGGGCGATCTACGATCCCGGCAACCGCAACCAGACGCTCAACAACCAGGTCGTCGTCACGAAGGCCGGCAACGGCAACTCGACGCTGCTCGATTTCTTCAGCGAGTTCGACCTCGGCCAGAACAACCAGGTGACACCGCATCTTGCGCTCGTGCGCTCCGACGACCGCGGGTCGACGTGGAGCGCGCCGATCGTCGTGTCGGACTTGCGCGCGGTCGGCGCCTACGATCCGCAGAACCCGGCGCGCACGCTGCGCGACGCGGCGAACCTCGCCTCGTTCGCACGCGGCCCCGACGGCACGCTCGTCGCCGTCTGGCAGGACGCGCGCTTCTCGCATGGCGTGCGGGACGGCATCGCGTTCTCGCGCTCGACCGATGGCGGCAGCACGTGGAGCAGCCCGGTCGAGATCAATCGCGTCCCGGCTGTGCAGGCGTTCCTGCCGGCGGTGGCGATCGCTTCCGACGGCACGATCGGCGTGCTCTATTACGACATGCGCAACGACACCGCGGATCCGGCGACGCTGCTCGTCGACGTCTGGTTCGCGACGTCGACGGATGGTGCGACGTGGAGCGAGGGCCACGTTGCCGGACCGTTCGATTTCAACAATGCGCCAAGCGCCGAGGGCGGGCTTTTCGTCGGCGATTACCAGGGACTCGCGAGCGCGGACGGCCGCTTCGCCGCGCTCTTCGCGCAGGCGAACGCAGACGCCACGAACCGGAGCGACATCTTCGAATCGATGGTTCGTTCGCTGCCGATCGCTGCAACGAAGCTGGCCTGGCGCGCACGCGAAGCGCCGGCATTCACGATGACGCCCGCATTACAGGCGAAGCTCGACGCGTCCGCGCGCAAGACGCTGCGGCAACGCGTCGTCGGTCTCGCACCGCCCGCGCAGAAACGGTGATCGTGCAATGACGTCGCGACGGCCGTCGAAGGCGCGGGCATCGGCGCCGGGCGATGCCGATGAAGCGCCGCCGAAGGAAGCGCTCGACGATTGCCGGCGCTGCGAGTTGTGGGAGCACGCGACGCAGGGTGTGCCGGGCGAAGGACCGGCGGGCGCGCGGCTGATGCTCGTCGGCGAGCAGCCGGGCGACGAGGAGGACGTGCAGGGGCGGCCCTTCGTCGGTCCCGCCGGGCGCCTGCTGCGCACGTTGCTCCACGAAGCGGGTGTTCCGGACTCGCGCGTCTACATGACGAACGCCGTCAAGCATTTCTACTTCGAGCCGCGCGGCAAGCGGCGCATCCACAAGACGCCGCTGCAGCGGCACATCGCCGCGTGTCGCGTATGGCTCGAAGCCGAGCTTGCGCGCGAGCGTCCCGCGGCGATCGTGACGCTCGGCGCCACGGCGCTCGGCGCGGTATACGGCCGGAAGGTTTCGATTGCGCAAGCGCGCGCGCAAAGCCTCGTCGATCCGCGCGGCACGCCGATCGTCGCGACGTACCACCCATCCGCGATCCTGCGTGCTCCGGATCACGACGCGCGCGAGAAGCTCCGCGCAACGCTCGTCGCCGATTTGCGGCGCGCCGCGCAGATGATCGCGAAGACGCGCTAAAGCCCGAGCGCGATGCGCGTGCCTTGGTCGATCGCACGCTTCGCGTCGAGCTCGCGCGCGACGTCGGCGCCGCCGATCAGCGTGAACGGAACATTCGCGCGTACGAGCGCGTCGGCGAGCTCGCGCCTCGGCTCCTGCCCAGCGCACACGACGATGGTGTCGACGTCGAGCGACTTCGAGGCGCCGTCGACGCGCACGTGCAGTCCGCGATCGTCGATGCGCTCGTACGCGACCCCCGCCATCATCGCGACGCCGCGCCGCCGCAGTAGCGCGCGGCGAATCCAGCCGGTCGTCTTCGCGAGATCCTCGCCGACCTTCGTCGTCCTGCGCTGCAGGAGCCAAACCTGTCGTGGCGAGCGGCCCTCGCGCGGCGCACGAATGCCGCCGGCGTGCTCGTGCTTCGCGTCGATGCCCCATTCGTCGCGAAATGCGTCGATCGGATGCGCGTCGTCGGCGCGCGCGTGCGTCAGCAACTCGGCGACGTCGAAGCCGATGCCGCCCGCGCCGATGATCGCGACGCGCTCACCGGCGATCCGGCGTCCTTCGACGATGTCGACGTAGCTTGCGACGCTTGGATGCGCGATGCCCTCGATCGAAGGCGCGCGCGGCACGACCCCGGCCGCGACGATCACCGCATCGAAGCCACGCAAGTCGTCGACGCGCGCCTGCAGCGCGAGTCTTTGCTCGACACCGAGCGCTTCGAGCCTGTGCGCGAAATAGCGCAGCGTTTCCGCGAATTCCTCCTTGCCCGGGATGCGCTTCGCGAGATTGAACTGACCGCCGATCGACGTCGCCGCCTCGAACAGCGTCACGTGGTGACCGCGCGCGGCGGCCGTCGTCGCGCACGCGAGTCCCGCGGGCCCTGCACCGACGACGGCGATGCGTTTCGGCGCTGACGCGGGACGAAGCGCGAGCTCCGTTTCGCGGCACGCGAATGGATTGACGAGGCAGGTTGCAACCTTGCGCTCGAAGATGTGATCGAGGCACGCCTGGTTGCACGCGATACACGTGTTGATCGCGTCGGCGCGACCCGCCGCCGCCTTGGCGACGAACTCGGCATCGGCGAGAAACGGCCGCGCCATCGACACCATGTCGGCGTCCCCTCGTGCGAGAACCGTCTCGGCCACCGCGGGATCGTTGATCCTGTTCGTCGTGATCAATGGAATGCCGACGGCGCCGCGCAGCCGTGCCGTCACCCACGTGAAGGCCGCGCGCGGGACCATCGTGGCGATCGTCGGAATCCGCGCCTCGTGCCAGCCGATGCCGGTGTTGATCAGCGTCGCGCCCGCCGCCTCGATCGCCTGTGCGAGTTGCACGACTTCGTCCCACGTGCTGCCGCCTTCGACGAGATCGAGCATCGACAGCCGGTAGATGATGATGAAGTTGCGGCCGACCGCCTCGCGCGTGCGGCGCACCGTGTCGACGGCGAAGCGGATGCGGTTCTCGTAGCTGCCGCCGAAGCGGTCGTCGCGCTGATTCGTGCGGCGCGCGATGAACTCGTTGATCAGATAGCCCTCGGAGCCCATGATCTCGACGCCGTCGTAACCGGCCTGCTGCGCGAGTCGCGCGCAACGCACGTAAGCGCGCAACGTGCGCTCGATGCCGAAGGCGCCGAGTGCGCGAGGGCGAAACGGCGTGATCGGCGAGCGCAGGCCGGAGGGCGCGACCGACAGCGGGTGATACGCGTAGCGTCCGGCGTGCAGGATCTGCATCGCGATCCGGCCGCCTGCCGCATGTACGGCATCGGTGACCTGCCGATGCTTCGCGACCTGCCAGCGAAACGAAAGCTGCGATGCGCGCGGATCGACGCGACCGGCGAAATTCGGCGCGATGCCGCCGGTGACGATGAGCCCGGCACCGCCGCGCGCCCGCGCTTCATAGAACGCCGCGAGCTTCGCGAATCCGTCGTGCGATTCCTCGAGGCCCGTGTGCATCGAGCCCATCAGCACGCGGTTCTTCAGCGTGACGAAGCCCAGGTCGAGCGGCGCGAGGAGGTGCGGATAGAACGTCATCGCGCGCGATTCTACGGCCCCTCACCCCGACCCTCTCCCGCTCGCGGGGAGAGGGAGCCGAGCGGCGCCAGGCCCTCTCCCGGCGCGCGGGAGAGCGAGCCGAGCGCCAGCGTGCGGGGTGAGGGAATTACGCCAGCGTCCGGAACGTCACCGAATAGCGCAACGTTTTCACCGCCGGAATGTGATGCTGCCAATGCCACCGGATTTCGTCGCGCATCACGTAAAGCGAGCGCGGCGCGAGTTCGAGCACGATCACCGCGTTACGATCATGCCGGTTGTCATAGGGCCGAAAGCGCATCCGGCACGCGCTGCCGAGCGAGATGCCGACGACGGTCCCGTAAGCCGGCTTGTCGCGATGCCAGCCGATCGGCGTGCCGGGCCGATACTCGGTGACGAGCGCATGCACGAACGCGGCGTCGTCGACGGCCGCGACACGCGCCGCGTTGCGACGCAGGTCGACGAGCCACGACGGCCACGGACCGCCGTCCTGCAACGCGCCGATGTCGCCGTAGCCGTCATGGCCGAAGCGAACGACGCGACGACGGGCCGTGTACTGGTGAAACGGCGCTTCGCGAAAGGGCAGCGCCGCGAGCGCGCCGATCAGTCTCGCTTCGGACGCGGCGTCGAGGAACGCGGGATGATATTCGAGCCCCGGCGGCAGCGGCGGGGCTGCGAACAGATCGGGCCCGGTGACGGCACGTCGCATCCTGCGCAAATGGATGCGCGAAGCGCGATGTTCAACGCGCCCTGGCGCCTTCCACGGCGGCTTGCGCCTTCGCGTCGAGCTCGCCCCAGCGTGCGAAGCGCTCGGCCAGCCGTTGCTCGATCTCCTCGGCGCGCCGGCGGTCGGCCTTGATCTGCGCGAGGTTCTCGCGGTGATAGCCGGGCGCGCACATGCGCGCGCTCAACGCATGCTGCTCGCGCTCGAGCGCCTCGAGCTCCGCGGGCAGCGCATCGAGCTCGCGCTGCTCGTTGAACGTGAGTCGCACGCGCGTGTCCGCCGTCCGCGCACGCGCAGGCTTCGGCTTCTTCGCCGGCCTCTCGTCGACACCGCCGGACCGCGGCGCGCGCTGCACGAGCCAGTCGGAGTAGCCGCCCGCATACTCGACCCAGCGGCCGTCGCCGTCTGCGACGAGCGTCTGCGTCGCGACATTGTCGAGGAACGCCCGGTCGTGGCTCACGAGGAGCAGCGTGCCATCGTATGTCTGCAGCGTCGCCTCGAGCAGCTCGAGCGATTCGATGTCGAGGTCGTTCGTCGGCTCGTCGAGCACCAGCAGGTTCGCAGGCTGCGCGAAGAGCCGCGCGAGAAGAAGCCGGTTACGCTCGCCGCCGGAGAGCGTCGATACCGGTGCATTGGCGCGCTCGGCCGGAAACAGGAAATCGCCGAGGTACGACAGCACGTGCCGGCGTCCCGCGGCCGTCTCGACCCAGTCGCTGCCCGGGCTGATCGTCTGGACCAGCGTACGCGCGGGATCGAGCGCCTGTCGCAACTGGTCGAAGTAGGCGATCGCAAGTCGCGTTCCGCGACGTACCGTGCCGGCGTCGGGCGCGAGATCGCCGAGGATGATCCGTAAAAGCGTCGTCTTGCCGGCCCCATTATGGCCGAGCAGCGCGAAGCGGTCGCCGCGCTGGATCGTGAGCGAGAGGTCGCGGACGATCGGACGCTCGCCGAAGCGCTTGGACACGTGCAGAAGTTCCGCAACGAGCCGGCCCGACCGCTCGCCGGCGTCGAGCGCGAGGCGCACGTCGCCGATCCGCTCGCGGCGAAGCGCCCGCTCGCGACGCAAGGCTTCGAGCCGCCGCACGCGGCCCTCGTCGCGCGTGCGCCGTGCCTGCACGCCCTTGCGGATCCACGCCTCCTCCTGACGCCAGAACGCGTCGAACTTGCGCGTCGCGACGTCCTCGGCCTCCAGCTCGGATGCCTTCCGCGACTCGTACGCGGCGAAATTGCCCGGATACGAACGCAGCCGCCCGCGGTCGAGCTCGACGATCCGCGTCACGGCGTGATCGAGGAAGACACGATCGTGCGTGACGATCACCGCGGCGCGCGCATCGCGCACGAACCCTTCCGTAAGTTCGATGCCGGCGATGTCGAGGTGATTCGTCGGCTCGTCGAGCAGCAGCAGATCGGGCTCGCGCGCGAACGCGAGCGCGAGTGCCGCGCGCTTGCGCTCGCCGCCCGAGGCGCGCTCGGGTGCCTGCGCCTCGGACAAGCCGTAGCGGTGCAGGAAATCGGCCAGCCGCGCTTCAATGCGAAAACGCTCGCGCTCGTCGGGAATTCGGGCGAGCTCACCGCGCTGCACGAGGCTCTCGCGCAGCGTCGACGCCGCTGGCAGCACGGGTTCCTGTTCGACGAGAACGGGGGCAAAATGGTCGCGTTCGATGACGCCATCGTCGAGCGCCTGCTGTCCGGCAAGGACGCGCAGCAGCGACGATTTGCCCGTGCCGTTGCGGCCGATGAGGCCGATGCGCTCGCGCTCGCCGATGGTGATGCCCGCGCCGTCGAGCAGCGGATGCAGGCCGAATGCGAGTTCGGCGTCGCGAAGCGTCAGAAGCGGCATGGATCAAGCATAACCGTGCAACGGACCACCGTCGCCCGGGAAGTACAACGTGATGATCGCGACGATCGCCGTACCGCCGTCCGCCGCATGACGAATTTCCTTCGCCGTGACCGCCGGCTGCTGCTCATCGCGGCCTTCGCGTCGGCGCTCGGCCTCGCGGTCGCCGACTTCGCGACGTGGATCGAGCTCGACATCGCGTCGATCTACGGCGTGCCGCTGGTGCTCGCCGCCATTACGCGAAGTCGCCGGCTCCTGTGGTCGCTCACGATCGTGCTCGGCGTCACGACGTTCGTCGTCTATGCGTTGCAAATGCCGCACGGCGCCTTCTCGCTGCACGAGCCGTACTTCGTCAATCGGGTGCTCGACGTCGTCGCGAACGTGGTGACGGCGGCGATGCTCGACGTCTGGATCCGCTCGGTCGTCGTGCGCGAGGCGCAGATGCGGCTTCTCGACGAGCAGAATCGCAAGCTCGAGGTCGCCAATGCCGAGCTCGTCCTGCGCGAGGCGCAGATCGCGCGGCAGAGCGTCGAGCTCGAGCAGCGCCGCCGCGAAGCCGAGGAAGCGAGCGGACGCAAGACCCGCCTCCTCGCATCGGTTTCGCACGACATTCGCGCGCCGCTGAACGCGATCCATCTGACCGCGAACGTGATCCGCCGCAGCGCCGGCGACCCGCGGCTCGCCGCGCAGATGCCGCCGATGATCGAACGGTTGCAGCAGACCGCCTCGTCGCTGCTCGAAGCGGTCTCCGACCTGCTCGACGTCGCGAGCTTTGACGCCGGCCGCATCCAGCGCCACGACAGCATCTTCGCGCCGGCCGAGCTCGTATGCGAGAAGTGCGACGACGTGCTCGCACTCGCCCAATCGAAGTCGCTGCGCCTCGACGTCGACGTGGCCGCTGCGCCGCCTCTCTTGCTGACCGACCGCGCGAAGCTCGGTCGCGTGCTCTCGAACCTGCTTACGAACGCCATCAAGTTCACCGACACCGGCACGGTTCGCGTGGCGGCCGGGATCGACGACGACGGCAGCGTACGCATCGCGGTGGCCGACACCGGCATCGGCATCGCGCCCGAGCGCGTGGCGCGCCTGTTCGACGACTACGGGCAGATTTCGGACAGCCGGACGCGCGGTCCCGGCTGGGGCCTGGGCCTCGGCATCTGCCGGCGCGTCATCGACCTGCTCGGCGGAACGATCGCGGCCGAAAGCGTGCCCGGTCAAGGCAGCACGTTCACCGTGCGGCTGCCTGCGACGTGCGTCGTCGCGAGATACGACCCGCTGCCGCTTGCACGGTCCCGGGCAGCACCGCCGAACTGAGACCGGCGCGGGTGTCGAGCGTCGGCGAGCGCGTCGCCTGCTATAATTCGCCTGCCGCCGGTCGACCCGGCGGCTTTTGTTTGGCTGCTGCCGGCCGCACCTTTCGCGGCATTGCCATGGATACCGCCGTCCTTACCGACGATCTCGCGCGCGACGTCGCGCGCCGCCGCACGTTCGCGATCATCTCCCACCCGGATGCCGGGAAGACGACGCTCACCGAGAAGCTTTTGCTCTTCGGCGGCGCGATCCAGCTCGCCGGCACCGTCAAATCGCGCAAGAGCGCGCGCCACGCGACGTCCGACTGGATGGAAGTCGAGAAGCAGCGCGGCATTTCGGTCACGAGCTCGGTGATGCAGTTCGAATACGCCGAGCACACGATCAACCTGCTCGACACACCCGGCCACCAGGATTTTTCCGAGGATACGTACCGGGTGCTGACGGCCGTCGACGCTGCGGTGATGGTGATCGACGCGGCGAAGGGCGTCGAAGCGCAGACGATCAAGCTGCTCGACGTCTGCCGGCTCCGCAACACGCCGATCATCACGTTCGTGAACAAGCTCGATCGCGAGGTGCGCGAGCCGCTCGCGCTGCTCGAGGAGATCGAATCGGTGCTCGCGATCGACTGCGCACCGATCACGTGGCCGCTCGGCATGGGCAAGCGCTTCCGCGGCGTGTTCGACCTTCGGAACGACCGGCTCCTGCGCTTCACGCCCGGCGAGGAACGCGTGTCGAACGACACCGAGCTGATCGGCGGCATCGACAATCCTCGCCTCGATGCGCTGTTTCCCGACGAGACCGCGGCGCTTCGCTCCGACGTCGACCTGATCCGCAGCGCGAGCCATCCGTTCGATCTCGAGCGCTTTCTCGGCGGCCAGCAGACGGCGGTGTTCTTCGGCTCTGCGATCAACAATTTCGGCGTGCAGGAGATCCTGCAGGCGCTCGTCGGCTGGGCCCCCGCACCGCTGCCGCGCGATGCGACGGCACGGATGGTCGAGCCCGACGAGAAGCCTTTTTCGGGCTTCGTGTTCAAGATCCAGGCGAACATGGATCCGCGACATCGCGATCGCATCGCGTTCTTTCGCGTCTGCTCGGGCCGCTACCAGCCGGCGATGAAGGTTCGTCATCTGCGCGTGGGCCGCGAGATGAAGCTCGGCAACGCGCTCACGTTCATGGCCAACGAGCGCGTGTCGAGCGAGGACGCCGTGGCAGGCGACATCATCGGCATCCACAACCATGGCCAGCTGCAGATCGGGGACACGCTGACCGAAGGCGAGCCGCTCGCGTTTCGCGGCATTCCCTATTTTGCGCCGGAGCTCTTCCGCGTCGCGCGCCCGCGCGACCCGTTCAAGGCGAAGCCGCTCGCGAAGGGCTTGCAGGAGCTGGGCGAGGAAGGCGCGATCCAGGTATTCACGTCGACGCATACGAACAGCGTGCTGCTCGGCGCCGTCGGCCCGCTGCAGTTCGAGATCGTCGCGCATCGGCTGGCAACCGAATACAACGTGGATGCGATCTACGAAACGGCGAACATCGCGAGCGCGCGCTGGCTCACCTTTCCCGACGAGACGACACGGCGCAATTTCGAACGCGAGCAGGGCGCCGCGCTCGCGACCGACGTCGACGGCAATCCGGTGTTCCTCGCGACGAACAAGTACAACCTGCAGGTGACGGTCGAGCGCTGGCCGAAGGTCGGATTCCGCGCGACGCGCGAGCACGGCGAGAAGCTCGCACATTCTTGAGCGTACCGACCCTCATCCCGGCCCTCTCCCGCGACGCGGAAGAGTGAGCCGAAGCGACAGCGGGAAGAGGTTGCGGTGAAGGGCCGAACCATCCGCGGTACCATCAGTCGAATCGCGTTGGCCCGCCGCACCCGCGCGGCCGTGTGACCGGAGACCTGCATGGAACGCGTCGAACCGCTCCCCCCCGATTCCGATTTCTCGCAGCGGAGCGATCCGCGAGGCCGGGCGCGCCGGCGCAGCCTCGCATGGCCGATCGTCGCGATCATCGTCATCGTCGCGATCATTGCCGCGATCGTGCTGTTGTGGCGGCGCACGCATGCGCCGGAGCCGGTGGCAACGCCTGCGACCGCGCCGCCGCAAGCCGCGGCACCCGCCGCGCCTGCGCCCACGTCGACCGCGCCCGAGCATCCGATCGAAGCCGCGGAAGCGACGCCGCCGCCCGCCGGCGAAGCGCTGCCCGCGGTCGCCGACAGCGATTCAGCGATGCAGGATGCGCTCGCGTCGCTCTTCACCGGCACTCCGCTCGATCGCGTCTTCCATTTGCAGGAGATCGTGCCGCGCTTCGTCGCGACGATCGACAACCTGCCGCGGCAGACGGTCGCGCAGTCGAAGATGTCGGTCATGCCGGTCGAAGGCAGCCTGCAGACGACGCAGGCCGACGGACGCATCCTCCTTCGCGCCGACAACGAGCAACGCTATGCGACGTACATACGCCTGATGGAGCAGGTCGATGCGAAGAAGCTCGTGCAGACGTACGTCCACTACTATCCGCTGTTCCAGAAGGCGTACCAGGATCTCGGCTATCCGAACGGCTACTTCAACGACCGGCTCGTCGCGGTGATCGATCACCTGCTCGCGGCACCCGACGTTCCCGCGCCGATCGCACTGACGCAGCCGAAGGTGCTCTACCAATTCGCCGACCCGGCGCTCGAGCAACTGTCGGCGGGCCAGAAGATGATGATCCGGATGGGACCGGTCGACGAATCGCACGCGAAGGCGAAGCTCCGCGAAATCCGGCGCGCGCTGACCGGGCAGGCGTTGCCGCGCTGAAAATCGTCTACGACGCGCCGTGCGCGTTGCGGGCGCGCGTCTCGCCTTTTTCCGACAGTCCGAACAGCGCAAAGAGGGCGTCGCGATACGCGTCGGGTGCGACGCGCATGCTGTTGTTGTGCGTCGCGCCGTCGACGAGCAGCAGGCGCTTGCGTGCGCGCGCCGCATCGTAGAGCGCCTGGCTGAAGCGCGCCGGAATGAAGCGGTCGGCGGCGCCGTGCACGAACAGCACCGGCATCCGCACCGCCGAGATCTTGCCGACCGAGTCGAATTTCTGCGTCAGGATCAACTCGAGCGGCAGCCACTCGTACGACAGCGCCTTCGCGACGTCGGCGAGCGTCGTGAACGACGATTCGACGACCAGCCCGCGTGCAGGCTCCGTCCCGTCCGGCGCGCTGCGATCGAGCCATGCGGCGAGATCGACGGCCACCGCGCCGCCGAGCGAATGGCCGTAGATGATGCGCCGGCGCGCGTTGGGCACGAGCGCGACGAACTCGCGCCACGCAACGCGCGCGTCCTCGTAGACCGATTGCTCGGAAGGCACGCCGCCGTCGCTCTTGCCGAAGCCGCGATAGTCGACCGCGAGCACCGAGAAGCCGAAGTCGTGCAATTGGCGGATGCGGAAGAGCTGGCCGGTCAGGTTCCAGCGCGAGCCGTGGAAGTAGAGCACCGCAGGTGCGTCCGCCTGCGCCGCCGGCCACCACCACGCATGAATGTGATGTGCAGCGCCATCGCCGGCGAGCGGAATGTCCATCTCGCGCACGCCGGCGGGGAGCCCCGCATACCAGCCGGCATCGCCGGGGACGACGCGAAACGTGAGCTCGCGCTCCTTCTCCGCGAGTTGTGCGCAGCCGGCCACGCCGAGCATCGCGACGGTGAACGCCACCGCGAGATGGCGAAGCAGCCTGCTGCGCGTCATCGAATCAGCTGCGAGGCACAACGCGGTCGAGGAAGCCGCCGGTTCGTCGCAGCGCCTGCGACGGCGCTCCGGCGAGCCGCTCCGCGAACGCGCGCGCGTCGGCCGATGCGCGCACGCCCGTCGTCACGGCGAGCGCGTAGATCGTCGTCAGCTCGAACGGCGGCGGCAGTGCGCCGACGAGCACGACACCGGGCGTATAGAGAATCTCGGTGACTTGCGTGCAGCCGATCGCACCATCCGCGCCCTTTGCGGCGAGCGCCGCCATCGCCTGCGCGCCGTTCGCGTACGCACAAAGCCGTGGCGAAAGGCTTTCGTACAGCCCAAGCGTGCGCAGCACGCCGGCGAAGTGGATGCCCGCCGTCGAGCGCGTCGTATCGGGACAATAGAGCTCGCTGGCGGCGCCGAGCGCAGCACGAAGCGCAGCCGCGTCGTGCACGTCGGGCGACGCATCGCCGGATCGCACCGCAATGCCGGTCGCCACGCGTCCGAGGGCCGCGATGGTCTCGCCGTCGACGAGCGCCTCCGCGGCGAGCGTATCGAGCATCGCAGCGGGCAGGATGACGAGATCGGATGCAGTGCCGCCGACCACCGCGTTCGAAATCGCGCCCGCCGAATCGAACGTCGCGTCGACGCGCGTGCCGCGCTCGGCCTCGAACGGTCCGGCGAGCGCCTGGACCAGGCCCTTGGCGGCGCCCGCCGACAGGACGCGCAATACCGGCATCGGATCAGCGGTCGGCGCGCGCGCCGGAGATCTTCACGATGCGCGCCCACTTGACGATGTCGTCGTCCAGGAATTTGCGAAATGCGTCGGGCGTCATCGTCATCGGCACCGCACCTTGCTTCGCCCATTCGGCCTGCGTTTGCGGCTGCGACACGACTTTCGTGATTTCCGCGTTCAGCCGGTTCACGATCGCGGGCGGCGTACCTTTCGGCGCGACGAGGCCGAGCCAGATCGTCGCTTCATATCCCGGGACGCCGGCCTCGGACAGCGTCGGCACGTTCGGCAAGACGCTCGAGCGCGCCTTGCCGCTCGTCGCGAGCGCGCGTACCTGGCCCGCCTTGATGTGCTCGTTCATCACGGTGACCGCGTCGAACATCATCTCGACCTGACCGCCGAGCACGCCGGTGCGCGCGCCGGAGCTGCCCTTGTACGGAACGTGGACGATGTCGACGTGCGCCATCGCCTTGAAGAGCTCGCCGGCCATGTGATACGGCGTGCCCGGACCCGACGACGCATAGTTGAGCTTGCCCGGCTCTGCTTTCGCGAGCGCGATCAGCTCCTTCAACGTGTTCGCCTTGACGGCAGGATTGACGACGAGCACCAGATCCGACGAATTGATCGGCGCGACCGGCACGAAATCGCGCATCAGCGCGAACGGCTTGTTCGGCATCAGCGATTCGTTGACCGTATGCGTGTTCGACATCAGAAGCAGCGTATAGCCGTCGGGCGCGCTCTTGGCGACGATCTCGGTGCCGACGACCGAGCCGCCGCCCGGCCGGTCCTCGATCACGAACGGCTGGCCCATCGACTCCTGCAGATGCTGCGCGAGATAGCGCGCATACACGTCGGCAGGACCGCCGGCCGCGAACGGGACGACGATCTTCACAGGCCGCGACGGATAGTCGTCCGCGGCTGCGTCGAACGCGACGACGGCAAGCACGACAGCCAGCATGAAGCGCAGGGAACGCATGGCGAGTCTCCGCGAAGAATCGATCACCCGGGAATGCTACCGAAAAACCGAAGTGGGGGTCAGAGACGACTTTCGCACTCACGAAACTCGTCTGACCCCTATTCGTCCGCACCGATCTCGCGCAGGAAGGCGCTGCGCTCCTGCGTCCCGATGTGCTCGGCGACGAGCTTCACGAACTCGTCGGAATCGTGCGCCTGCTGCGCGGCCTTCTTCGCGACGACCTTTGCGATCGGCCCGAGGTACACGGCGAGGCGCGACGTCGTCTGCTCGACGAACGCCTGCTCGAGCGGGCGCGCGCGCAGCCGCGAGCCGGACGAAACGGCGGTGCCGCGCGCGTGGATGGTCGCGCGTCCAGTGCCGGCCTGGCGTCCCGTATGCGCGCCGCTCGCATCGGAGCGGCTGTGCGCCTCGAAGCGTTCGCGCTCGCCCGGGTCGGGTATGTGCGCGGCGAGAAGCGCGTAGAGCTCGCGCGTGTCGTGCGCGCGGCCCGCCGCCTGCCGCACGAGGATCTTCGCCATCGGGCCGACGAAGCGGACGAGCTGGCGCTCGATCGTCGACAGCGAGGCGTCGTCGAACACACGCGCCGGTGGCGACAGCTGCACGTCGGCGAGGCTGATCAGCGTCGTCTCGCCGGCGTTCGCCGGCGGCGTGCCGAACGCATCCCGCAGCGCGAGCTCGAACGCGCGCGCGTCGGCGAAACGCTCGCCCGCTTCCTTCGCGAGCGCTTTGTCGAGCAGCGCGTCCATCGCCGATCCGATCGGAAACGCGCACGTCTCCGATGCCGGACGCGGGTGCTCGTGGACGATCTCGTACGCGACCGCCTCCATCGTTCCGGCAAAGGGCCTTGCACCGGTCAAGAGCTCGTAGAGCACGACCCCCGCGCTGAAGAGGTCGGCGCGATGATCGCTCGGAAGACCGCGGCATTGCTCGGGCGCCATGTACGTCGGCGTTCCCATCACCATGCCGGTCATCGTGAGCGTCGTCGCGTCGATCCGTGCGATGCCGAAGTCGGCGACCTTGAGGATGCCGCCGGGCGTCAGGATCAGGTTCGCGGGCTTCACGTCGCGGTGCACGACGCCCTGCGCATGCGCGAACGCGAGCGCCTGCAACAGCTGCGTCATGATCGCCGCGACCTGGGTGAGCTCGAAGCGCGCGTTGCGGTTCAGGTATTCGCGAAGGCCCATGCCCTCGACGTATTCCATCGCGATGTACGCGACGCTGTCGTCCTCGCCGTATTCGTAGATCGCGATGATGTTCGGATGGTGCAGGCGGCCCGCCGCGCGCGCCTCGTTGCGAAAGCGCGCCATGAACTGGTCGGCGAGATCGGCGTCGAGCAGGTCCTTGCGCACCGTCTTGATCGCGACGCGGCGCTCGATGTGCGGATCGATCGCCTTGTAGACGACGCCCATCGCGCCCTTGCCGAGGACGGACTCGACTTCGTACTTGCCGATGCGCTCGGGCATCGCCATACGCCGTTATTCCAACATTTTCATGGCCTGCACGAGGCTCACCTTCATGCGGCCGAGCGCCTCGGTGAGGACGCCGATCTCGTCGCGGCTTCGCGTCCGGAACTCGCCGGCATCCAGGTTGCCGAGGCTCACCTGGTCGGCGATGCCCGACAGGCGCGTGACGCGACGGATGACCATCATGTGCAGCATCACGTTCAGCAGCACGAACGTGACGACGAAGACGCCCGCGAGCGACAGCATGAACGTGCGAAACGTCTGGTCCGCGCGCCTGATCGGCACCGACATCGGCACCGACACGACCTGCGCGCCGATGACTTCGTTCATCTTCCAGCCGAAGCCGTTCGCCGGTCCATAGAGGTCGACCATCGTTTTCGGTGCCACCTCGATCGTGCTGTGGCAAACGAGGCACGCGGCGCTCGTCACCTGGATCGGCCGCGCGAGATAGAGCGCGCGTCCGGTCGGCGTGTCGCGCTCGCCGACCATCTCGACGTTGTCCTTCGACTGCCGGAACGCGTTGACGATGTCCGCCTCCCAGTCGCTCGCGCGGTCGCGCGGGTTCGTCGGGTTGAGCGTCGCCTCCTTGTAGCCGTAGTCGGGATGCGTCTTGCGCATCTCGTTGAACATCTCGGTGGCGGCGTACGCGGGCACCGTCTGCGGCAGGAATGCGTACTTGAGCTGCGTCTCGAGCAGCGGCTTCACCTGCGTGTTCGTGTAAGTGCGCGACGACAGCGCGGCCTCCATCATGAGCCGCGCGTTCTGCACGATCTCCTCGCGCGCATTCGCCTGCAGCACGCGGTACGAGACGTACCCCGCGATCGCGAAGCCCAGCACGAAAATGCCGAGCAGCACCAGGTTGAATTTCCAGATGAGCTTCATGGCTGTCGCTTCAGGAAAGGTTGCGGCGATGCCGCCGGGTCGGCGTCGCGCGGCTTGTAGCGTTCGGGATGCAGCGTCCTGTCCCATTCGGGGACGTTGTGCGCCGCGGCCGCGCTGCGAAACGCGGGATCGGAAAGGCGCGCCGCGAAGCGGCGTGCGAACGTCCTGCGTGCCGGGCCGGAAAGCCACGGCTCCGCCTCGACGAACGTGATCTCACGCCCGGCGGGAAGCGCGGGCGGCGTGCCTTCGAAGTGGCTCGCGAGCGCCGGCAGCCGATCGCGCAATGCGCGCGGCATCGCCGCGATGAACGCCTGCGACGGACGATCGTCGGTCTCGAACGCCCGGTCGCCGGTCCTGTGCCAGTACTCGCCCTCGGCCGCGTCCCGCGCCTGCTCCTTGCCGCGCGGGGCCGGTGTCAGGAGGCTCGCGCGGCCGCTCTCGACGAAGAACTCGGTATGCATGGCGTCGCAGTGTACGACGACGATGCCATCGTCGACGCGCAACGCCGACGTCGGCAGGTCGAGCCGAAGCGGCGGCGCCTTCGCCGCATTCGCGGCCTTGATCCACCCGCGCATCAGCATGAACGGCGGCGATGTTTTCGCATCGGCCCTGGCCTCGGGAAGATACGCAAGCGCCGGCCCCGGCGCGCTGATCGCGGTGCCGCGCGGCAGCTCGATCTGCACCTGCGCATGCTCGCTGACGTCGAGCACGTCGCCCGGCTCGGCATGCGCGCCTGCCTCGAGCCGATACCACGTCGTCTTGCGCAGCACGCGCGCGTCGCCGTCGACGATCGTGAAAATGCCAATGCCGCGCTCGGCGGCGCAGGCCGCCGTCGACCACAACGCGAGCAGCAGCACGACGGCCGCGTGGAGGACGTTCATCGGCAGCAAGGGAAGCGAAAAGGCGAACCATACTAGGCTTCGGCTTCTCGTGGCGTCAATGCGAAAAGTCGCGCCCGGAAGCCGTTGCCGGCGGCGCCCGTTGCGCGCGTCTTATACTGCGATCCGGCGCGCCGTCGCGCGCGACGCCCGACGAAGCCTTTGACCGCACCGACCGAACTCGCCGTGCTGTTCGCCGACGTGAGCGGCAGCACCCGGCTTTACGAAACGCTTGGCGACGAGCGCGCGCTCGCGACGGTGGCACGCTGCGTCGTCCTGATGCGCGACGCCTGCGACGGTCACGGCGGCCGCGTCATCAAGACGATCGGCGACGGCGTGATGGCGGTGTTTCCGATTGCCGACGACGCGGCGCAGGCCGCCGTGGCGATGCAGGCGCACATCGCGGCAGAGCCGTTCGACGCACGCGTCGCGCTGCGCATCGGCTTTCATTTCGGCGCCGCGCTCGAGTCCGATGGCGACGTGTTCGGCGATTCGGTCAACATCGCCGCGCGCCTTGCCGGCATCGCACACGCGCTGCAGGTGATCACGTCGGGCGGCACCGCGGCAATGCTTTCGCCGTGGCTTCGCGCCCGCACGCGCGCGCTCGCGTCGCTGACGGTCAAGGGCAAGGCGCACGATCTCGACGTCTGGGAGCTCTTGTGGGAGGACTCGGCCGACGACCTCACGACGCTTTCGACCCGCGTGGCCGTCTCGCGCGCGCGGCTTCGCGTTCGCCACGGCGCACGCGAGATCGTGCTCGACGAGTCCCAGCCGACGCTCGCGTTCGGACGCGACGCTCAAAACGACGTCGTGATCAACGACCGCCTCGCGTCGCGGCTGCACGGACGCATCGAACGGCGGCGCGACCGCTTCGTGCTCGTCGATCACAGCTCGAACGGCACGTTCGTAACCCGCGACGGCGAGGCCGAAATCCCGCTGCGGCGCGAGGAGTTCGTGCTGCGCGGGCGTGGACGGATCAGCTTCGGCCACGCGCGCGAGTCCGATCCGCGCGAGACGGTCGACTTCGAATGCGACCTCTGAAGTTGTTTGGCACATCCTGTGCATGCCGGCCCGCGGAAGGCGCCATCCGGGGCGCCGTGAGCAACCGATGGTCGTCCGCTGCTGCGCTTTCGTCGGCAGAATGCGCCTCGCTGCCGCCGCGCTGGCGGCAGCGGTGCCGCTTTGCGCTCACGGAGAGCCGTTCTACGGCGCCGACGTGCGCTATGCGTACGACGACAACCTGACGCTCGCGTCGGCCGCGGCCGACCGCCGGGGCGACAGTCTTCTCGCGGCCGGCGGCTACGTCGGCCAGTTCTTCGTTCCTTCCCGCGACGCCACGCTCGAGGTCAGTGCGGGCGTCCATGCAACCGGTTACGCGCGCTTCACGTCGCTCGACGAAGCGTCGCTCGAGGCGAGCGGCACGTGGCGGCGCAAGCTCGGCTTGGGCTACGCCGCGCCGTGGATCGCGCTTCGCGCCGATGCGAGCCACGACGACTATCGCGACGACATCCGCGACAGCGATCGCGTCGAGATCGCGCTCGTTGCCGGCACGCGCCTCTCGGAGCGCTTCGACGTGTCGGGCGGCCTCGCGCACGACCGGCGCGTCGCGCGCAATGCGGTGCCCGCCGTGCCCGGAATATCCGGCGCGCTGTACGACGTCGCAGGCGACAGTCTCTTCGTGCGCGGCGGTTACGCGCCGACACCGAAACTGCTGTTCGAGGCGTCGCTTCGCGCACGCCGCGGCGATGTCGTAGCCACGACGCCCGAGGGACTGTCGATCTTTCTTGTGTCGAGCGCAATTGCCGCCGATCCCGCATTCGGTCCCGATCGCTACGGCTATCGGTTGCGCGGCACGACGACGAGCGCGACCATCGCGATGAGCTATGCGATCGACGAGCGATCGGCGCTCAACGTCGAATTCACCCACGCGTCGACGAGCGCCGCTGCCGGACTCGACTACCGCGAGAACGTCGTCTCGGCGTCATGGGTTCTTCGTTATTGAGGTCCATTCCCTATGCATCGCTTGCTGCCTTTTGTCTTCCTCGTGCTCGCGCCGGCGCTCGCGCTCGCGCAGGCGCCATCGATGATCCATGCGACCGTCGTCGACGCGCAGTCGCATCCGGTGGCCGACGCGGTCGTCGTCGCCGTGTCGACCGATCCCTCGGTCATGGCCGATGCGCGCCCGCGCGCCGAGTCGCTCGACCAGATCGACAAGGAGTTCGTGCCGAAGGTGAAGCCGGTGTTCGTCGGGTCGACGGTCGCGTTTCCGAATCATGACAACGTCCGCCATCACGTCTATTCGTTTTCGCCGGCGAAGCGCTTCGAGCTGCCGCTCTATGCCGGCGTCCCGGCGCAGCCGGTGCTGTTCGACAAGCCGGGCGTCGTCGTCCTCGGCTGCAACATCCACGACTGGATGATCGGCTACATCTACGTGTCGGAGTCGCCGTTCTACGCGAAGACCGACGCGCGCGGCCACGCGACGATCGCCGATCTGCCGGCGCGCACGTTCGTCGTGCGCGTCTGGCATCCGCAGATGACCGGCAACGAAGCCGATACGCGCCGCCGGGTGACGCTTGCGCCCGGGCAGCGCGCCGACCTCACGTTCACCCTGGCCCTCGCGCCCGAGCAACGCGTGCGGCGCGCACCCGGCGTCGAGCACGCGTCGCACTACTGAACGCGCGGTTCAGGCCTGCACCGCGCGGCGCATCGACGCCGACAGCGTCTGGCGCGCGCGCTCGTAGTCGGCCCATGGATCGGCGCGACGGGTCGTCACCGTCGCCGCCGCGTTGTCGATGTTGAAGTAACCGCCGCGAACGTCGCGCTCCAGGTCGTCGAAGGCAATCGGCATCGACACCGGCAATCCCGGACGCGCGCGCAGCGAATAGGCAGCGACAGCGGTAGCGCCCTCGGCATTGCGCAGGTAATCGACGTAGACGCGGCCCACGCGATGGTCCTTGCCGGCACGCGCCGTGAAGAGGGCCGGCATTTCGGCGACGAGCGCATGCGCGATCGCCTCCGCGAACTCGCGGGTCTCGACCCACGTATGGCGGCGGGTGATCGGCAACACGAAATGCAGTCCCTTGCCGCCGGTCGTCTTCACGAACCAGCGGAGCTCGAGGCGTTCGAGAAACGCGCGGACATGCGCCGCCGCCTCGCGCATCGTCGACCATGGCAGCTCGGCGTCGGGATCGAGGTCGAGCGTGATGCGGTCGGGGCGCTCGAGGCGCGGAAAACTCGCGCCCCACGTGTGGAACTCGTAGGTGCCGTTCTGCACCGCGCGCACAATATCGGCAATATCGGCCAGGCGCATGAATGGCGGCGAGTCGTCATCGCCGTCGCGGCCGCGCATCGGGTGCTTCTGGAAAAAGCAGTCGTCGAAGCGGCCGTCCAGGCACTTGACGACGGCGATCGGCCGCGGCGCGAGCTGCGGCAGGAGCCAGCGCGCCAGCGTTTCGTGATAACGGACGACGTCGAGCTTCGTGTGTCCCGGCGCTGCGACGATCGGACGCTCGGCGTTGCTGATGATCACGCCCGCGACGTTGGGCGGCGAAGGCGAAACGTGGGATGCGCCGGTGCGCGGCTCTGGCATCGTGGTGAAATCTTCCGGGACGTTGCGCTCGACGGGCGCGAAGACGGCGACCACCTCTGAGCGCAAGCGTCGTACCACGCGCGAAGACGGTGCCGATTCAGGGACTTGCCCTCCGCGCATTCGCGATGCGCTCGCAACCTTTACCGGGCTGCGCTGCACAATTTGCCGCCGGAAAGCGCACGTGCAGGCGAGCGAAGCGGACGATGCTTTTCGCCGGTAAAGCACCCGGTTGGCGCCGCGTGGTCGATTCCTTTACGCTTGGATCCTGAACACGAACGAAAGGACTTCGATCATGGCGACCGATCCCGGCACGCGCGTCGCGGACGCGGCAATGGACGAAACATCGCTCTACCGCGAAGAGATCTACACCGACCGCAAGATCGGCACGTTGCGCGTGCTTCTGCCCGTGAAGCCCGACGGCACCCCCGACACGATTCGCCGCACCGTCTACCAGGGCGAAGCGCAGCTGATGACGAACGTCGGCCCGCTGCCGATCAGTTTCGACATCGACGCGACGAGCCTCGCCGACGCCGTCGGCAAGTACGCGGAAGCGACGAAGGCGGGCATCGAGCGCGCGATGCGCGAGCTGCAGGAAATGCGTCGCCAGGCGTCGTCGTCGATCGTGCTGCCGCCCGCGGGGGCGACGCTCGGTCCCGGCGGTACGCTGCCGGGCGGCGGCGGCAAGATCCACCTGCCGTAACGTCTCAGCGGCGCGAAGGCATTGTGGCAGCCGCGCTCGCCGCCGTCGGCGGGAGCTGCCACGGCGGGTCGTGCGCTCGCGCCGGTATTCGGAACGATCGAGCGCTACCGGTTGATGGAATGGCTGAACTTCATCGCCACCGAAATCCACAAGGGCCTCGGCCCGTTGTGGAAGCCGGCGACGCCCGACGCCTACAAGGCGAGCGTGCTGGCTGCGGTCGGCGCGCGGTTCGATCACGTCGCGAAGGCGCTTGGCACGAAGCCGTACCTGACCGGTGACGCGTTCACGATCGCCGACGCGTACCTGTTCACGATCGTGAACTGGCATCGTTCCTCGCGTTCGACATCGACCGCTGGCCCGCGCTTGCGCAATTCCAGGCGCGCGTCGCCGCGCGCCCGGCCGTGCACAAGGCGCTCGCCGACGAGCATCTGTTGAGGCTGCCTGACAGCGCTCGTCATCTCTCGTTACACGTCGACGTGACGCGCGCGCCGCGGCTGTAAACGCAAAGCGGCGCGCGCGCGTTAGCGTCGGAAGAGCGAGGCTTCGCCGCAACGCTTGTCCGCCGTTGTCCGACATGGGAATAGGGACAATGCCGATCCACGCAGCGGCAACGGCTCTCTAGAGTGACGTCACGAAAGCGGAGATTCGATGATGAAGTTGCGAGCGGTCGGATTGGTCGTGCTGGCGAGTGCCGTGTTGCTCGGAGGCTGTGCGTACTACGAGCCGTATCCGGTCTATCGCGAGCGTCCGGTCGTTGCGCAGCGCACCGAATTCGGCGTCGTCGAAGCGATCGACATGTATCGCGGCGGTAGCAACGCCCCGATCGGGCTCGGCGCCATCATCGGCGGTGTCGCCGGCGGCATCATCGGTCACCAGTTCGGCGCCGGCAGCGGCAACACCGCCGCGACGATCGCAGGTGCGCTCGGCGGCGCGGCGATCGGCAACGAAGTGCAGAAATCGAACGCTGCCGATCGCTACCGCGTCGTGGTTCGGCTCGATTCGGGCGGCACGGTCGCGTTCGACCGCGTCGGCCAGGGCGAACTGCGCGTCGGCGATCGTGTACGCGTGGTCAACGGCCGCGTCTACCGCAGCTGAACCGAGGCAACCCGGAAGGCGTCCTATGCATCATAGAATCGTGATCGGACCCGATGTGAGCCGCGTCGTCGAATCGCGCCGGACGAGTGAATGCGAAAGCGCCGCCCGTTGCGAGTTCGACGCGCTGCTCGACACCGGCGTCGCGCCCACCGACCTTCAGTTCGTCGACGAACTCCTCGAGTGGATCGAGGATTCCGCGCCGGGCGCGCGCTTCGTGCCGGACTGGTCCGACGAGTCGTTCAAGAACGCCGCGTAGCGCGGTTTCGGGCGGCTCCGCGTGAGCCGCGAATCCCTGGCCTGCTAGTGGAGCCGCTGGCGTGATTTGCGCGCGGCGTCGCGCCGCTCGCGACGCGAGCCGCTGCCGTGCTCGTCGTGCGTCTTCCTGCGCTCGACCCAGAAGCGATAGATCAGCACCGACGCGACGGCGAGCTCCTCGACGAGGCTCGCGCGCTTGTCCTTATCGTCGATCCATTCGGCGAATTCCGGGTCCTGGTCGCCGAATGCCAGCGCCTCGATCGGGAACACCCAGTCGCGCGCATCCGCGGCGTCGTAGAGCGGCTGCCAGTCGTCGTCGCGCAGCTTGACGCCCGCCATGTAGCCTTCGCACCATGCCGACGCCTCGGGCGGCGACTTGTCGTTGCGCGCCTTCTCGTCCGGCATGTAGAGCAGCGGCTTGAAGCGCGTCGGCGACTCGCCGAGCGTGCGCTGGATGCCGACCATGTGGCGCAGCATCAGCCCCATGATCCGCTGCGCCTGCTCGTTGCTCGCGAACGCGGGATTCGCCGAGCGACCGCCGTCGCTCCACACCTGGGGCAGCCATTCGGACGGCTGCACGGTTTCGGGACCGCTGACGATCGCCGTCAGGAAGCCGTCCACCATTTCGAGATCCATGCAGTCCTGCGGCACGAGGTCGGAGGCGAGGAAGGCTTCGAGCTCGTCGAGCTCCGGATCGGACAGCGGTTCGTCGAGAGCGCGGATTTCAGCCATGGCGGATTGGACCTCGTGTTGACACGTTCATCATCCGGTCAGCGCAACGCGTGCGCGACGTTCAATGCAAGCGCGAATACGATCAGCGCACCCGCCTGATGCAACGCCGCGAGCGGCAGCGGCACCACGTTGACGAGCGTCGCGATGCCGAGCGCGAGTTGCACGGCCACCATCGCGAGGAGCGCGGTGCCGCCGCGTTGCGCCCGTCGCGGGATCGACGGTGCGCGCAGTCGCCACCATAGCAGCGGAACGGCGATCGCGAGCACCCACCCGACGAGGCGGTGATCGAACTGGACGGTCGCCATGTTCCAGAAAAAATTCTTCCACCACGGCGAGATCATCATGATCTCCGGCGGGACGACGTGGCCGTTCATCAGCGGGAACGTGTTGTAGGCGTAGCCGGCGCGGATGCCGGCGACGAGCGCGCCGAGCAGCACCATCGCGAACACGACGCCGGCGACCGCGAACGCGAAGCGGCGCGCATCGCGCACCGCCGGTTGCGCGCGGTCGGCCGCTCGCGCGAACGACAGCGACAGCGCCGTCCACAGCATTGCCGCGAAGATCGCGAACGCGAGGCCGAGATGCGCCGCGAGCCGGAACTGCGACACGCGCGGATCGTCGACGAGGCCGCTCTTCACCATCAGCCAGCCGACGGCGCCCTGCAGGCCGCCGAGCACGAAAATGCCGGCGAGCGGCCATGCGAAGCCGCGCGGAATGCGATTACGCAGCAGGAACGCAAGATACGGCACGAGGAACGCGACGCCGATCGCGCGTCCGAGCAGCCGATGGAAATACTCCCACCAGAAGATCCGCTTGAACGCGGGCAGCGTCATGTGTTGATTGACTTCGCGGAACTCGGGCGTCTCCCGGTACTTCGCGAACGCATCGTCCCAGTCGGCCGCCGACAGCGGCGGTATCGCACCGACGATCGGCTGCCACTCGGTGATCGAAAGCCCCGAATGCGTGAGGCGCGTGACGCCGCCGACGACGACCATCGCGAACACGAGTGCGCAGCAGACGGCGAGCCACGCGACGATCGCGCGGCGCGAGTCGCGCTGTCCGGCGATTGAACGCGCCGGGAGTTCGGAGGCAACGACGATCGTCGCCATCACCGTGCGTGCGCCTGCCCGCCGGCCGGCGCGGCTTCGACATCGGCGTGCACGTCGATCGTGCCGGCCTTCTCGAACGTGAGCGTGAGCGGCACGTGCTGGCCCGCGACGAGCGGACGCTCGAGCCCGACGAGCATCACGTGGTAGCCGCCGGGACGCAACGTCACCTTGGCGCCCGCCGGGATGTCGAGCGACGGCACGCTTCGCATGCGCATGATGTTGCCGTCCATCGTCATCTTGTGGATCTCGGCGCTTTTCGCAGCCGGCGACGATACGCGGAGCAGCCGGTCGGCCTGCCCGCCTTGATTCTCGACCGTGAAATACGCACCGCCCGTGCGCGCACCGGGCGGCGTCGGCCGCGCGTACGCATCCTCGATTCGCAGCGACTGGAGCCGGTAATCGGCGGCGACTGCGGGCAGGGCGAATGCGGACAGGACGAAGCAACCCGCCGCGACGAAATGCGAAAGATGCGCCGCGAAAGCGGCGCTGCGTAGGCAGGGCATCCCGCATTTTACCGCGCGGCACACTCCCGCCGCGCCGTCGACGTGTCGAAGGAGGATTACGGTGGAAGCTCGATCGTCGCCGTTTCGGGTGAAAGGAGCGCGGTCGCGGTACCGGCGCCCGATCGAAATACGAAGACGCCGCGATGCGACGGGTCGATCGCGAAGAACAGCCGGTAGTCGACGCCGATCTTCTGCGGTCGGCCGGGGCACGTGACATCGAAGAACAACGCGGCGTACGCGCCGTCGGCGTGGTCGTCCACCATCATCCGGGTCGGTCGGATCGTGCATGGAACGCCGGCGTCGGCAATGCGCAGGTACCGGTACGCGTAGTCGGCGATGTCGCGCTGACGCGTGCGCAATTCCGCCCACGTGATGTCCCCATCGCCGCTGGCGTCGAGCGACAGGACGAAGTCGAGGTCGCGAAGCGCGATATCCCACTGTCCGTGAAGCACCGTGTCGCGGGACGCTGTCGATGCGGCCGCTTTCGTCGCGTCGAGCATCAGGTACGCGTCGCTCGCCGAGTGCGCGAAAGCGAGGCTCGCAATCGCGGCGCCGATCACACCCGCAATGGCGGCAAAGAGGCCAGCGCTCATCGTGCCGGCGGCGCGGCCGCGAGTTCCGCGCGCAGGCGCCGCGCGAGCGGCTCGATGATCGGATCCTGCAACTTCGTCTCGGCAAGAAAGGCGAGCACGTCCGCTGCCGCTTGCGGCCTTTTTGCAGCATCGGCCGCCTCGAGAAACACGCGCACATCCCAGGGTGCGCGCTGCACCTCCCAGTTGCGCCGCGCGAGCTCCAGCGCGCCCTCGGCATCGTGCTGCAGGTGCAGCGCGAAGCGTACCTGCTCGCGGCCGTAGTAGTCGCTGCCGCGCGCGCGCAGCGCCTCGAAGCGCGCGGCCATCAGGAACACGTAGCGCGGCAGATCGGCGCTTCGCAGCGCGGCCTGCGCGAGCACGATGCGCAGGAACGCCGTGTCCGACTGCGAATGATCGGCGAGGAGCGTCAGCACTTCCTTCGGCCGTCCGCGATCGAGCAGAAAGTCCGCATACGAGACGAGCAGGAAGTTGTCGCCCGGCGCGTATTCGAGCGACTTGCGGTAGTGTCTCTCCGCCTGCGGCCAGTCGCCGAGCCGCTCGTTGGCCTCGGCCAGAAGTCCCTCGACCCAGGCCTTGAACGACGGTGACAGCCGCGGCGCGTCGCCGGCGATCTGCGTCAGAATGACGACGCTTTGCCGCGCTTCGCCGAGATACGAGCGCAGGTTGCCGACGCAGGCGATGCCGAGCACGTAACCGCCGTGCCGGGCGACCTGCGCGCAATCGTCCTTCGCCGTAGGGTAGCGGCCCTGCACCATGTCGAGCGTCGCGAGCGTGAGCCACGCCTGGGCGTTCTGCGGGTCGCGCGCAAGCGCCTTTTCGAGCAACGCGCGCGCGTCGGCGAACTGGTGGCGAAACTGCAGGATGATCGCCTGCAGCACCTGCACCTCGACCGGCGGCGGTTTTTGCGCCATCCAGCGCGCGATGACCGCTTCCGCGTAGCCCGCGTAGTGCGCGTCGCCGACCTCGCGCCCGAAAGCGATGTAGGCGCGCGCGAGCAGGTCGGCGGTTGGCAGCTCGCCCGGCGCCTTGTCGAGCTTCGTGCGCAGCGCCTTCATGTCGCGGACCTTCGGATCCGACGCCGGGGGCACCTGCTGAAGCACGTCGGCGTCGGACTGCGGCATGTAGGGCGCGCGATAAGGCGGTGGCACCGGCGCGCGCGTCGGTTCGCCCGCGTGCGCACAGCCGATCGCGACGATCAACGCAACCGCGATGCGGCCGACGGATCGAACGCGAGGAACGAGGCGGAGCATATGGGAACTACGCGCATCGTCCATGGCCGGATGCAGCGTATGGCGCCGATACTGCATCCGTTCGGCCCGTAGCCGCGTATCGTGACAATATCCCCACGCCCGGACGCTCCCTTGCCCACCTACACGTACATCGCGCGTCCCGGAACGCATCGAGCCCCGGCGGCAGCGTTCACGGCGGCCGAATGGTGCCGGCTGGCCGGTCTGTACGGATTCATCGCGTTCCTTCATCTGCTGGGCTGGGGTCTTTATCTCCGCTACGCGGCCGAGTTTCCGGCGCTCGTCGGCCTCGGCTTCGTCGCGTATATGTTCGGTCTGCGGCACGCGTTCGACGCCGATCATATCGCCGCGATCGACGACACCGTTCGCTACATGCTGCAAAAGGGGCAGAGGCCGCTTGGCATCGGCTTCTTCTTCTCGCTCGGCCATTCGACGATCGTCCTGTGCCTCGCGATCGGCATCGCGATCGCCGCCGCCGCGGTGAAGCAGGAGCTGCCGGAGCTGCGCAACATCGGCGGCGTGCTCGGCGCGGGCGTATCCGGGATGTTCCTGTGGATCGTCGGTGTTCTCAATTTCCTGGTGCTCCTC
This sequence comes from Casimicrobiaceae bacterium, assembly GCA_035605875.1. GTDB lineage: Bacteria > Pseudomonadota > Gammaproteobacteria > Burkholderiales > Casimicrobiaceae > VBCG01. Next base: position 85,711 of record DATNGN010000006.1, read on the forward strand.
GATATTCTCGGGCTGTGGAATCAGGCGAAGGCAGGGCGCCACGACCACAAGCATCTCGAACAATTGCTGTCGCAGCGCGGCCTCGTGAATCGTCTGTTCGGCGGCCGCCTGCAGAAGTTCCTCGCGCATAGCTGGCAGATGTACCCGCTGGGCCTCTTGTTCGGGCTCGGCTTCGATACTGCTTCGGAGGTGGGCCTGCTCGCGATGACCGCCGGCGCGGCGGCCGGCAATCTTCCGATGCCGGCGGTGCTCGCGCTGCCGATCCTCTTTGCCGCCGGAATGTCGCTGATGGATACGACCGATGGCGTGCTGATGTCGAAGGCGTACAACTGGGCCTTCCGCAATCCGCTGCGCAGGATTTTCTACAACCTGACGACGACCAGCCTGTCGATCGTCGTCGCGCTCGTCATCGGAACGATCGAGCTGTTGCAAGTGTCCGTCGGCCTGCTCGACCTGCACGGACCGATTCTCGATGCCGTCGCCGCGCTCGATTTCGGGACGCTCGGCTACGTGATCGTCGGCCTCTTCCTGCTCGCGTGGCTCGTGTCGGTCGCCTACTGGAAGCTCGGCCGCCTCGAGGCGCGGTATGCGACGCGCATCGATGTGCACCGCCATTTCCACCGCCACGAAGCGGGAGCCGTTCACTCGCACCATCACACGCACTGATGCGTCCGATTCTCGCCCCGTGTGCTGTCTTTTGCGGTCTACGCCGCATTGGCGCCATGTTCGCGCTGTTGGCGCTCGTCTTGCTGCCAACCGCGAGCCGCGCCGATACGGTTGCCAGCCTGCTCGGCAATTTCACCGTCAACCAGTTCTGCGGTCTGGCGCTGGACGACGCCGGCGTTCGCGTTCGCTACACCGTCGTGTTCGGGCAGCTGCCCGCGTTGCGCGAGCTGCACGACGCGGACGCCGACGGCGACGGCGTCACGTCGCAAGCCGAGCGGGACGCTTACGCGAAGCGCGTCGCGCCGACATTCGCCGAGCACCTCGTGCTCGTCGTCGACGGCGCGCGCATACCGCTCGCGACGACGCACACGGCGACGAGCCTGCCCACCGAGCAGGGTGGCTTCTCGCTCCGCCTCGACGTCGATCTCGCCGCCGCGCTCCCGTCATCCGTTGCCAACGGCACGCATACGCTCGGGTTCGCCAACCAGAACTATCCAGGGCGCTTCGGCTGGCAGGAGATCGTCGTCGAACCGTCTCACGGCATCAGCCTTTTCGCGACGAACGCATTCAGCACGTCGCTCACCGCGGACTTGACCGAGGCGCTCGCGACGCTGCCATCGAGCGGACCCCTTGCCGAGCGCGCGGTGCAAATGACGTTCACGCACGGCGCGCCACCGCCGGGTGCGGTGCTGATTGCGGCGCGACCGGGAACGACGACGCCGAAGAACATCGGTTCCGCTGCCCTGCCGCCGCCTCCTTCGAGCAGCAACTGGCTTGCATTGAAGACGCGGCAGCTCGTCAACATGGTTTCGATGCCGCACGTCGCGCCGACGATCGCGATGCTCGCACTGCTCGCCGCCGTCGTGCTCGGCGCACTGCACGCGTTCTCGCCCGGCCACGGCAAGACGATTGTCGGCGCCTACCTGATCGGCTCGCGCGCGACGCTTCGCCACGCGGTCTTCCTCGGCGCAACCGTCACGATCACGCACACGCTCGGGGTGTTCGCGCTCGGGTTCGCGACCCTTTTCGCATCGCGCTTCGTGGTGCCCGAGCGGCTGCTGCCGATCCTGAGTCTTGTCTCCGGGTTGCTCGTGCTCGGAATGGGCATCGTGCTGACCGTTCGACGCTGGCCGGCCGCGCGCGACGCATGGTCGAATCGGGCGCCGCGGCGTGCGGCGACCGCGTATCGCGTCGTCGCGCACCACGCGTCGCGCGGCAAGGCCGGGCACGGCTTCGTCATGGCTTATGCGGGCGCTCACGCGCACGATCACGCGCACGATCCCGCACACGATCCCGCACACGATCCCGCACTCGATCACGCGCACGATCACGCACATATGGACGGCGCGATGCACTCGCACGGCGGACGCATGCATTCGCACCTGCCGCCGGGCGCGGCAGGCGAAGCGGTGACCTGGAAAGCCTTGCTCGCGCTCGGCGTTTCGGGCGGCCTCGTTCCCTGCCCGTCGGCAATGGTCCTGTTGCTCGCCGCGATCGCGCTCGACAAGACCGCGTTCGGGCTCGCGCTGGTGCTCGCGTTCAGCGTCGGTCTCGCCATCACGCTGATCGCGGTGGGCTTCGTCTTTCTTTATGCGCGAAACCGCCTCCGCCGCCCGGTCGCGAACTCGCGCCTCGCGCGGCTGTTACCGGCCGTGAGCGCCGCCTTCATCACGGTGGTCGGCGCACTGCTGTGCTACGGCGCGCTCGCAAGTTCGCCGATCTGACGTAGCCACCGCTTTGCCGATCAGATGCGCCTACAGACGTATCAGGCTATGCCCTGCGTCCGTGTGATGAAACGGTCGGGATAATCGGTCTCTTGCTCACTCACATCAGGAGTTGCCATGAATGCCGGGAAATGGATGCAGGTTGCAGCGATGACGTCGGCCCTTGGTTTCGCGAGCGCCGCGCTCGCCGCCGACAACGGACAGATGGGAATGGACCGCAACGGTTCGATGGGGATGGGTCATGACACCGCGACGTCGCCCCTCGGCAAGACACCGGAAACCGCGGGTACCGGCGGCAACGATCAGTCGATGCCTCTGCCGATGGACACGTGGATGAACGATTACGCGGCAACGCACAATGGCCGCATCACGCGCGAGGAGTTCATGAACGAGATGGCGCGCCGCTGGGACATGCACGATACGCAGCGGCACGGCTATATGACGCCGGACGAGGCGAGCCGGATCTACGGGACCGATGAAGGCCAAGGGCCGCCGCGTACGGGTTCTGACGTGACCCCGGGTTACATGGGTCAGGGCAGCGTACGCGGTAAGTGAGCGTAAACCTCGCTCCGCGAGGGGCGCGGGTTGGAAGGGCTAAAGCAAGGGCAGGCGAGCGCCGCTCGCCTGCCCTTCAATTTTTGGTTACTTTCCCTTCATTTTGTCGTTCGCCATCCCCCCGTGCATCATGTTGTCGTTCTTCATCGTGTTGTCGTCCGCCATGCCGCCTTGCATCATCCCCATGTCTTTCAAATCGACCATTCCGTTCTTCGTCTTTTTCATCTTGCCCCACATCATCTCGTGATAGGCCATGTACTCCTTCTTGGAGATCATGCCGTCGTGATTGGTGTCCATCGCCTTCATGTCCATGTCGTCCATTGCGAGTGCAGGGACGCTCATCGAGCAGAATGCGGCCGCAACGGCCGCCAGAACGAGCTTGTTCATGATTGTCCTTTCCGGTTCTGATGATGACGCCGCGTCACGGCGAACCGTAACGCGGCGCTGACTTCCGATGCTGTCTTGAATCAGTTGCACGGATTGGCGAGCGGCTCGCCACAATCGATGTGCCGGCGGTTGCGCCCGTCATGCGGCGTCGGCAGATACGGGAAGACCGTATAGATGCCGTTCGCCGTCAGGTTGCTGCCCTCGGCGCCGATGTTGAAGTTCACGCCGTCGCCCAGCAGCAGATTGCCGGTGGGCACGCCGAGCAGCTTTCCCGCAACGACGCGCAACGCGATATCGGTGACGTCGTCGTTCGGGCGCCGCCCGTTCGGCCATCCGGCCGGATCGCCGGCGAGGACTCCCAGGCGCTTCTGCAATGCCGGCGGCGTGGGCGCGACCGCGAGGTTCAACCGCAACAACTCGGCGCAGTCGTTGTGCCCGCATGTCCCCGTTTGGGGTTGCGACGGGTACTTGAGGAGCGCATTGACGAGGTCCGTTCTGCCCGTCGTTGGAATAGTCGTTCCGAAGCGCAGGTTGATCGCGATCGCAAGGCGCGAATTCAGGTAGAAGTCGAGGAATTTCGCTTCATCGCTCGGATCGCTCGCATTCCATTCGTCCTTCCGGTTGGTGCCGATGATGAGCTCGTTGACGAGCGGATTGGCCATCCGGGAGACCTGCACGAACGGACCGGCGCGAAGCGATCCTTGCGCGTTCTGATTCTGGTTCTCGTCTCCGTTTCCGTTGTCGTTCCCTCCGTCGCCGTTGCTGCTCCCGCCGCCGCCGTTGCCGGGGCTGCCGTTCCCGAAGGTCGTGCCCGAACCGGAGCCGCCTCTGAGCAACTTCAGCACCCTGACCTTTTGCCGCTCCGTCGATGCGTAGGCGCCGATGACGGCGTTGGCGTTGCTCGTCACAGAGCCGATGGGCACTTCGATCGCGATCGTGCTGATGTTGTAGCCGGACAGCATATCGTTGCCGAAGGGGTTGACGTTGTCGTTGGCGTCCTCCGCTGCTGTCAGGACCGGCGGCGTGCGACGCAGGTTCAACGTGTCGAACGACGCGCCGAGGTCGATGTAGAACGAGTCGTCGCGCTGACCCGCGAACACCTTGCCGCCATTCGACAGCGTGTAAACGCCTTGCGCTGCGAGCGCCTCGTAGTTCGGCATCGTCAGCGGGCCGACGTTCGACGGCACGGCGAACATCGTCCGCGTTCCGAGATCGGTCCGCTTGCCGCCCTGCACCTGGGTTACGGTGTAGCTCTGGCGCAGGATGATGCCTTCCGACCCCGGACCGTCGAGCGCCGTGATCTGTGGCAGCGCCACGTACGAAAGCGGCAACTCGAGCGGATCGCGAATCTCCGTCTTGAAGCGAATTTCATAGTTCAGATCCTCGATGCCGTCGGCGTTCGTGTCGACGTTGATCTTGTACAGAACATCGTCGCCGAAGTTGAAGTAGTTGGGCCCGCCCCCTGGCTCCTGCAGCGGGATCGTGTTGAGGATGAAGACGACGTTGCCCGGGTTGGTCCAGCTCCTGAACAGGTAGAAATCAGTATTGTCCGCGGTCGGGTCCTGGGCGATCAGCGGCGCTTCGCGATGACTCGCAGCCATTGCCTCGGTGCTTGACAGCGCGGCGCCGCACAGCGCCACGGCGCCGATGATGCGTGCCAGTCGTTTCATGAGTTGTGCTCCTCGGTTGTTACGTGAATGCGGCCCGGCGGACCGCTCCGATACCAATACTCGGTACGAACAATTCGTGAAAACGGATGCGGCCATCATGGGTGCTCGCGTTCGACGGCCTTGATGGCATCGTCCATGCGCGCGACGATACGATTTGTTGTCGCCGGCGACAGCATCGCGAGAAGCTTGTTGCCGCTCGCGATCTCGATCGACGGATCGGTCATTCGTTTTCATCCTTGGAAACGACGCGCGGACGGGCCGTTGCCGGTTCGCGCCGTTGCCCGCACCGCGCACGAACGCGGCCGGCGAGGGGGACGGGACGTATGCACCAGGACCTCCCCGGGTGGTGACAGATACCCATACGCAGCCGCGCCATTTCGGATTCAGGCCTCCTTAAGCTTGCCGCCGTAGAATGGCTCGATCCCGGAGTTGCCCATGCGCATCCTGCTGGTCGAAGACGACCCGATGATCGGCAAGACGTTGCAGCAGGCGCTGACGCAGGATGGCTACGCGGTGGACCGCGTGACCGACGGCGCAGCCGCCAAGGTTGCGCTCGACCTCGGGCACGACGCGTATGCGCTCGTGCTGCTCGATCTCGGCTTGCCGCGGAAGAGCGGCCTCGAGCTTTTGCGCGAACTGCGGCGCGCGGGCAATCGCGTGCGGGTGCTGATCGTCACCGCGCGCGATGCGGTCGCCGACCGGGTCGCCGGGCTCGACGCCGGGGCCGACGATTACCTGACGAAGCCGTTCAGTCTCGACGAGCTCGGCGCGCGGATGCGCGCGCTGCTACGCCGCGACATCGGGCGCGAGGGCAACGTGCTGCGGCACGGCGACATCGCGCTCGACACGGTGACGCACGCGGTCACGCAGGCGGGACGGCCGATCGACGTGTCGGCGCGCGAGTTCGCGCTGCTCGCCGCGCTGCTCGAGCGTCCGGGCGCCGCGCTGTCGAAGACGCAGCTCGAGGAGCGCATTTACCGCTGGGGCGACGAAGTCGAAAGCAATGCCGTCGAAGTGCACATTCACAACCTGCGCAAGAAACTCGGCAGCGAGACGATCCGCACGCTGCGCGGCGTGGGTTACGCGTTGGCGTAGCAGCGTGGAAGTGCGCCCGCAGACGACTTTCCTGAACAGCCGGGAAAGCCGTCGCGAGCCCATATGTTCTTCATGAACTCGATACGGCGCACGCTGCTGGTCTGGCTCCTCGCGGGCCTCGCGACGATCGCGCTCGCGGCAAGCGGCGTCACCTATCTCGCGGCGCGGCGCGAGGTCGGGCAGCTCCTCGATCTGCAGCTCAAGCAGCTCGCCTATTCGACGCGGATCGACGACCTTCTGCGCGGACGCCAGCCCGGCTTCGACGCGCGCCGGATGCCGCACGACGAAGGCGTCACCGAGCTCGTCACGCAGATCTGGGATCGCGACGGCGTGCTCGTCTACTGGTCGCAGCCCGGCATGGGTCTTCCCGTGCCGGCGACGGAAGGCTATTCGACGATCCATCACAACGGCCGCGACTGGCGCGTCTATACGCTCGTGCAAGGCTCGCATGCACTGCAGGTCGCGCAGGCGCAGGACGAGCGAGCGGCGATTGCGACGCAGACGGCGCTGCGGACGCTGGTTCCGTTCCTCGCGCTGATTCCGTTCTTCGGCGTGCTCGTCTGGGTTGGTGTCGGCCGCGGCCTCGAGCCGCTCGACGCGATGTCGAAGGCGGTGTCGATACGGCGACCGGATGCGCTCGCGCCGCTCCCCGAGCGCGCGCTGCCCGATGAGTTGCAGCCGCTCGCCGCGAGCCTCAACGGACTCCTCGCCCGGCTCGCGGATGCGATCGCCGCGCAGCGGCGCTTCACCGCCGACGCCGCGCACGAGTTGCGCACGCCACTCGCCGCGTTGAAGCTGCAGCTCGATCTCGCGCGCCGCGCGAACGATCCGGGGGAACGGGCGTTGGCGCTCGACGACCTCGAAGCCGGCGTTGCGCGCGCATCGCACGTCGTCGAGCAACTGATGACGCTCGCGCGTGCGGAGCCCGAGGCGATGGCGCAACGGCGCACACAATGCGATCTCGTCGCGATCGCGAAGGACGCGATCGTCGCCCGCGCGGCGCTCGCCGCCGACAAGGGAATCGATCTCGGCCTTGCGCGCGAAACGCCGGCGAGCGTCAGCGGCGACGCTGCGAGTCTCGGCATCCTGCTGTCGAACCTGATCGACAACGCATTGCGCTATACGCCGCGAGGCGGACGCATCGACGTGTGCGTCGACGGCGACAGCAATGGCGCGACGCTCGTCGTCGCCGACACCGGCCCCGGCATTCCGGCCGAAGCGCGCGAGCGCGTGTTCGACCGCTTCTATCGCGGCGAAGACAACGGCGAGCCCGGCAGTGGACTGGGGCTTTCGATCGTCAAGCGGATCGCCGAGGCGCACGGCGCGACGATCGACCTCGGCGATCCGGCCGATGGCAGCGGCCTCGCCGTGACAGTACGTTTCCCGCCGCTCTTAAGGAAGGGTTAAGCGCGCGTGCGTATATTGACCGTTGCCGGCCCCGGATCCGGGGCCCCTCGTTTCCCAAGGAGTGCATCGATGCAAGCGAAACATCATATGAAGCAGATCACCGTCGCTTTGGCGGCAGCGGGCTTCGGCCTTGCGGTCGGCGCCGGCTACAACCGTCTCGACGCGCCGGCGCTGTCCATCGCCAATGCGGCGACGCCGCCCGCCGTCACCTCGCCCGTCGCCTCCACCGCCGCCGCGCGGCTTCCCGACTTCACGGGCCTCGTCGAGCGCGATGGCGCCGCCGTCGTCAACATCAGCGTCGTCGGCACGACGAAGACGATGGGCCTCGACCAGGACGACGAAGACAATCCGCTGAACGAGTTCCTGAAGCGCTTCGGCATGCCGAACGGACAGTTCAACATCCAGCCGCGCGTCGTTCCGTCGCGTGGCGTCGGCTCGGGCTTCATCGTCAGTCCCGACGGCTACATCGTGACGAATGCGCACGTCGTCGACGGCGCGAAGACCGTCACGGTCAAGCTCACCGACCGGCGCGAATTCACCGCGAAGGTGATCGGCGCCGACAAGCGCACCGACATCGCGCTGATCAAGATCGAGGCGAAGACGCCGCTGCCGGCGCTCGACCTGTCGCATCCGGCGCCGGTCAAGCAGGGTGAATGGGTGATCGCGATCGGCTCGCCGTTCGGCTTCGAGAACAGCGTCACCGCGGGCATCGTCAGCGGCGTGCATCGCGCGCTGCCCGGTGGCCAGATGACGCCGTTCATCCAGACCGACGTCGCGGTGAACCCCGGCAATTCGGGCGGTCCGCTGCTCAACGCCGCAGGCCAGGTCGTCGGCGTGAACTCGCAGATCTACAGCCGCTCGGGCGGCTTCATGGGCCTGTCGTTCGCGATTCCCGCGGGTGTTGCCGAGAACGTCGCGATGCAGCTCAAGGAGCACGGCCACGTCAATCACGGACGCCTCGGCATCGGCATCCAGGGGCTCGATCAGACGCTCGCCGAGAGCTTCAACCTGCCCGATTCGAACGGTGCGCTCGTCGGTACCGTCGAAGACGACAGCCCGGCTGCAAAGGCAGGCTTCAAGACCGGCGACATCATCCGCAAGATCGACGGCCAGCAGGTCGTCGACAGCACCGACGTCACGAGTCGCATCGGCAACATGGCGCCCGGCACGAAGGCGACAGTCGAGGTGTGGCGCGACGGCAAGCCGGTCACGCTGACCGCGACGATCGGCTCGTACGACAACTCGCAAAAGGTCGCGAGCAACGACAACGCGTCGACGTCGCACGAGAAGCTCGGCCTCGCCGTGCGTCCGCTCACGTCCGACGAGAAGCAGGAAGTCGGTCACGGCGGCCTCGTCGTCGAGAACGCAAGCGGTCCGGCGGCGCTCGCGGGCATCCAGGCCGGCGACGTGATCGTCAGCGTCGGCTCGAACAAGGTCACGACCGTCGAAGGGCTCAAGCAGCAGGTCGACAAGGCCGGCAAGAACGTCGCGCTCCTGATCGAGCGCAACGGCCAGAAGATCTTCGTGCCGGTTCG
>DATNGN010000007.1:0-24928 GCA_035605875.1 Casimicrobiaceae bacterium
TCGCCGCGCCCGCGGCGCGCGCCTCGGCAACTGCGTGTCGGTACACGTCGACGGCAGGAGCGTAGATCAGCGGGCCCATCAGCGTCGCGGGGTCGAGCGGGTCACCGATCGGCACCTGCCGGTAGGCCGCTGCGAGGCGCGACACCACTTCGTCGTGACGCGATCGATGAACGATCAGGCGTCGCGTCGTCGTGCAGCGCTGGCCGGCCGTCCCGACGGCACCGAACACCACCGCCGGAATCACGAGATCCAGATCCGCGTCATCGGCGACGATGACCGCGTTGTTGCCGCCGCACTCGAGCAGCACCTTGCCGAAGCGAGCGCTCACCGCGCCTGCGACCTGCTGTCCGACGCGCGACGATCCGGTGAACGACACGAGTGCCACGCGCGGGTCTTCCGCAAGCGCACGGCCCTGCGCGTCGTCGCCGATCGCAAGCGCGAAGATCGGCGGTAATCGGAGCTCGTCGATGACGCGTTCCGCGAGACGCGTCGCGGCCATTGCGGTGAGCGGCGTCTTCGGCGAGGGCTTCCAGACGACGGCGTTGCCGCAAACGCACGCGAGCATCGCATTCCATGCCCAGACGGCAACCGGGAAATTGAACGCGGTGATCACGCCGACCACGCCGAGCGGATGCCACTGCTCGTACATCCGGTGCGCGGGCCGCTCGGAATGCAACGACTTGCCGTACAGCATCCGCGACTGCCCGACGGCGAAATCGGCGACGTCGATCATCTCCTGCACTTCGCCGTCGCCCTCGGCCTTGATCTTGCCGGTCTCGAGCGACACCAGCGTGCCGAGCGCATCCTTGTGCTCGCGCAGGAGTTCCGCATAGCGGCGCACCGCGCTGCCGCGAACCGGCGCCGGTGTGTCGCGCCATGCGCGCGCGGCGTCGACGGCATCTTCTATCAATGCGTGGAACTCGGCAGCGCTGATCGTGGCGACCGTCCCGAGCAGGCGCGCATTCGCCGGATTGAACGACGACACCGCCGGCCCCCGCGTCGCTCGCACGAGCGGTCGCTGCACGCGACCGCGATCGTCGACGACGAGACCCAGCCGTTCGAGCGCTGCCGCTCCGCGCGGATCGCGCTCCTGCGTCGACCGGGCGCGCGAACGTTCGTCGTTCATTGGCAGAACGTGCCCGGGCTCACGAACACCTCACGCGTGATCGCCTTCGATTGCGCCACCTTGCCGACCGTGTACGCGAACGTCGCATGATCGCCGTCGGTGAACGTGAACGTCGCCTTGCCGACCGGCGTCGCCACGACCTTCGCCGGGTTGAACGGCATCGCGCTGAAGGCCGGTCCTGTCGTGCGCATCAGCGCTCCCGAATAGACGCCCGGCGCGGTGTTCGTCGCGAGCACCGACAGCCACAGCGGCGAGCCGTCGATGTCGTACGTGAACCAGGTGCCGAAGATCTCGTTGCTCTGCTCGGTCAGGTTGATGCCCCAGCCCGACTCGATGCCGGCCGGAGCCGCCCACCACAGATCCTGGTAGTTCGATGCGCCCGCAAGGTTCGGCTGCGCGCCGAACGCGCACGTGGGCGCGGTTCCGAAGAGCTCGCGCGTCAGCGTCTTCGCCTGCGCGATGCCGTTCACCGTATAGGCGAACTGCGCGGTGTCCGCATCGGTGAACGTGAGCGTCGCGTGCCCGACCGTTGCGTGCGTAACCGCATTCGGATCGAACGGCGTGGCCGAGAAGGCGGAGCCGTGCGTCGTCAACAGGTCGCCGGCATACGTGTTCGCTCCGGTCCTGTTCGCGATCATCGACAGCCACCAGGCCTTGCCGGTGGCGTCGTAGGTGAACCACGTCGCGAAGATGATGTCGCCCTGGTGCGCGAAATTGATGCCCCAGCCCGACTCCGACCCGGCCGGCGACGCCCACCACAAGCCCTGGTAATTCGGCGTCGCCGCCGCTACGTTCGCCGCGGCGCGCACCGCGGCACCCGTGTCGAGGATGCCTGCGCCGCAAATGTCGGTCGTACAGTTCGAACCGCCGGGAAACGGCTTCGCCGTCGACTGCAGGATCGACGCGATCTGGTCGACCGACAGCGACGGCGCGACCGCCAGCATCAGCGAGATCGCGGCCGAGACCATCGGTGCCGAGAAGCTCGTGCCGCCTTCGCTGAACGCGGCGTCGTCCTGGGGTGTCGTCGTCCCCGTGTTCGACAATGCGAGCGTGCCCTGGACCGGCACCTGCGGGATGTAGGTTCCACCGGGCGCGGAGATCGTGACGCCTGCGCCGAAATTGCTGTAGCTCGCGAGCTTGCCGCTGATCACCGTCGTCGAGGCGACGGCGATGACGCCGGGACAACTCGCCGGCGAATGGTTGGCGACGTCGTCCGATTCGTTGCCGGCCGCCGCGATGATCGCGCGCGTGACGCCGTTCGCATAGACCGCGTCGATCAGCGGCGGGTAGTACGACGGGCATGCGCGGTCGCCACCGAGACTCAGATTGATCACCTGCGCCGGATGCGGATTGGGCGGCACACCGGGCACGTCCAACCCTGCGGCCCACGCGATGCCGTCGACGATGTCGGAGTCGAAGCCGCCGCATTTGCCGAGCACGCGCACCGGGAGGACCATCGCGTTCCAGTCGATGCCCGCCGTCCATTGATCGTCGTTGGTGTTGGCCGCGATCACACCGGCGACGCTCGTGCCATGCCACGAGCTGTTGCGCGCCTTGCAGTCGTCGGTCGCCTCGCTCGCGAGCACCCAGTCGCCGGGATCGGTCGCATCGGGGTCGCGCCCGTCGCCGTCGTTGGCCTCCTTCGGATCGTCGATCATGTCGTAACCCGGCAGGAAGCGGCCGGCGATTCCCGCATGCGGCCGATAACCGGTATCGACGACGGCGACGACGATCGAACTCGAGCCGTGCGTCGTTTGCCACGCCGAGAAGGCGCTGATCGACGTGTCCTCGTTGGTCAGATAGCGCTGACCCTGGAGGAACGGGTCGTTCACCGGCACGTCCTGCTCGATGTGCCGTCGCCGGTCGACGTCGACGAACTGGACGTCGGAATCCGCCTTCAGCGCGTCGATCGCCGCGGCGGCATCGTTGCCCGACGCCCTCACGACATCCGCGCCGAGCGCCATCGATCGCACGTGCGCGAGCGCGACGCCGCTGTCGCTCGCGAGCTTCGCGATGCGTGCCTTCGGCGTCAACGCCGATTTCGCGCCGCCGTCCTTCAGCTTGACGATGAGGCGCGTGTCGGCGTGCGCAGGCACAGCGACGGCGAGTGCGATGGCGACGCCAGTCGCGCGAATGTGACGTGCAAGCATCGAATGTCTCGTCCGTGGGGCGCGCGACGCGATGTCACTTCGCGGCAGCCGCGGCGGCGGAGGCGGGCGCCAGGTATTTGGCGAGAAAGCGGTCGACCCGGCCGTAGAAGTCGAACAGGTTCTCGTCCTTGTTGAATCCATGGCCTTCGTCGGCATAGACGACCCATTCGTAAGGCTTGCCCGCACGATCGAGCGCAGCGCGAAAATCGGTTCCGTGCGCAAGCGGCACGCGGCGATCTGACGCGCCGTACGCGAGCAGGATCGGCACGCCGACCTTGTCGGCGTTGTCGAGCGGGTTCACCCGGTGGAAGCGCGCGCGCTCGGTCTTCGGATCGCCGATCTCCCGCACCATCAGCGTCGAGCGGTCGGCGAGACGCGACAGGTCGGTCTGCGCGTTGTCGAACAGATAGTCGATCGACGTCACGCCGACGTACGACACGGCGCACTTGATCAGCTTCGCATTCTTGATCGCACCCCACGACGCGGCGTAGCCGCCGTAGCTCGCGCCGTAGAAGCAGACGCGGTCCGGCTCGGCGAAGCCTTGCGCGACCGCCCACTTCACGCCGTCCTCGAGATCGTCCTGCATCTCGTCGCCCCATTTGCGAAATCCCGACGAGCGAAGCTTCCAGCCGAAGCCGAGCGTGCCGCGAAACTGCGGCTGCAGAACGGCGTAGCCGCGGGAGGCGAGAAATTGCGTCTCGGCGACGTAGCCCCACGGCGTCGCCTCGACGTTCGGCCCGCCGTGGATGACGACGACGAGCGGCACGCGCGTCGACTGCGCATTGGGCGGCAGCGTCAACAGCGCGGGAATCGTCAATCCGTCGCGCGCCGGATAGCGCACCCACTTTTCCGGCGCCATCGTCTTCGGATCGATCCATGGCTCGTACACGAGCAGCTTTTCGAGCCGCATCGTCGTCGCGTCGAGCAGATAGGCCTCGCCGGGATCGCGATCGGAGTAGGCGACGACGACGAAACGATCGCCGCGGCGCTGCAGGAGGTTGACCGTGTCGGGGAGCGCCGCGTCGATCGCCTTCTGCACGCGCGCCCATTCGGCGTCGAACCACGCGACCGACGGCTTGTCGTCGGTGTAGCGGAGGCCGAGGAGCTTGCGCGCCTTGTAATCGACGCGAAACGTCGCATTGCCGGCGTCGACGTCGCGAAGCGGATGGCTGACGATCGCCTTGCGCCACGCGTTGTCGACGACCGAATATTCGTAGATCGACGCGCGGTCGTCGCCGTTGCGGCGTGCCGAAACGTACAGCAGCTTGCCGTCGGGATCGAATTGCAGCGGGAACGAATCGAGCGCGCCGAGCTTCGCTTCCTCGACCTTCGTCCACGGCGCGTCCGCCGTCTTGCGCACGTACCACGCCGACGTATCGTCGTCGATGCTCGCGGTGACGGCCGCGCGCGGCACGCCGTCGAAATCGACGACCCAGTCCTGCACGGCGCCGGGCGAATCGAACGTGAGCAGCTTCTTCTCGCCGGTCACGGTGTCATACCGGTAGACGTCGCTCGTGCGCTCGTTGCGCTCGCGCGCGGTCAGCAGCACGTCGTTCGTACCTTCGACGACGCGGAGCAGCCGCACGAACCACGGCCGCTCGAAACGCTTCTCGGCAATATGCGACCCGACGCTTCTCGGCGCCTCGATGCCGGCGATGACGCGCGAGTCGCTGCCGTCGCGGTTGATCGCGACCAATCCCGATTCGTGCGGCGGCTCGCCGCTTGCGCGCTGCAACTCGCCGATGCGCACGACGAGCCGCTCGTCGTTCTGCCAGACGGCGCCGAGCACGTCGCCGTCGCCGGGCGACTTCATCTTCGTTGCCGCTTTCGTGCCGAGGTCGACGACGATCAGTCCCTGCCGCTCGCCGACGGGCGCCATGACGGCGACGTAGCGACCGTTCGGCGACAGCGTCATGCCGCCGTAGGCCGGCCTGCGGAAGAACGTTTCGACCGAAGGCGGCGCGGCGGAAGGCGTGGCCGGGGACGTCGCCGCGAAGGCCGAAGCCGTCGCGAGGAACGCTGGAAACAGCATGGCGAAGGCTCGCATGTCGCGCCTCCGAGCGTGGACGAACTTCGCTACACGTCCAGGTTGCGTACGCCGAGCGCGTTCGTCTCGATGAACGCACGCCGCGGCTCGACCTGCTCGCCCATCAGCGTCGAGAAGATCTCCTCGGAACCGATCGCATCCTCGATCTGCACCTTGAGCAAGCGGCGCACGGCCGGATCCATCGTCGTCTCCCAGAGCTGCTCGGGATTCATTTCGCCGAGGCCCTTGTAGCGCTGGATCGCGACGTTGCCGCGCGCTTCGCCGAGCAGCCAGTCGAGCGCTTCCTTGAACGACTTCACCGCCTGCAGCTTGTCGCCCCGCTTGACGACGGCACCCGGATAGATCAGGTCCTGCAGCACGTCGGCCGCACGGCGAATCTGCTCCGCGTCGCCGCTCGCGAGGAAGTCGGCGTCGATCGCCGTCGCGTGCGGCGTGCCGTGGTGGGTGCGTACGACGACGACCCGGTGGACCTCGTTCGTCGCGTCGTAGCGCGCCTCGGCCGTCACTTCGGGATCGTCGATCGCCGTTTGCAGCGCGGTAGCGCTGCGCCGCGCCGTCGATTCGCTCGAAAGATCGAGGCGAACGCCGTTCAGGATCGCGCGAAGCGCCGCCGAATCGACGACCCGCGCAAGCCGCTCGATCACGGCTTCGGCGAGCAGGTATTCGCGCGCGACGTCGCCGAGCGACTCGGCCGACAGCGGCGAGCGGCCTTCGCCCGGCACGAGCTCGGCGTTCTTCAGGGCGACGCGCAGCAGGTGCTGCTTCAACTCGTGGTCGTCCTTGAGGTAGACGTCTTCCTTGCCCTGCTTCGCCTTGTAGAGCGGCGGCTGCGCGATGTAGATGTGGCCGCGCTCGACGAGCTCGGGCATCTGCCGGTAGAAGAACGTCAACAGCAGCGTGCGGATGTGCGAGCCGTCGACGTCGGCGTCGGTCATGATGATGATGCGGTGGTAGCGCAGCTTGTCGACGTTGAACGCGTCCTTGTCGTCCTTGTCGCCGTTCGAGGACCGTCCGAAGCCGGTGCCGAGCGCCGTGATCAGCGTGACGATTTCCTGCGACGAGACGAGCTTGTCGAAGCGCGCACGCTCGACGTTGAGGATCTTGCCGCGCAAGGGCAGGATCGCCTGGAACTTGCGATCGCGCCCCTGTTTCGCCGAGCCGCCGGCGGAATCGCCCTCGAACAGATAGATTTCGCACAGCGCCGGATCGCGCTCCTGGCAGTCGGCGAGCTTGCCGGGAAGGCCGATGCCGTCGAGCACACCCTTGCGCCGCGTGAGCTCGCGCGCCTTGCGCGCCGCTTCGCGCGCCCGTGCGGCGTCGACGATCTTCGAGCAGATGATCTTCGCGTCGGCGGGGTTCTCGAGCAGGAAGTCGGCGAGCATCGCGCTGACCGTTTCCTGAACGACCGGCTGCACCTCGGAACTCACGAGCTTGTCCTTCGTCTGCGACGAGAACTTGGGCTCGGGCACCTTGACCGACAACACGCAGGTGAGACCCTCGCGCATGTCGTCGCCCGTCGTTTCGACCTTCGCCTTCTTCGCGACTTCTTCCTTCTCGATGTAGTTGTTGAGCGTGCGGGTCATCGCCTGGCGCAGGCCGGTGAGATGCGTGCCGCCGTCGCGTTGCGGAATGTTATTCGTGAAGCACTGCACCGACTCGGCGTACGAATCGTTCCACTGCATCGCGACTTCGACGGTCATGCCGTCCTTCTCGCTCGTCGCGTGGAAGATCTTCGGGTGCAGCACGCTCTTGCTGCGGTTCATGAACTCGACGAAGCCCTTGATGCCGCCCGCGTACGCGAAGTTCTCGCTCTTGCCATCGCGCTGGTCGATGAGCTCGATCTTGACGCCATTGTTCAGGAACGAGAGCTCGCGGATCCGCTTCGCGAGGATCTCGTAGTGGTATTCGACGCGGGTGAACGTCGCGAGCGAAGCCATGAAATGCACCTCGGTGCCGCGGCGATCGGTGAATCCGACCGCCGCCAGCGGCGCGACCGGCACGCCCTGGCGGAACTCCATCTGGTGAGTCTCGCCGTTACGCCAGATCCGAAGCTTGAGCCAGTCGGACAGCGCGTTGACGACCGATACGCCGACGCCGTGCAGGCCGCCCGACACCTTGTAGCTGTTCTGGTCGAACTTGCCGCCCGCGTGCAACTCGGTCATCACGATTTCGGCGGCCGAACGGCGGCCTTCGTCGTCCTGCTTGATGTCGGTCGGAATGCCGCGGCCGTTGTCGACGACCGACACCGAGTTGTCCGCGTGGATGACGACCTTGATGTCGTCGCAGTAGCCGGCGAGCGCCTCGTCGATCGCGTTGTCGAGCACTTCGAACACCATGTGATGCAACCCCGTGCCGTCGGACGTGTCGCCGATGTACATGCCCGGGCGCTTGCGCACCGCGTCGAGGCCCTTCAGGATCTTGATGCTCGAGGAATCGTAGTCGTCGCCAAGCTGGCGCGGTTTGGTTTGTGGCGTCATCAATGACTTTCGTTGCGGTTACTGCCGGGTGCCGCTCGCTCCAAAAGCATCAACGCCGACTTTCGAGGGTCGGCGTTGATGGCATTCTGTTGCCGTGCGCGCGAGACACGACGCGGGATTGAAGACCGTGCGGGAATTCGCGATGCGCAACGGCTAGATTCTCATCGGCATGACGACGTACTTGTAGTCGTCACGCTCGGGAAGCGTCACGAGCGCGCTCGAGTTGGCGTCGCCGAACGCGAAATTGACCTTCTCGCCGTTGAGGTTCGACAGGACGTCGAGCAGGTACGTGATATTGAAGCCGATGTCGATCGCCTCGCCCGCGTAGGCGACCGGGATCTGCTCCTCGGCTTCCTCCTGCTCGCTGTTCGTACAGATGATCTTGAGCTGATCGTCCCCCAAAACAAGGCGTACGCCGCGAAATTTCTCGTTCGACAGGATCGCCGCACGCGAAAGCGCCGACAGCAGCGCGACGCGCTCGAGCTCGATCTTCTTGCCGTGCGCGGCCGGAATCACGCGGTTGTAGTCGGGAAACTTGCCGTCGACCACCTTCGAGACGAGTTCGACGTTGGCGAAGCGGAACCGCGCCTGGTTCGCGAGGATGTCGATCGTCACCGGCGTGTCGTCGTCCTGCAGGAGCTTCGACAGCTCGAGCACGGTCTTTCGCGGCAGGATCACTTCGGCGTGCGCGTAGTCGCCGTCGACCGCGAGGCTCGCCCAGGACAGGCGATGGCCGTCGGTCGCCACGGCCTGCAGCGCACCGTTGTCGACGACGAGCAGCATCCCGTTCAGGTAGTAGCGGATGTCCTGCTGCGCCATCGCGAATTCGGCCAGCTTGAGCAGCGACCGCAAATCGCGCTGCGCAAGCGTGAGCGACTGCAGCTTGTCCTGTCCGACGTTGATCCGCGGGTAGTCGCTCGCGGCGAGCGTTTGCAGGTTGAAGCGCGAGCGGCCCGCGCGCACCGTCATGCGGCTTCCGGTCGCGTCGATGTTGACCTGCGCATCGTCGGGCAGCGCGCGAAGCAGATCCTGGAGCTTGCGCGCCCCCACCGTCGTCGACTGTCCGTCCTTGCCGGGAAGATCGGCGACGGCGGTGATCTGCATTTCGAGATCGGTCGCCGTCACGTGCAGTTGGCCGTTCTTCTGTTCGAGCAGCACGTTCGCGAGGATCGGCAGCGTGTGCCGCCGCTCGACGATGCCGGAGACCGCCGACAGCGGCTTCAGCAGCGCGTCTCGGGGTATTTGCTTTAATTGCATCTCGAACAATAAGAACGTTAATAGGAGAAGGCCCGAAACGCGGACAACGTTGTTTTACGCCGTTACGTCAGGCGCTTGGAGCGGCGCTTTCGCCTGTATCGTTGCTTGGCCGCCTGTGGATCGTCTGGGGACTTTTTGCGCCGCGTGCCGGCCGGACGTTTAATCCCCAAATTATAACGGTTCCACCCCGTCTTTTCCAGCGCGCGGAACGGAGTGGAAATCGGCCATTGCGAGGGCGAAGCGACGGCTTAGCTGCGCAACACTTGCAGCAGGAAATTGACGTCGTGATTCAGGTCGGGCAGCGATTCGCGCAATTTCGCAATCTGCCGGCACGCATGCAGCACGGTCGTGTGGTCGCGACCGCCGAAATTGCTGCCGATTTCCGGTAGCGACAACTGCGTGAGCTCCTTCGTGAGCGCCATCGCGACCTGCCGCGGCCGCGCCACGGCGCGCGAGCGCTTCTTCGAATGCATGTCGGTCACGCGCACCTTGTAGTAGTCGGCGACCGTCTTCTGGATGTTGTCGATCGAGATCTGCCGGTTCTGTACGGCGAGGAGGTCGCGCAACGCCTCCTTCGTCATCGCGAGCGTGATTTCCTGTCCGTGGAAGCTCGCATACGCGAGGATGCGCTTCAGCGCGCCTTCGAGCTCGCGTACGTTGCTGCGGATGTGCTTTGCGACGAAGAACGCGACCTGCTCGTCGAGCCGCACGCCGACCGACGCGGCCTTGGACAACAGGATCGCCACGCGCATCTCGAGCTCGGGCGGCTCGAGCGCGACGGTCAATCCCCAGCCGAACCGCGAGATCAGCCGCTCCTCGATACCGGCGATTTCCTTCGGGTAGGTGTCGCAGGTGATCACGACCTGCTTGTGCGCTTCGATCAGCGTGTTGAACAGGTAGAAAAATTCTTCCTGCGTTCGGCTCTTGCCGCCGAAGAACTGGATGTCGTCGATCAGCAGCAGGTCGAGCGAGCGGTAGTTGCGCTTGAAGTCGTCGAACGCCTTGTGCTGGTAGGCACGCACGACGTCGGACACGTACGTTTCCGCGTGGATGTAACGGATTTTCGCCGCCGGGTTGTGCGCGAGGATCTGGTTGCCGATCGCCTGGATCAGGTGCGTCTTGCCGAGGCCCACGCCGCCATAGACGAAGAGCGGGTTGTACGACGTCGGGTGGTCGGCCACCTGCAGGCCCGCGGCACGCGCGAGCTGATTGGCCTTTCCGGCGACGAATGCATTGAACGTGAACGTCGGATTGAGGCTTCCCGGCTCGCTGCGACGCGGAGGATTGGTGCCGAGTTGCGCGGCAGGTCCTGGCGCGACGGCACTCGGCATCGGGGCGGTGCCGCTTGCCGGCGCCGGCATCGGCGTGTCAGGCACCGTCGCCGGCCGCGGCGTCGGCTCGTTCGCCGCGTGCGCATGCCTCGCCGAGGGCGCATCGGCAACGGCGAATTCGACGGCGACCGATGCGCCGGTCGCCTGGCGCGCGAGCGTCTCGATGCGGCCGCCGAAGCGATCCTTGACCCATTGCAGCACGAAGCGATTGGGTGCGAGGAGGCGCAAGCGACCCGACTCGTCGGCACAGGTCAGCGGGCGGATCCAGGTAGCGAACTGCTGTGGTGTGAGCTCGCGCTCGAACGCGTCGAGACAGGCGAGCCACGCCGGCGGATGCGAGGAATGCACGGAAACGGGCCAGTGGATTATTTTAGGAATGCGGCGTGACGCGACTGCTTTTGCGACTGGCCGGGCAGGCATTGTAGCCGCGGCAATCGAGGTTATCCACAGCGCGGGCCGACGGATGACCGCGATCTCCGCGCTGCTTGGCGACGCGCGGAAGTGATTACTCGCGTAAGCGGCGGCGCCGGCCCGCGGTGGCGCCGAAATGTCTGCACGCAGCGTCCGTCATTGACAGGCGCGCCGTAACGCGCTCTAATGAAAGGCTTTTCGGAACCGCTTCATGAAACGCACCTTTCAGCCATCGAAGCTTCGTCGTGCGCGTGCGCACGGCTTTCGTGCCCGCATGAAAACAGCCGGCGGACGCAAGGTACTGTCCGCGCGCCGGGCGAAGGGCCGCGCACGGCTTTCGGTTTGATGCCATTGCAGCGCCGTCCAATGTCGCGGGCGCAGCGCGGTATCGCCTTCGCGGCGTCGGCGCGTTCGAGCGCGTATTCAAGACCGGTGCCCGGTACGAAGGGCACTTCCTGCAACTGATCGCCGCGCCGGCCGCGCATTCGCCGGGCCGCGTCGGTTACATCATCGGGCGCAAGACGATGCGCCGCGCCGTGGATCGCAATCGCCTGCGACGTCGCTTGCGCGAGCGCATTCGCGCCGCACGTCCCGCGATCGAGGCGTTCGACGTCATCCTCCGCGTGAAGCGCATCGTCGCGCGCGCCGACATCGCAGCGGCGAGCGCCGAATCGCAACGGTTGCTGGCACGACTCGCGACGCTGCGATGAAGTCGCTCCTGCTCGCGGCGCTCGCCGCGTATCGCTACCTGCTGCGTCCGCTTCTCGGCGCGAACTGCCGCTTCTATCCGAGCTGTTCCGACTATGCGAGCGAGGCGATCGAACGCCACGGCGCGCTCCGCGGCGCGTGGCTCGCGCTGCGCCGGCTCGGGCGCTGTCATCCGTGGCATCCGGGCGGTTACGACCCCGTTCCGTAACCTCGCCTCGTCCCCATTTTCGTCGCGCGAAAACCACTTCACCGATTCGCCTCAATGGACACGCAACGCCTCATCCTGTGGCTCGTCTTCTCCTTCTCCGGCCTGATGCTGTGGCAGGCGTGGGAGCGCGAGCACAACCCGCCGCCGGTTCCCGCGATTCACTCGACGCAACCGGCCCCCGCGCAAAAGAGCGCGGCGCCGCCGATGTCGAGCGCGACCACCAGCGTGCCGGGAACGAGCGCTCCGGCCGGAACGCCACCCGCCACCGCGGCGCCGACCGGCCAGACCGTCGAAATCCGCACCGATCTCTACGTCGCCGACATCGACACCGTCGGCGGCACCATCACCCGCGTCGCGCTGGAAAAGCATCGTGCCGCGGAGGACACCTCCAAGCCGTACCTCGCGCTGCAGCGCAATGCCGACCGCACGTTCGTCGCGCAGGCAGGCCTGATCGGCGAGGGCTTCCCGAATCACCGCACGCCATACGAGGTGCTGCCCGGCTCGCGCACGCTGCAGCCGGGACAGGACGCGCTGCAGCTCAAGTTGCAGGCGACCGCGGCGAATGGCGACAAGGTCGTGCAGGTGCTCACGTTTCACCGCGGCTCGTACGTGATCGACGTCGCGTTCGACGTGACGAACACGGGCTCGGCAGCGATCAAGCCCGAAGCCTATTTCCAGCTGATGCGCGACACGAAGAAGGTCGGCGTGCAAAGCTCGATGGCGCCGGCGTCGTTCGTGGGTCCTGTCGTCTACGACGACGCGGACAAGTTCAAGAAGATCGACTTCGGCGAGATCGACAAGGAGGCCGCCGATCCGACGCGCAAGCCCGCGTACACGCACGACAATGACAACGGCTGGATCGGCATGATCGAGCATTACTTCGTCACCGCGTGGCTGCCCCCCGACAGCGTGAAACGGCAGTTCTACACGACGAAGCTCGACAATGGTCTCTATACGGCCGGTGTCCGCTACAGCGAGGGCGAGATCGCGCCCGGAGCGACCGGCGTCATTTCGTCACGCCTCTATGTCGGTCCGCAGGACCAGGACACGCTGAAGAAGCTCGCGAAGGGACTCGACCTCGTCGTCGACTACGGCATCTTCACGATCATCGCCGAGCCGCTGTTCCTGCTGCTCAAGTGGCTGCACTCGCTGATCGGCAACTGGGGCTTCGCGATCATCGTGATGACGATCCTGATCAAGGGCGCGTTCTTCCCGCTCAACGCGAAGGCGGCGCGGTCGATGGCGAAGATGAAGATCGTCGCGCCGAAGATGAAGGCGCTGCAGGAGCAGTACGCGAACGACAAGCAGCAGCTCCAGATGAAGATGATGGAGCTCTATCGGCAGGAGAAGATCAACCCGCTCGGCGGCTGCCTGCCGATCGTCGTGCAGATCCCGGTGTTCATCGCGCTCTACTGGGTGCTGCTGTCGGCCGTCGAGCTGCGGCATGCACCATGGATCGGCTGGATCCACGACCTGTCGGCGCCCGATCCGTGGTTCATCCTGCCGGTCGTCTACGCGGTCACGGCATGGCTCCAGGTGCGCCTGTCGCCGACGCCGATCTCCGACCCGGTGCAGGCGAAGGTCATGCAGTTCATGCCGGTCGCGTTCTCGATCATGTTTCTGTTCTTCCCGTCGGGTCTCGTGCTGTACTGGCTCGTCAACAACTCGCTGCAGATCCTGCAGCAGTGGCACGTGAACCGGATGCTGACGAAGGAGGCGGCCCTCGCCGCAGCAAGACGGCGCTAGGCGTTGAACATCTCCCCACGCTCGCTTTGCTCGCTGCCCCCGGGGGGCGCAGTCAGTCGCTTGGGGCGGCCCTGCACGACTGAACATCCCCCCACGCTCGCTTTGCTCGCTGCCCCCCGGGGGGCGCAGTCAGTCGCTTGGGGCGGCCCTGCACGACTGACGGGTTCTGAGCGCTGCGCGCGCGTCTCGCGCTAAGCTTCGGCGCATGCCGCAACCGCCGCCGATCGCCGCGATCGCGACGCCGCCCGGCCGTGGCGGCATCGGCATCGTGCGCGTCTCGGGTGCGAATCTCGCGCCGTTCGTCGAACGGATGATCGGGCGCGCGCTGCCGCCGCGCGTCGCAACGCGCGTCGTGTTTCGCGATGCATACGGGGCGCCGATCGACGACGGCGTCGCGCTCTACTTCCCGTCGCCGCATTCGTACACCGGCGAAGACGTCGTCGAATGGCACGGCCACGGGGGTGTCGCCGTGATGCGGCTTCTGCTCGCGCGCTGCATCGAGCTCGGTGCCCGCCCGGCCGAGCCTGGCGAATTCACGAAGCGCGCGTTCCTGAACGGCAAGCTCGATCTCGCGCAGGCGGAGAGCGTCGCCGACGTGATCGAGGCATCGACAGCCACCGCGGTGCGCGCAGCGGCGCGAAGCCTGACCGGGGAGTTCTCGCGCGAAGTCCATGCGCTTTGCGACGCGTTGATCGATCTGCGCATGTACGCGGAGGCGACGCTCGACTTCCCCGACGAGGACATCGAGCTCTTGCGCGAGGGCGACGTCGCGCTGCGCCTCGCATCGATCCGCGAGCGGCTCGATCGCCTGCTCGTACGCGCGCAGCGCGGCGCGCGTTTGCGCAGCGGCATCAGCGTCGTGCTCGTCGGCGCGCCGAACGTGGGCAAATCGAGCCTTCTCAATCGCCTCGCCGGCGAGGACGCGGCGATCGTCACGGCGGTCCCGGGCACCACCCGGGACACGATCGAGCGCCAGATCGAGGTCGGCGGCATTCCGCTGACGGTGGTCGATACCGCCGGACTGCGCGACACCGACGACGAAGTCGAGCGCCACGGCATTGCACGCACCCGCGCCGCGATCGAGCGCGCGGATGCCGCGCTCGTGATCGTCGATGCCCGCGACGACGATCGCCCGGCGCTGACGAGCCGTGCGCTCGCGAGCGAACTGCCGCCAGGCCTGCCGCGGATCGTCGTGCACAACAAGTCGGATCTCGCCTTTGCCGTTCCGCACGTCGAGCGTTTTGCGGTGACGCTCGACGATGGCGAGACCGAGGCCACGCACGCCTGGATTTGCGCATTGACCGGCGATGGGCTGCCGCTGCTCGAAGCCGAGATCTTGCGCGCGGCCGGCGTATCGCACGGTGTCGAGGACGCGTTCTTCGCGCGTGCGCGCCAGCTTGCAGCGCTCGACGCGGCGAGCGCGCATCTTGTACGGGCAGCGGATCAGCTGCGCCACGGCAACGCGACGCTCGAATTGTTCGCCGAGGAGCTCAGGGAGGCGCAGAACGCGGTCTCGTCGATCACCGGCGAATTCACCGCCGACGACCTGCTCGGCGAAATCTTCTCGCGCTTCTGCATCGGCAAGTGAGCGCTGCGCGGTGCCGGCGCGCCTCGATCCACCGGCAAATTCTTCTGCCGCGTCCTGGGAATTATTGCTGTGCGCAACGACTGCTCGTACGTAAGAGCTTGATGTAAGAACGTTCTTACCTGGTACGCTCCTTGCGCCATGTCGCCGAAAAAAGGCGAGCAGCGGCCGAATGAAAGCGCTTCGTCCCATCGTCATTTTCGTCACGCTCCTCGTGACGATCGGCACGTGCGCCCAGGCGGCCGGCGACGATGCGGGCGACTGGACGATGGCCGCGCACGACTATGCGGGCACGCGCTACAGCCCGCTCGACCAGTTGAATGCGGGCAACGTCGGCAAGCTGGCGCTCGCGTTCACGTTCTCGACCGGTGTGCTGCGGGGCCACGAAGCGGCGCCGATCGTCGCCGACGGCACGCTCTATATCGTCACCCCGTTTCCGAACGCCGTCTACGCGCTCGACCTCACGCAGCCGGGCGCGCCGATGAAATGGAAGTTCACGCCGAACCCGTCGTCGTCGTCGCAGGGGGAGGCCTGCTGCGACGTCGTCAATCGCGGCGCCGCGTATGCGGACGAGCACGTCTACTTCAATACGCTCGACAACCAGACGATCGCGCTCGACGCGAAAACCGGCAAGGAAACGTGGCGCGTGCAGCTCGGCGACATCGCGAAGGGCGAGACGATGACGATGGCGCCGCTGGTCGTGAACGGCACGGTTTACGTCGGCAACAGCGGCGGCGAATACGGCGTGCGCGGATGGTTGCAGGCGCTCGACGCGAAGAGCGGCAAGGCGTTGTGGCGCGCGTACAGCACCGGGCCGGACAGCGAGGTCCTGATCGGCGACGAGTTCAAGCCGTTCTATCCGCAGGATCGCGGCAAGGATCTCGGCACGAGCTCGTGGCCGGGCGAAGCGTGGAAGATCGGCGGCGGCACCGTCTGGGGTTTCCTGTCGTACGACCCGGCGCTCGATCTCGTCTATTACGGCACCGCGAATCCCGGTCCGTGGAATCCGTCGCAACGGCCGGGCGACAACAAGTGGACGTCGGGAATCTTCGCGCGCGATGCGAAGAGCGGGCAGGCGCGCTGGTTCTACCAGACGAGCCCGCACGATCTGCACGACTACGACGGGATCAACGAGAACATCCTGATCGACGTCGACGTCGGCGGGACGTCGCATCACGCGCTCGTGCACGCCGATCGCAACGGCTACGTGTACGTCATCGATCGCGTGACCGGACAGGTGCTGTCCGCAACGCCGTACGTGCCGATCACGACGTCGAGCGGCGTCGATCTCGCGACGGGACGCATCACCTGGAACCCCGAGAAGACGCCGGAGCCTGGGAAGACGGTGCGCGACATCTGTCCTGCGTCGCCGGGCGGCAAGGACTGGCAGCCGGCGGCATACTCGCCGCGCACGCACCTCGTCTACATTCCGCACCAGAACCTCTGCCAGGACGCGATGACGGCGCAGGTGAGCTACATCGCCGGCACGCCGTACGTCGGCGCCGAGTTGAAGATGAAGCCGGGACCGGGCGGCAAGCGCGGCCTCTTCACCGCGTGGGACCCGGCGGCGGCGAAAGCGGCGTGGAAGATCGAGGAGGACTTTCCCGTCTGGAGCGGCGCGCTCGCGACCGCGGGCGATCTCGTGTTCTACGGCACGATGGAGGGCTGGTTCAAGGCAGTCGACGCGAAGACAGGCAAGGAGCTTTGGAAATTCAAGACAGGCTCGGGCATCGTCGGTCAGCCGGTGTCGTATCGCGGTCCCGACGGCAAGCAATACGTCGCCGTGCTGTCGGGCGTCGGCGGCTGGGCGGGCGGCATCGTGGCGGGTAATCTCGATCCGCGCGATCAAAGCGCGGGCGGCGGTTTCGCCACCGTCATGTCGGATCTGCCGCAGAAGACGGCGAAGGGCGGGATGCTCTATGTCTTCGCGTTGCCCTGACATCCGTGCATTCGCCGTCGGCGTGGTCGCGGTTGCGATTGCGGTTGCAACACCGGTGAGCGCGCGCGAACTGCGCGTATGCGCAGACCCCGACGACCTTCCCTATTCGAACCGCGCCGCGCAGGGCTTCGAAAACCGGATCGCGGCACTCGTCGCGCGCGACCTCGGTGCCGACGTCCGCTATTACTGGCTGCCGCAATGGCGAGGCTATGCGCGCAAGACGCTCGCGCAGCATCGCTGCGACGTGATTCCCGGCATCGCGCAGGCGGACGGCAGCGTGCTCGCGACCGACGCGTATTACCGCGGGACGTTTGCGCTCGTCTATGCACCGAAGCGCTTTCCGGGCCTCGAAAGCCTCGACGATCCGCGGCTTCGCAGCCTTCGCATCGGCATTCAGGTGATCGGCATCGACGCGCTGCCCACGCCTGCAGCGCGTGCGCTCGCGCGGCGTGGCATCGTCGATCGCGTCGTCGGGTTCCCGATGATGGGCGAAACGCCGTCGGCGCAGCGCATCGTGGATGCGATCGCCGCCGGCACGCTCGACGTCGGCATCGTCTGGTCGCCGCAACCGGGTTATTTCATCGCGAAGCGCCGTCTTGCGCTCGCCGTGGTGCCGATCCGTCGCGACGCCGACGACCCTGCCTTCGATTTTGCGATTGCAATGGGCGTGCGACGCGACGACGTCGCCTTGCGCGACGCGTTGAATCGGTCGCTCGCCCATCTCGCGCCGGCGATCGATGCCGTGCTCGACGATTACGCGGTGACGCGCGCGGAGGCGGCGCGATGAACGATTTGCGCTCGGGCAGCGATTCGGCATGCGCAGCGCGCGTCACGCTCGCCTTCATCGTGGCGCTCGCCGCGACGGGTTGTCAGCGCGAGACGCGCTACTTCGAGCCGCCGACGAAAGCCGTCACGCCACCCCCGGTGCGCTTGAGCCAGATCCAACCCGGTGCGATTGCGACGAACACCGCGCTTGCGCAGAAGTACGAGGACAACGCGTACGCGCTGTCCGAAGGGCAGCGCCTGTTCCGCTGGTACAACTGCAATGGCTGTCACGCGAACGGCGGCGGCGACAAGGGACCGGCGCTGATGGACAACGTCTGGATCTACGGCAGTGAGCCGGCGCAGATCTACTCGACGATCGTCGAGGGAAGACCGAACGGAATGCCGTCGTTCGGCGGACACATTCCGGAAAACCAGGTGTGGGAGCTCGTCGCGTACGTGCGTTCGCTGTCGGGCCTCGTGTCCGATACGGCGGCGCCGAATCGAACCGACACGATGCAGGTCAAGAAACCGGAGAGCAACACCGAGCCGCAGAAGCCGGTGGTGGCTGTGCCGTCGAGTGCCTCCGAGCGGCCATGATCGGCGGCATGCACGACGTGCAGGTTCCGGCGGGCGCGCAGGCGCACGCGATCGCCGGCGTCTGGCATTGGCTGCTGCCGATCTGCACGTTCGTCTTCGTCGCCATCGTCGTTGCGATGCTCGTCGCGCTGTGGCGCGCACCCTGGCTTCGCGAAACGGCTGCTCCCGACGTCTCCTCGCTGTGGGCGCCGGAGCCGAAGATCGCGCGAACGGTCTGGGCCGCGGTCATCGCGTCGACGCTTCTCCTGCTCGTGCTGCTGGCCGTCAGCGTCTTCACCGACCGGGCGCTCGCCCGGTTGCCGCTCGCGAATGCGCTGCACGTCCAGCTCACCGGTTATCAATGGTGGTGGGAGGCGCGCTATGACGACCCCGACCCGTCACGCATCTTCACGACGGCGAACGAGCTGCACGTTCCCGTCGGGCGGCCGGTCATCGTCACGCTCGTCGGCGCCGACGTGATCCACAGCTTCTGGGTGCCGAGCCTGCACGGCAAGAAGGATCTGATACCGGGGCGCACGCAGACGATTTCGTTTCGTGCCGATCGGCCGGGCGTCTACCGCGGCACGTGCGCCGAGTATTGCGGATACCAGCACGCGCACATGGTGCTCTACGTCGTCGCCGACGCGCCGGACGACTACGCGCAATGGGCGCAGCGACAGCGCGCGCCTGCGCGCCCGCCGGCCACCGCCGAAGAGCGGCGCGGGCGCGATCTCTTTTTGCGCCGGAGCTGCGCGATGTGCCACGCGATCGACGGCACGCCGGCGCAGGGGCAGCACGCACCGAACCTCACGCACGTTGCGGGCCGCATGACGATCGGCGCGGGCACGCTCGAGAACACCGCTGCGCGGCGCGCCGCGTGGATTCTTGATCCGCAGCAGTTCAAGCCCGGCGCCAACATGCCGCCGGAGAACCTGCCGCCCGACGAGCTGGCGGCGATCAACGCCTACCTGGGCTCGCTCCAATGAACTCGAGCACCGGCTCGTTGCGGGGCATCTTCCGGTTCTCGCGCCGTCCGCAGCACGCGTTGCGCGAGCAGGCCGATGCGGTGGTCGGACGCGGCGAGGAGGTGCTCGACGGCGCCGGCTTCGGATCGAAGGCCGCGCTCGCGCTCGAGCGCACGTGGCAGGACAAGCGCGGCGTCGTCGGCTGGCTCGAGACCAACGATCACAAGCGGATCGGCAAGCGCTTCGTCGTCACCGCATTCCTGTTCTTCTGCGCGGCGGGAATCCTCTCCGCGATCATGCGCACGCAACTCGCATTCCCCGACAACGACGTCGTCGGTCCGGATCTCTACGACCAGCTCTTCACCATGCATGGCACGACGATGATGTTCGTCTTCGCCGTGCCGATCATGCAGGGGATGGGCGTCTATCTCGTGCCGCTGATGGTCGGCACGCGCAACACGGCGTTTCCGCGCATGACGGCATGCGCGTACTGGCTCTACCTGCTCGGCGGACTCACGCTGTGGATCGGCTTCGCGATCAACACCGGCGCCGACGCCGGCTGGTTCGCGTACGTTCCGCTCGCAGGTCCCGACTACGGCATCGGCAAGCGCGCCGACGTCTGGAACAACCTGATCAACCTCACCGAGGCAATGGGCCTGATGGTTGCCGTGGACCTGGCGACGGTCATCCTCAAGATGCGCGCGCCCGGCATGTCGCTTCGCCGCATGCCGATCTTCGCCTGGTCGATTCTCGTCACGTCGGTGATGATCATCTTCGCGATGCCGTCGGTGATGCTCGCGGCGAATCTTGCGCAATTCGACCGCACGTTCGGAACGCATTTCTTCAATCCGGCCGAAGGCGGCGACGTGCTGGTCTGGCAGCACCTGTTCTGGTTCTTCGGGCATCCGGAGGTCTACTTCATCTTCATCCCCGGCCTCGGGTTCATCTCGACGATCATTCCGACGTTCGCGCGCCGGCCGTTGTTCGGACATACCGCGATCGTGCTCTCGATGATCGCGACGGGCTTCCTCGCGTTCGGGCTCTGGGTGCATCACATGTTCGCGACGAACCTGCCCGAGGTCGGCAAAAGCTTCTTCACCGCGATGAGCTTCATGATCGCGATTCCGACGGCAGTACAGATCTTCTGCTGGATCGCCACCCTGTGGACCGGGCGCCTCCATCTGCGCGTTCCGCTGCTCTTCGTGCTCGCGTTCTTCGTGATCTTCGTGCTCGGCGGCGCCACCGGCATCATGGTCGGCTCGGTGCCGTTCGACCTGCAGGTCCACGACACCTACTTCGTCGTCGCGCACCTGCATTACGTGCTGTTCGGTGGCGCGGTCTTTCCGCTGTTCGCCGCGTTCTATTACTGGTTTCCGAAGTTCACCGGACGCATGCTCGACGAGCGGCTGGGACGCTGGCAGTTCTGGCTGTTCTTCATCGGTTTCAACGTCACGTTCTTTCCGATGCATCTGCTCGGCCTCGACGGCATGCCGCGCCGCATTTACACGTACGGCGCAGAGACGGGCTGGGGCACGCTCAACCTGATCGCGACGATCGGTGCCGCGATCATTGCGGCGAGCGTGGTGATCTTCATCGTCAACTTCGCGCGGAGCCTCGTGAAGGGAGCGCTCGCAGGCGACAACCCGTGGGGCGCCGCGACGCTCGAATGGGGGACGCATTCGCCGCCGCCGGCGTTCAACTTCGTCGCCGTGCCCGTCGTCGCGTCGCGCGAGCCGCTGTGGGCGCGCGAAGCCGACGAGCCGACGCACGTCAGCGGATTGTCGGCGCAAACGCGTGAAGGCCTCGTCACGACGGTCCTCGACGCGCTTCCCGACGTGCGTTACTCGTACCCGTCGCCGACGATCTGGCCGGCCGTCGCGGCGGTCACCGTCGTCGTCTGGCTCTTCTGGTCGAACATCACGCCGTCCGGCATGTGGTACGGGCTCATTCCGCCGGCGATCGCCTTCACGCTGTGGTATTGGCCGTCGCGGAAGGAGACCGCGGAAGAGCTGCTGTTGCAGAGGAGGCCATGAGCAACGGCCGGGCCGGCGCGGTACACGCGATCGAGGCATCGCCCAATGCCGCGAAGGCGATGCGGCGAAAGCGCGAGGCGACGCCGGCGAGCGTGCCCGCGATTCGCCGCGGCGACGCCCTCGATGTCGCCGACCTGCCGAGCTACGGCTTCGGCACGCGCAGCCTGATGTGGTGGGGAACGCTCGGCATGTCGGCGATCGAGGGCATGGGCTTCGCGCTGATGATCATCGTCTACTTCGACCTGAAGAGCGTCAGCGCCATGTGGCCCAACGAAGCACCGCCGCCCGACCTGCTCTGGGGCTCGGTCAACATGGCGCTCGCATGCCTCAGCGTCATTCCGAACCTGCTCGCGAACAAGGCGGCCGACGACCAGGACTTGCGCAAGGTGCGCCTGTGGCTCGTCGTCGTCATCGTGGCCAGCCTCGCGCTGCTCGGCGTGCGCTGGCTCGAATTCCACTCGCTGCATATCCGCTGGGATGCGAGCGCGTATGGATCGGCGGTGTGGACGCTGCTCGGTTTGCACACGTTCAATCTTGTGACCAACATCGCCGACTTCATCGTGATCGCCGCTGTCGTGTTCACGGGCCCGCTCGACGGCAAGCGGTTCGTCGACGTATCGGAAAACGCCGGCTACTGGTGGTTCATCGTGCTCTCGTGGATTCCGGTCTACGCGGTCGTGTACTGGGGACCGCGGTTCTGATCATCGCGACCGACACGATGCGCATCTGGTTTGCATTGCTGGCCGTGCCGGTTCTGGCGCTCGTCGACCAGAGCGTCGCGTACGTGACGACGCTGTGGGCGTGCACGCATCAGAACACGCTCGCGCCGCACGTCGTGCACGCCGCATTCCTGCTCGCCGCGGCCGCCGGCGCGATCATGGCATCGCAGTGCTGGCGCGAGTCGTCGCCGATGAAGACACGGAACGAGACGCTCGCGCGGCGGCATTTTTTGGCCCGCCTCGCGACCGGCGCATCGGCGCTGTCGGTTCTCGTGATCCTCGCGATGTGGGCGGTCAGTTGGGTAATGCGCTCCTGCGTCTACTGATTGTCGTTCCGGCGAGCACGCTCGTGGCACGCGCGTGCGACGCGCACGTCATCGCGGCTTCGGCGGTGCACGCGAACATCGATTTCGACTCGGCGCTCGTCACGGTGCTCGTCGCGATCAGCGCGCTGTACGCACGTGGCGTGTCGCGTTTGTGGCGCAAGGCTGGCATCGGCCGCGGCGTCCGCGTTGCGGATGTCGTGTGCTTCGCGCTGGGCATCGCGGTTCTCGTCGCCGCGCTGGTGTCGCCGCTTGCGGCGCTCGCCGATCGATCGTTCTCGATGCACATGATCGAGCACGAGATGCTGATGATCGTGGCCGCGCCGCTGCTCGTGCGCGCACGACCGCTCGAAGCATGGGCGTGGGCGCTGTCGACCGGGGTGCGCGGCCGCCTCGTGCGGTTCACGCGCATCACGACCGTTGCCTGGCTCTGGCGGTCGACGACCGCGCCGGTCTCGGCGACTGTCGTCCACGCGCTTGCGCTCTGGCTGTGGCACGCGCCGCCCCTCTTCGTCGCCGCGCTGGGAAGCGAGCCGCTGCACGTGCTGCAGCACGTCTGCTTCTTCGCATCGGCGCTCGCGTTCTGGTGGGCGATGTTCGGCGGCGCGACGCGCAACCCCGGCCCGCTATCGCTCGCGTGCCTGTTCGCGACGATGCTGCACACGAGCGCGCTCGGTGCATTGCTCACGCTGGCGCCTTCGGCCGTCTACGGCAGCGCAGAGCCGGGCGTCTTCGGGCTGACAGCGCTCCAGGACCAGCAACTGGGCGGCCTCGTCATGTGGGTTCCGGGAGGGCTCGCGTACGTCGTTGCCGGGCTCGCGATCGTCGCGCACTGGCTCGCGCCGCCTCGCGTTTCTCGCAACGTCCGCTGAAGTCGATTGTCCGAAGACGTACCGATGCATCGGCGAAGCGTTGCGTATTGCGCTGCGTCATGGCGCGCGCCTGATCCGGTGCTAAAGTCGAAACGACCCAGTGAAGTCGTCGCCGGCCGTGCGCCGGACCGCATGGAGCTTTTGCCATGGAACCACCGCAGTCCATTGCCGAGCTTGCCGCCGTTCTCAACGCACCCGGACAGGTCCGGCATCCGCGTCTTTTGCGATGGGTGCGCGACATCGCGGCGCTGACGAAGCCCGACCGCATCGCCTGGTGCGACGGAAGCGCCGAGGAATGCGCGTCGCTCTGCGATGCGATGGTCGCGGCCGGCACGCTGCACCGGCTCGACCCGACGAAGCGCCCGAACAGCTTTCTCGCGCGCTCGGATCCGTCCGATGTCGCGCGGGTCGAGGATCGCACCTTCATCTGCAGCGAGCGCGAGGAGGACGCCGGGCCGACGAACAACTGGGTGAACCCGGCGCAGATGCGCCGAACGCTGCGCGACCTCTTCGACGGCTGTATGCGCGGGCGCACGATGTACGTCGTGCCGTTCTCGATGGGACCGCTCGGCAGCCCGATCGCGCAGATCGGCGTCGAGATCACCGACAGCCCCTACGTCGTCGTCAACATGCGGATGATGACGCGGATGGGCGCGCGCGTGCACGACGTGCTCGCTGAGGACGGCGCGTACATCCCGTGCGTGCATTCGGTCGGCGTGCCGCTCGCGGCCGGCGAGCGCGACGTCGCATGGCCCTGCAACCCGCCGAACAAGTACATCGTGCATTTTCCCGACTCGCGCGAGATCTGGAGCTTCGGCTCCGGATACGGCGGCAATGCGCTTCTCGGCAAGAAATGCCTCGCGCTGCGGATCGCGTCGGTGATGGGCCGTGACGAGGGCTGGCTCGCCGAGCACATGCTGATACTGGGCGTCACTTCGCCGCGCGGCGAAAAGCGCTATGTCGCGGCGGCGTTTCCGAGCGCGTGCGGCAAGACGAATTTCGCGATGCTCATTCCGCCGGCCGGCCTGGAAGGATGGCGCGTCACGACGATCGGCGACGACATCGCCTGGATCAAGCCGGCCGCCGACGGGACGTTCCACGCGATCAATCCCGAGGCCGGTTATTTCGGCGTCGCACCAGGCACGTCGTACGAGTCGAATCCCAACGCGATGGAGACGTTGCGTGCCAACGTGATTTTCACCAACGTCGCGCTTACCGACGACAACGACGTGTGGTGGGAGGGCAAGACGAAGACGCCGCCTTCGCATCTGACCGACTGGCGCGGCAATTCATGGGAACCCGGATGCGGGCGTCCCGCCGCGCATCCGAATGCGCGCTTCACGGTCTCCGCGACGCAATGCCCGTCGCTCGACCCTGAATGGGACAATCCCGCCGGCGTCCCGGTCTCGGCGCTGGTGTTCGGTGCGCGCCGCTCGGACACCGTGCCCCTCGTGACCGAAGCACGGACGTGGGAGGAAGGGGTGTACAAGGCGGCGACGATGGGCTCGGAAACGACTGCCGCCGCAGCGGGCAAGGTCGGCGAGGTGCGCCGCGACCCGTTCGCGATGCTTCCGTTCTGCGGCTACCACATGGCCGACTACTTCCGCCACTGGCTCGACATGGGCCGCGCCGTCGCCAAGCCGCCGCGCATCTTCAGCGTCAACTGGTTCCGCAAGGACGCGCAGGGGCG
>DATNGN010000008.1:0-69820 GCA_035605875.1 Casimicrobiaceae bacterium
TCGTCAATCGCTGCGCGCGCCCTTTCTACGGCGAGGCGCTGCGGCTACTCGCCGAGCGCGCGGCCGACGTGCCGACGCTCGACGCGTTGATGCGCGATGCCGGCGGTTTTCGCATGGGTGCGTTCGAGCTGATGGACCTGATCGGCAACGACGTCAACTTCGCCGTCACGCGCGGCATCTGGCAGGCGTGCTATCACGACCCGCGTTATGCGCCGTCGGTGCTGCAGGAGGAGCGCGTCGCCGCGGGGCACTTCGGTCGCAAGAGCGGACGCGGCTTCTATGACTACGCGGAAGGCGCTGCGCGGCCGGCGCCCGCGAGCGTATCGTCGCGACCCGCGCCGAAGCGGCTCGTCATCTGCGGCGAGCTCGGAATTGCCGCGCCGCTCGCACGTCGTTTCGACCAGGCCGGCATTGCGGTGGAGCAGGCCGTCGCCGACAAGGCGTTTCCGGACGGTGCCATTCGCATCGGCGACGCTGTCCTCGCGTTGTCGGACGGGCGCACCGCGACGGCGCGTGCGGCGGCGACAGCGATCAAGAACCTGGTGCTGTTCGATCTTGCGGTCGACTATGCGCGCTGCAATCGCATCGGTGTCGCGCGCGCCGATACCTGCGCGCTCGGCACGTTCGAAACGGTTGCCGGTGCATTGCAGGCGGCGGGAATCGCGGTCTCGCCGCTCGACGATGTCGCGGGGATGGTCGTGTTGCGCACGGTCGCTGCGCTTGCGAACGAGGCCGCCGATGCCGTCACGCACGGCGTCGCATCGACGCGCGACGTGGACATCGCGATGCGGAAGGGCGTCAACTATCCGCGCGGTCCGCTGCAATGGGCCGACGAGATTGGCGTCGCGCGCATCCGCAACGTGCTCGTCAATCTCGCTGCCCACTATGGCGAGGATCGTTATCGGCTGTCGCCGTTGATCGCCCGCCGGCATGCGGCGGGACGGCCGCTCGCCGACGCCGCCGCATAGCGGCTCGGCGCTCCTGACATGCCGGCGATATCCCCGCGCAAGGGCGATCTCGAGCCGATCGAGACCGCGAGCCGCGACGAGCTCGTGTCGCTGCAGCTAGCGCGGCTGCAATGGTCGCTCCGTCGCGCCTACGACAACGTCCCGCATTATCGCCAGGCGTTCGACACTGCGGGCGTCCATCCGGATGAGCTGAAAGCTCTCACCGATCTCGCGCGATTTCCGTTCACGACGAAAGAGGACCTGCGGCAGAACTACCCGTTCGGCATGTTCGCGGTGCCGCGCGACGAGATTGCCCGCATTCATGCATCGTCGGGAACTACCGGCAAGCCGACCGTCGTGGGCTACACGCGCAACGACGTCGATACATGGGCAAGCGTGATGGCACGTTCGATACGCGCCGCCGGCGGGCGGCCCGGCGACATCGTGCACGTCGCATACGGCTATGGCCTCTTCACCGGCGGTCTCGGCGCGCACTATGGCGCGGAAAAACTCGGCTGCACCGTCGTGCCGATGTCGGGCGGGCAGACCGAAAGGCAGGTGCAGCTGATCGACGATTTCCGCCCCGACATCATCATGGTGACGCCGTCGTACATGCTGGCGATCGCCGAGGAGATGCAGCGACAGGGTCTCGATCCGCGTGCGTCGTCGCTCGCGATCGGCATCTTCGGCGCCGAGCCCTGGACGCCGACGATGCGCACGACGATCGAGACGATGCTCGACATGGATGCGATCGACATCTACGGGCTCTCCGAGGTGATCGGGCCGGGTGTCGCGCAGGAGTGCATCGAGACGAAGGACGGGCTTACCGTCTGGGAGGACCACTTCTATCCGGAGATCGTCGATCCGCAGACCGGCGCCGTGCTGCCCGAAGGCGAGAAGGGTGAGCTCGTGTTCACGTCGCTCACGAAGGAAGCGATGCCGCTGATCCGCTATCGGACGCGCGATCTGACGCGACTGCTGCCCGGCACCGCGCGAACGATGCGGCGCATCGAGAAGATCACCGGCCGCTCCGACGACATGATGATCATTCGCGGCGTCAACGTGTTTCCGACGCAGATCGAGGAACTGATCCTGCGCGACCCGATGCTCGCGCCGCATTATCAGGTCGAGATCACGCGACCGCGTGCGCTCGATGAAGTGACGGTGATCGTCGAGCGCGCTGCGTCGGCAGGCGGCGCTGATGCCGATGCTGCGAGTGAGCGCCTCGCGCAGCGAATCAAGAATCTGATCGGCGTGACGTGCGCGGTGCGGGTGATGCAGCCGGGCGGCATCGAGCGCTCGCTCGGGAAGGCGAAGCGGGTGGTGGACAAGCGGACGATCGCGCCCTCGGCATAGACGTAGTGGCGATCGTCGAGCCACGCGCCGGCCCCGATCTCGCCGCAACCCCTGCCATGAATGGAGAACAGGATCGCCCATCGACATCAGGTACTGCGCCAAGCTTTTCGCGACCTGCGAGGTAACCGGAAGACGCCATGCGCGGAATGATTGCGCCGGCGTTGGTGACGAGCACTTCCGAAGGCGTGGTGAAGATCCGCTGAAATCCATACGGTCCAACGGCGTCCGAAGCGCGCGTAGATGAGATTGGCGTCCGCGGTAAACGCGATGTGCCCCGCGCGATTCCGGCCTCACCGAGTTGAAGGCTTCGCCGTCGCTCCGCTCGCTGCATGGCGACCCGCGTTGGGAGATATCAAAGCGCAAGATCGGGACGGCAAACTGAGGCGAATTCAAGCCGGACTGGGTCGAGCACCGTTGGCCTTGCGCGCTTCGACCCAGGACGATCGCACGCGAGGTGACCTCTGCAGGCGGCCCGTCCTTCACATCGCCAATTTTCTTACCGCTGCCTCGTTCCACTCGATGCCGATTCCGGGGCGATCCGGAATGCAGAGCTGGCTTTCCTTGATCGCGAAAGGCTCCCGCAGAATGGGGTCGGCCCAGTCCTGCCATTCGAGCCAATGCGCGGTTTCGGTGACGCGCATCAGGTGGGCCGACACCTCGGGATACAAATGGGTGGAGACCTGGATGCCGGCAGCGCTTGCAATGCCGACGGAGCGCAACCAGCCGGAGACGCCGCCGATGCGCATCATGTCGGGCATCACATAATCGCCTGCACCGAGCTGCAATGCTCGATAAAGCGCCCGCGGCCCGTAGAAATTCTCCCCGAGTTGCAACGGCGTCTTCAGGTCGCGCGCAAGCTGTGCATAGCCTTCCAGGTTGTCGTAGGTCGTGGGCTCCTCGAACCAGTAGAGACCTTGATCGTCCAGTGCGCTGCACCGTTGGATCGCGTCGCCGAGCGTGAGTCCCTGATTGAAGTCGACCATCAGCCTGACTTCGTCGCCTGCTGCGCTACGCACTTGTCGAATGGCTTCAAGGTCGTCCGCGAGCTTGTCCCTGCCCAGGCGCAGCTTCAGTCCCACAAATCCGCCCTCTCGTACGAGTTCCGCCGCCTCGCCAGCGAGAGTCCTCGGATCGATGAGCCACAGGCCGTTGCTGTTGTAGGCCGGCACGGGGCCGATCGATCCTCCTAGGAGCACGGCGAGCGGCATGTCGGCAGCCTTCGCCAAGGCGTCCCACGCCGCCATGTCGAGGCCGGCGTTGGCAATCATCGCCACACCTTCGTAGCCGATCAGGTTCAGCGACTTGCGACCGCTCTGGAAATCAGCGACCGGCGCCACGGCACTTCCCTTCCGTGCGTCGACGAGGTCTTGCACGATTGGAACGATGTACCGGGTCGACTGCTTCAAATAGGGCTCGAGATAACTTCGGCCCACGACCCCTTCCCTGGTGCGAAGGTCGATCAGGATCAGAGGCCATTGATCGAAGGACCCGACGCGTGAGACCACCTTGCGGCGCAGCGGCACCAGTACGGGAGTGACGACAACCGAGTCGTAGGTGAGTCTGGGTGTCGGCATCGTCGGTCTCTCCGATGAAAAGTGTAGGCATATACCAGTATTGCCGCACAAAAAAGCTCGATGAGCGAGGGTCGAGCAGTGCCCGGCTCTATGTTCGGAGAAGTGCCGGTGCCGCCGCCAAGGCGTCGCGAATTGCCCGCGGAAGCTTTGCCTTGATCTCGGCCTGCGCACCCTCCCACAACGGCAATGCACGCTGGACGGCCGACCGGCCTGCTTTCGTGAGCGTGACCACGCGCGTGCGTTCGTCGACACCGGCACTCAGCGTGACCCAGCCGTCTTTCCGCATGACCATCAGGTTGCGGCCGAGTGTGCTCCGGTCCAGGCCGGCCGCCTCGGACACGGCACCGATCGTCGGCGTTTCGAGACGCGCCACCATGCGCAAAAGGGAGAACTGGGTGACCTTCAATCCGGACGGTGCGAGCGCATCGTCGTAGGCGTCGGTAAGTGCCCGTGCGATGCGGCGGCTCTGGGTGCAGTAACAGGCAACGTCGAGCATGCTTGATGCGGCTCCGCGAGTCGTATAGAAGTTACGGTTTACACACCTGCGCCCCATGTCGGGTACGCGAATTTCATCGGAACGGAAACGCACGGCCGTCGAGCGGACATTACGAGTATATACCTGCATTAGCCAGACGGCGGAGCGCGCCACAATGATCACAGTCGACGTATTCCGAGCAGAACGCTGCCCGGTGCCAGGCCTGCTCCGAACGCGACGGCCATTGACGGCTTCGACAGCCGCAGCTCATAGCCCGGCCTCAGGCGCTTGGGCGTGACCGTGTAGTCGACAGCGCACGCGAGGGCGCTCACCACCCATGCCCAATGGCTGATCGCATTGACGCCGGCGAGGCCCGATTCGATTTCCCTCCTGCTGCGCGTCACGAGGGCGAGCACCGATGCGATGTTGGCGACCGTGCCCCGCAGCAGGTGCCACCCTGCCATTCCACCCTCGGGTCGCCGGCAAGGCGCCTCCCGCATCGTGACGGGGCCATGTACTGCGCATGGGTATGAGGCCGGCCGGCGTGCAGTCCGGTTCCCAGGCGCCGCCATGCCGTCACTTCGGCGTTTCTCCTACAGACAGATAGTGGCCGTGCTGGCAAGAATCGCAATCGACCGATATCGAAGGCTCGGCTTGGAAGAAGGCCACCACGCAGGCAGCGCGGGCGCACTGGAAAGCGAGCGACGCTTCCGGCTGCTCGTCGACAGCATCACCGACGACGCGATCTTCATCCTCGATCCCGGCGGCCATGTCGTCACGTGGAACGCCGGCGCACAGCGGATCAACGGCTACACGGCCGACGAGATCATCGGCCAGCACTTCTCGAAGTTCTATCCGCGCGAGGCGGTAGAGCGGCAGCACCCGCAGTACGAGCTTCGTGTCGCGGCCGAGCAGGGCCGCTTCGAGGAGGAGGGATGGCGCGTCAGGAAGGATGGATCGCTCTTCTGGGCGAACGTCGTCATCACCGCGCTTCGCGATCCGTCGGGAGCGCTCGTGGGTTACGGCAAGGTCGCGCGCGACCTCACGCAGCGCCGCGAGCACGAAGAGACGCTTCGCCAGAGCGAGCAGCGATTCCGGCTGCTCGTCGAGGAAATCACCGATTACGCGATCTTCATGCTGGACGCGAACGGCCGCGTCCTCACGTGGAACGCCGGCGCGCATCGCATC
Organism: Casimicrobiaceae bacterium; assembly: GCA_035605875.1. Taxonomy (GTDB): domain Bacteria; phylum Pseudomonadota; class Gammaproteobacteria; order Burkholderiales; family Casimicrobiaceae; genus VBCG01. The sequence continues at coordinate 5,541 of DATNGN010000008.1, forward strand.
AACGGCTACACGGCCGACGAGATCATCGGCCGCCATTTTTCGACGTTCTATCCGCGTGACGCGGTCGAGAGCGGCTGGCCCGAGCACGAGTTGCAGGTCGCGACGGTCGAGGGGCGTTATCAGGAAGAGGGCTGGCGCGTGCGCAAGGACGGGTCACGGTTCTGGTCGCACGTCACGATTACGGCGCTTCGCGACGAAGCCGGTCGTCTGCGCGGCTTCGCGAAGCTCACGCGGGATCTGTCGGATCGCAGGCGCGCCGAGAGCCTCGAGGAGTATGGCGCGTTGCGCGACCAGATGCTCGAAGCGGAGCGGGCGGCGCGAATCGAGGCGCAACGCACGGCGCGGATGAAGGACGAGTTCCTTGCGACGCTTTCGCACGAGCTGCGCACGCCGCTCAACGCGATTCTCGGCTGGACGCAGATCCTGATGATGCCGAAGCGACAGCCGGAACCGGAGGAGGTGCGGCGCGCGCTCGTCGTCATCGAGCGCAACGCAAAGGCGCAGGTGCAGCTGATCGACGACCTGCTCGACCTCAGCCGAATCCTCGCCGGACAGCTGCGCCTCGACGTGCAGCGCGTCGCGCTCGTCGACGTCGTCAATGGGGCGATGGAGTCGGCCCAGCCGGCAGCCGACGCCAAGGGTGTTCGACTCGAGAGCATTCTCGATGCGCGCCGCTGCATCGTGTCTGGCGACCCCGCGCGGCTGCAGCAGATCATCTGGAATCTGCTGAGCAATGCCATCAAGTTCACGCCGAAGGGTGGCAGGATCCAGGTGCTGCTCGAACGTGTCGACTCGCACATCGAAATCACCGTCAGCGACACGGGCATCGGCATCGCACCCGAATTCCTGCCCCACCTGTTCGGTCGCTTCGCGCAGCGCGACAGCACGGCGGGCCGCTCCTATGGCGGTCTCGGCCTCGGCCTTGCGATCTCGAAACAGCTCGTCGAGCTGCACGGCGGAACGATCAGCGCGAAGAGTCCCGGTGAGGGCCTTGGTGCGACGTTCATCGTGCGCATGCCGCTCGTGCTCGTCGAGGCCGATTCCGAGCAGCCGTTACAACGCGATGCACTGCACGCTACCGAGCGCGACGAGCTGCCACTTGCTGCCGAGCTCAAGGGCGCCCGCATTCTCGTCGTCGATGACGAAGCGGACGCGCGCGAACTGGTGCGGATGGTCCTCGAGAATCAGGGCGCGCACGTGACGACGGCCGCTTCCGCCGACGAGGCGCTGAACCTTTTGCGAACGTCGCGGCCGGACGCCCTCATCAGCGATATCGGCATGCCGGAAGTGGATGGGCACCAGCTGATGCGAACGTTGCGGGCGACCGAACCCAAAGGTCACCGGATGCCGGCCTTGGCACTCACGGCGTTCGCGCGTGCCGACGACCGCAAGCGCGCGATGCTGGCCGGCTATCAGGCGCATCTGTCGAAGCCGTTCGACATTGGGGAGTTCGTGCTCGTCGTCGCGGGACTGCTCGACCGCGGCTGACCGATCCTAGAAAGCACGGCGCGTCATCACCGATCGACGGCGACGACGAGTGCCTGGATCTTGCCGTCGACACTGTCCGGTCCGAAGCGCTTTTCGATCGCCGACGCGGCGGCTTCGGTCGCTTCGACGAGCCGCGAAGCGTCGCGCGCCTCGATTTCGCTGCGAAGCGGCGTGCCCTGGCAATAGGCGACCGCCACGACCTTCGGCGATGCGGCGCGGCTTCGCTCGGTCAGCGTGACGATCTGCGGCGATGGCCCGAAACCGGCTGCCGCCAGGTCGCGCGCGACGACCGAAGGATCGTGATAACCATGCGGCGAGCGCGCGAGGAAGCGCGGCGGATCGTCGGGAAAGATCGTCGCGAGCGAACGGGTCACGTCGTCGGCGAATTCGTTATCCTCGATCCGATCCCACACATTGAACAGGAACGTGCCGCCGTCGCGAAGCACGCGCCTCGCCTCGGCGAACGCCTTGCTCTTGTCGGGGAAGAACATGGCGCCGAACTGGCACACGACCGCGTCGAACGATTCATCGGCGAAGGGCAACTGCATCGCATCCGCCTGCTGCCATTCGACCGGACGCGCAGTACCGACAGCCGCCGCGTGATCGAGCATGGCACGATTCAGGTCCGTGGCGATGATCTGCACGTTGGGGGGAAGCGTCGACGCCAGTCGACGCGTCACGACGCCGGTGCCGGCGGCCATCTCCAGCACCCGCGACGGCGATCGCGATGCGACGCGCGCCGCGAGATCGGACGCATACGACTCGAAGATCAGCGGCACCAGGTAACGCTGGTAGAGCTGCGGAATGGAGCCGGCGAAGACGGTGTCGATGCCTGACGTAACCATCGCGATCACTCCTTCGATATGACGCGCACGACCGACTCTCGATACAGGCGAAAGCCCATGCGAGTGTAGAGTCCTGCCGCGGTCGCGTTCTCACGCATGACGTGCAGGCACGGCGTTTCGCCGCGCTGCATGGCGCGACGGATCAGTTTCGTCATCAGGCGCCGCGCGAATCCCCGCCCCTGGAAATCGGGATGCGTGCAGACGCCACTCACCTCGCGTAGCGGCGGCGCGCACAACCGCTCGCCCGCCATGGCGACGAGCCGTCCGTTCTCGAAGCAGCCGAAATAGTCGCCGAGCTCGAGCGTCCGCGGGCCGAACGGCCCGGGCCGCGTCAATCCGACGAGGTCGAGCGCATGTTCGACGTGCTCGGGTCCAAGCCGAACGGCCTCCGGTGCGGCGTCTTCGGGCATCGGTGCATGCCAGGCCATTTTGAGCATGACGTCCTCGACGTCGACGCGCCAGCCGGTTGGCGGCACGCCGGCCCAACCGTCGCAATAGAAATGCTCGCCGGCGGCGCAGAAGGGCGCCAGTGCGGCGACATTCGGCTGCTCGCGATCGGCGAAGCCGACGATCGGCGAGAAGCCGGGTGCGTAACGGCGCGCCTCGTCGGTGCCGAGCGCAAACGTCGCGTGCGGTCCGGCAAGCGCACGCCAGACGATGTCGTCGAACGCAGACATTCAGCGCGCGGTTCCGTCGAACGCCGCCTGCAGCTTCGCGATGTCGATCTTGACCATCTCGAGCATCGCATCGGTCGCGCGCTTCGCCTTGGCGCGGTCGGCGTCGCCCATCATCCTGCCCAGCACCGTAGGCGTGATCTGCCACGAGACGCCGTAGCGATCCTCGAGCCAGCCGCATGCTTCCGCCTTGCCGCCGTCGAGCAACGCATTCCAGTAGCGATCGACCTCGGCCTGTTCCTCGCAATGGACGGTGAACGAGATCGCATGGTTGAACGGGTCGTGCGGACCGGCGCTCATCGCGGTGAACGACTGCCCGAACAGCACGAATTCGACGACCTTCACCGAACCCGGCGGCCCGCTCGGCGACTCGCTCGGCATCGTGACGACGCGCGTGACGCGTGAATCGGGAAAGATCGCGGCGTAGAACCTGGCAGCCTCTTCGGCTTCCTTCGCATACCATAGGAACGGCGTGATCTTCTGCATGGGCATCTCCCGCGACGACAAGGTAAGCAGATGTTACGGCGGATTCCAGGGCCCGGAACGCGCGATGATGCGCGTCGGGCAAGCCGCACCGAATGGTCGATCGGCAACGCCCGAAATCGACAGGCAGAAACCGCGGGCGTGAAATAGCAGTCAAACGGCCGGTGTTCACTGGTTTTCGCAGTCTTTCATCGACGTCCCTCCCGAGGAGGTCAAGATGCACGAACACCCAGCGTTCGATCCCCGCCGCCGTCATCTTCTCGTCGCAGGCGGCCTCGTTGTCCTCGGCGCTTCGCTTGGCGTGCCGAACGCCCTTGCGCAGGGCGGCACGAAGATGCCGATCGGCATCATCGGCTCGGGCCACATCGGCGGCACCGTCGGCGGATTGTGGGTCAAGGCCGGCCATCCGGTGATGTTTTCGTCGCGCCACCCCGAGGAACTGAAGGACATGGTAGCGAAGCTCGGCCCGCTCGCGAAGGCCGGCTCGGTCGCGGAGGCGATCGCATTCGGCGATGCGTTGCTCGTCGCCGTCCCCTATCGTGCGTTGCCGTCGATCGGGGAGGAGAATCGCGCCGCATTGAAGGGCAAGATCGTGCTCGATGCGAGCAACGCCGTCGCCGGGCGCGACGGTGCGGAACTGCGCGGCGAGGTCGACCGCAACGGCATCGGCGTCACGTCGCAGAAATACCTGCCTGGCACGCACGTCGTGCGCGCCTTCAATACGCTGTCGTACATGATCCTCGGCCGCGAAGCGAACCGTGCCGATCCACGGCTCGCGATCCCGATCGCCGGCGATGATCCGAAGGCGGTCCAGGTGGCGACCGACCTCGTGCGCGATGCCGGCTTCGAGCCCGTCGTCGTCCGCAAGCTCGCCGACGCGTCGCGCTTTCAGCAGGGCGGCCCCGGCTATGGCCAGAACGTGACGGCGGTCGATCTGCGACGCACGCTGTCGCTCTCGCCGTGACATTGCGCCGCTGGGATCGCTGGCTGCCGGCCACGGCTGCCGAGCGCGCCGCGGCGCTGTGGTCGTTCGCGTATTTCTTCACGCTCCTCGCAAGCTACTACGTCCTGCGGCCGCTGCGCGACCAGATGGGCATCGCCGGCGGCGTCAAGGCGTTGCCGTGGCTTTTTACCGCGACGTTCGTCGCGCTGCTCGTCGCGCAGCCCGTCTATGGTGCGCTCGTCGCAAGGCTCCCCCGCACGCGTTTCATCCCGATCGTCTATCACTTCTTCGCCATCAATCTCGCGCTGTTCTGGCTCCTGCTGACGCTGCACGTCGAGACGACGCTCGTCGCGCGCATCTTCTTCGTCTGGGTGAGCGTGTTCAACCTGTTTGCCGTCGCCGTCTTCTGGTCGTTCATGGCCGATCTTTTCACCAGCGAGCAGGGAAAGCGACTGTTCGGCTTCATCGGCGCGGGTGGTACGGCGGGCGCGCTGCTCGGGCCCACCATCACGATCGGTCTTTCGGTTCCGTTGGGGCCGGCCAACCTTCTGATTCCCGCGATCGTGTTCCTCGAGCTTGCCGTGTTCTGCTCGCATCGGCTCGAGCACGCGGCGGCCGCCGACCCCGCGTCACGCGCGCGCGAGCGCCGCGTCGGCGGCAGCGCGTTCGCGGCGCTGCCGGAACTCTTTCGCTCGCCGTATCTGCTCGGCGTCGGCGCATGGGTGAGCCTTCTGTCGTTCGGCGCGACGATGCTCTATTTCGAGCAGGCGAACATCGTGTCGGCGACGGTTCACGGCGCGGGCGCACAGACGCGAATTTTCGCGAGCATCGATCTCGCGGTCGGACTGCTGACACTCGCCACGCAGGTCTTCGCGACCGGCCGCGTGCTCGAGCGCTTCGGCGTCGGTCTCGCGGCGGCAGCGTTGCCCGCCGTGTACGTCGCCGGCTTCTCGGCGTTGGCGGCGATGCCGACGCTCGCCGTCGTGCTCGTGGTCCAGGTCGTGCAGCGCTGGATGAATTTCGCGATCGCGAATCCCGCACGGCAGGTGTTCTTCACCGTCGTCGGACGCGGCGAGAAATACAAGGCGAAGAACCTGATCGACGTCGTGATCTATCGCGGCTCGGATGCGCTCTACGGGTGGGTCTTCGACAGCCTGCAGGCGATCGGGCTCAAGCTCGCCGGCATCGCGTTGTGGTCGCTGCCGGTCGTCGCCGCATGGTTCGTGCTGTCGATCGCGCTCGGACGCAGCCAGGAACGGCGCGCGCAGCAGCTGGCTGTCGCGCCGATGAACATCCCCCCACGCTCGCCTCGCTCACTGCCCCCCGAGGGGGCGCGTCAGTCCCTTGGGACGGCCCGGCGGGACTGACGATGAATGACCTCACCCGACGTGAATTCGCATTGCTCGTCGCTTCGTCGCTGCTCGCGCCACGCGCGTTCGCTCAGTCGGACACCTCGCCGATCCTGATGCGCGCGATACCGAAGACCGGCGAACGCATCCCCGCGGTGGGCCTCGGCACGGCGAGCACGTTCGACCGCGACAGCGAATCGGCGCGACGATCGGCTTCCGAGGTGATCCACGCGCTGCTCGACGGCGGCGGGCGATTGATCGATACGGCGTCCACGTATGGCGACGCGGAAGCGGTGCTCGGGAAGGTGATCGCTGCCGAGCATCTGCGCGAGCGGATTTTCATCGCGACGAAGCTCGAGGAGCCGGACGAGGCCGAGCTTCAGCGCTCGCTTGCGCGCCTGCGCACGGCGAAGCTCGACCTGCTGCAGCTCCACAACGTGCGCGACACGCAGCAGTCGCTCGCGCGATTTCGCGAATGGAAAGCGCAGGGCATCTGCCGCTACGTCGGCATCACGTCGACGTATCACAGCGACTTCGGTGCCGTCTTGGCCGTCCTCGGACGCGAGAAGCCCGATTTCGTGCAGATCGACTACTCGCTCGACGAGCGAACGGTCGAGGCGCGCATTCTGCCGCTTGCTGCCGATGTCGGCGCCGGCGTGCTGACGGCGCTGCCGTTCGGACGCGGACGGCTCTTCCGCGCGGTGCGCGGCAAGGCCGTTCCCGAATGGGCGCGAAGCTTCGCCGGAAGCTGGGCGCAGTTCTTTCTCAAGTACCTGCTCGGCGATCCGGGCATCACTGCGGTCATTCCCGGCACGACGAGTGCCGCGCACATGACCGACAATCTCGGCGCGATGCGCGGACCGCTGCCCGATGCCGAGCAGCGCAAGCGGATGGTGGCGTTCATCGAGACGCTCTGAGCGGCACCGGCTATTCGACGAACGCGCGCTTGCCGTGCCGATAGCGGCGCTCGCTTCTGGGATCGGTCAACGCGCGATGCAGCGCGTCGTGCAGCTCGTAGAGCGCGATGTCGTAGCCCGCGTCCTCGAGTCCCTTCGCGAAGCCCAGCGCGACCGCGTTGCCGGCAAGGCGCACCTCCTCATGCTCGATCTCGCCGGTCAGCGGCGCGTCGGTGTCGTTGAACGCGTTGCGGCACACATCGACCGACATCGAATGGTATTTGCGGCAGGCGGCAGGGCGCGCCTCGTAAACGGTGCAAACGCCGTTGTCGTCGAGCAGCGCGCAGGCGATGCCGGCGCGCACGTGCGCTGTCGGCGACAGCGGTGCGATCCGCTGTCGGTTCTCCTCGATGCGACGCAGCGTGCGTGCACGCCGCCCGGCATCAAATTTCGTCGCGATATGGTGCGCGAGCGTGAACGCCTCGTGCGGCCGGATCTCGACGCGCAGATGGCAGCAATAGCTGCATCCGCGCCTGCACGCGAAGGCGACGCGGGTACGCGCGATCGCGTCGGCCTGCAGCGAGGCCAGCCGGCCGTACATCTGGACGGTTTGCGTCCGGAAAGCGGCGGCATCGGCAGGCGGGTGCGCGCGCGCCTGCCTGCGCTCGCGGTCGAATGCGGCCTGCGCGTCGTGCGAGACGGGCGAATCCATCGTCGACATTGTAGCGACGGCGCCAGGCGGCCGATCCGCGAATCGTGCGCCAGCGCTCGCATGCGCCTGGCTGGTCGGCGTATCGTTGCCCCGGCCGTCTTCTACGGGGAAGGGCAGATCGACGTGATTCGACAGGAAGCGCACAACCGCTACGTGTCCGAGGCATCGATCGCGACGGCACCGCCTGCGCGAACCGGCTTGTTCGTCGCCGCCGAGCGGACACTCTACGTTGCCGCACCGGCCGTCGATGGACGTTCGGCGCACCTCGACGTTTACCGCGTCGAATGACGTTTCAGCGCGTCGCGTTCACTTTGTCGCGACGATGAAAAGTCGCGGAAAAGGCAGCAGCACCGAGTTGTCGGGGAGCGGCGGATACGCTTGCGCGATGGCGCGTGTGTAGAGGTCGAGATACGCCTCGCGCTCGGCGTCGTCGAGCGGGTCGAGGAACGGCCGCAACCCGCTGCCCTTGAACCATTCGACGACGCCATGGGCGCCGCCTTGGAGCCGATGGTGATACGTCGTGCGCCACACATCGACGGTGGGGCAGAGCGGCTGCAGCAGCTCGTAATACCACTGTGCGGCATGGCGGGCGGTGCGCTTGGCAGCGGCGTCGCCGAGCTTGCCCGTCCATGGTCCGTTGGCTGCAACGTCGCGCATCAGCCGATGGGCCGGCTCGTCGAGATTGTCGGGCATCTGAACGGCGAGGCTGCCGGCCGGCGCCAGTTTCGCGACGAGTGCGGGAAGCGCGCGCGTGTGATCGGGAAGCCATTGCAGCACGGCGTTCGCGAGGATCACGTCGAACGGTCCCTCGTCACGCCATGCTTCGATGTCGGTCTGCTCGAAGCGCACCTCCGGCAGGCGTTTGCGCGCGGCCGCGAGCATGTCGGACGAGCTGTCGATCCCGCTCACCGTCGCATGCGGGAAGCGCGCGAGCAGCGCTTCGGTCGAATTGCCGGGCCCGCAGCCGATGTCGATGGCGCGGTGCACCTCACGCGTCGGAACGGCCGCGAGCAGGTCGCGCACCGGCCGTGTGCGCTCGTTCTCGAACGCCACGTATTGCTGCGCAGACCACGTCATCGCTCGATGCCTTCCGAAAGGAACGTGCGCAATTCAACGTACGTCTCGTCGGGCGCCTGCTCGGCCGGGTAATGGCCGCACGGCAGCATCTTCCCGCGCACGTCGGTCGCCCGTTCACGCCAGGCCTCGATTGGCCTGAAGCCGCGGTTGACGTGACTCCTCTCGCCCCACAGCACGAGCAGCGGAATCGCGAGCTTGACGTGCAGATCGGCCTCGTCGTGCTTCAGATCGATCGAGACGGCCGCGCGATAGTCTTCGCACACGGCGTGGATGTTCTCGGGCGTGCAGCATCGGATGTATTCGGCGAGCGCTTCCGGCGTGAACCCGCTCATGCCGACGCCTTTCTTGTCGAGCTTGCGGCGGATGTAGCGCTCGAGGCCGTAAGCGATCAGCATCTGCTCCGGGTAGTCGTACGGCTGCGCCATGAAGAACCAGTGGTACGAATCGACCGCCCAGCCGGCGGTGATGCGATGCAGCACGTGATGCGTGGGCACGATGTCGAGCATCGCCACGCGCCGCACGCGCTCGGGATGATCGAGCGCCATCCGATGGGCGACCCGCGCGCCCCGATCGTGACCGCAGACGTCGTAACGATCGAAGCCGAGCGACTGCACGACTTCGACCTGGTCCTGCGCCATGGCCCGGAACGAATAGCCGGCATGATCGGGACCGCCATCCGGCTTCGAACTGTCGCCGTACCCGCGCAGATCGGTTGCAATCACCGTGAAATGTTCGGCGAGTCGCGGCGCGATCTTGTGCCACATCACGTGCGTGAGCGGATTGCCGTGCAGCAGCAGGAGCGGCGGACCCGAGCCGCCGTAGCGCAGGTTGATCCGTGCGCCGGACGTCTCGATTTGCGTGTGCGTGAAGCCGTCGAACATCGTCGTTACCGTTCCTTTTGCGGCCGGACGAGCAGGCGGGTCAGCTCGTGCAGATCCTGCAGCGACTCGATGCGCCAGACGCAATCGATCACCCGCTGCGCGGTGGCGTCGGCGAGACCGCCCCATCGGGCGCATTCGCGAAACTTCCGCTGCAGCTCGTCGTCGCTCATCGGATTCGCGGGACTGCCCTTGCCGAAATCGGCGACGCCCTTCACCACGCGGCCGTCGGCGAGCTCGATCTCGATGATCGTCGTCATCTTGTCGAAGCCGGCGGCCTCGGCTTCCGGATGGGTTGCGAAATCGATGCGGCGAATCATGTCCTGGACGTCGCGCCGGTTGACGACTTCGTCGGTGAACTGCGCAAGGCCGGCCGTGCGCTCGATCAGCAGAATGGCCATGCAGAATTCCATGCTGAACTTCGCCTGCAACTCGGTATGCGGCTCGTGGTGGATCAGCGCGTTCGGCATGTTGTGGTTCGTACCGACTTTCACCCGCTTCACCTGGTCGGCACGGATGTCGTGCTCGCCGATCAGGTCGAGCATGACGCTCATGCCTGGATGGGTCAGCGAGCCGCTCGGGTGCGGCTTGATGGAGACGCCCGGCGAGGCGAACGTCCATGGGTTGCCGAGCTTCCCTTCGATCGTTTCCGGCGTGTAGCCGCCACCCGCCGCGCGGAAGAAGCCACGGTCGGCCTCCAGCGCGACCGGCGACGCGGTGAAACCGAGCGCCGCGAGCTCGGCGCCCACGACACCGCTTTCCGCGGCACGCCCGGCATGGAACGGCTTCGTCATCGTGCCGAAGTTCTCGCGCAAGCCGCCGGCCTGCGACGCCGCGAGGGACAGCGCGCGCCGCGTCTGCTCGCGGTCGAGCCCGAGCAGCCGTGATGCGCCCGCGGCAGCGCCGATCGCGCCACACGTCGCCGTGCTGTGAAAGCCGTGCTGGTAGTGCCTCGGCAAAATGGCCTCGGCGATCTTGCACTCCACTTCCACGCCGATCTGGTAGGCGGTCATCATCTCGCGTCCCGAGCGAGCGTCGCGCTCGGCGAGTGCCAGCACCGGCGGCAGCGCGGGCGCCGTCGGATGCGTGAGGAGTCCGTACACGCGATCCTTCAGCACCGCGAGCTGCGTGTCGTCGTAGTCGTCGGCATGAATGCTCACGCCGTTCGCGAATGCGGCGAAGCGCGCCGGAAGCGCCTGCCCGTCGCCCCCGATGACGGTACTGCCGTTCGGCACGTTGCGAAGTCCGAGCGAGGCGAGGTAGCGTCGGATGATGTGGCCCGTCTCGGATGCGGCGCCGGCGAGCGCAAGTCCGATGCCGTCCAGCACCGAGCGCTTGCCGAGATGCGCGACGTCGTCGGGGATCGCCCCGGCCCTGGTGCCGACGATGAAATCCGCGAGATACGCGGTCAACGAGCGTTCGCCTGCCATTCCATTCTCTCCCGAGTCTCCTGACCCGCTTGAAAACGCCGCCGATGCGCAAGGCGTGCCGCGAGGCGCACGGCCTGCTCCAGCGCGCCGGTGTCCGCGCGACCCTGGCCCACGATGTCGAACGCGGTGCCATGGGCGGGCGTCGTGAACACCGTCGCGAGCCCGCCCGTCACCGTGACGCCTCGGTTGAAGCCCTTGAGCTTCGTCGCGATCTGGCCCTGGTCGTGATACATGACGAGCACACCATCGTAGTCACCCGCGAAGGCTTTGACGAACACGGTGTCGGCCGGAAACGGCCCGCGGCAATCGATGCCGCGCGCAGCGGCAACGGCGACCGCGGGCGCAATCACGTCGATCTCCTCATGGCCGAAAAGACCGTTCTCACCCGCGTGCGGGTTCAGTGCGGCCACGGCGATCCGTGGCGCGACGAAGCCCGCGCCGCGCATCGTGTCGTGCGCGAGAGCGAGCGCGTTGCCGATGCGCGCGCCGGTGATCTGATCGAGCGCAGCGCGCAGCGAAACGTGCGAGGTGACGCGCGACACCCACAGGCCGTCCAGCACGTTCATCTCGCCGAAGAAGCCGGTATGCCCGCAAAGGTGCGCGAACATCTGGTGCTCGTCGTTGAAGCGCCAGCCTCCCGCGTGCAGCGCGGCCTTGTTGAGCGGCGCGAACGTGATGCCGTCGATCTCGCCCGCCTGCGCGAGTTCGATTGCGTAACGAAGCGTGTCTCCGGTGAGCTTGCCGGATTCCGGTGATACGCGCCCGCGAGGAAGCGATGACGGGTCGATGTTGCGAAGGTCGATGAGCGGAGTCTCGTCCCGCGTCCAGTCGACCGCCGCCGGCGCTTCGTAGCGGCGCGTCCGCATCTCGACGCCGGCATCGTGCGCACCCATTTCGAGAACGCGAGCGTCGCCGACGACGACGAGGCGCGCCCCGTCGGCGAGACGACGATCGGCGAGGATGCGTGCGCACTGCTCCGGACCGATTCCCGTGCAGTCGCCGAGTACGAGACCGAGCACCGGCGGGGTGGACGCGGTGGCTTGCATCAGCGGTCCTTGCGCGTCGTGAAGACGTTGACGAGCACGATGAGCGCGAACGTGATGAGCAGCATCGTGAGCGAAAGGACGGCGATCGGTCCCCAGTCGTTGCTCTCGCGCAGATCGAACATCGTCACCGAAACCGTCTTCGTGCGTGCGGTGAAGAGGAGGATCGTCGCCGACAGCTCGCGGATCGAGCCGATGAAGATGAGGATCCACGTCGCGATGACGCCGTTGCGAATGAGGGGACCGGTGATGTCGGTGAGGACGCCGAGTCGCGACGCGCCGAAGATGCGCGCTGCCTCCTCGAGCTCGGTGTGCACCGAGCGGAGTGCCGCAGACACCTGCTGGTAGCCGACCGGAATCTCCTTCGTCACGTGCGCAAGGAAGATGATCGCCAACGTGCCGAAGAGCACGACCGGTGGATGCGTATAGGCGAGAAAGAGGCCGACCGCGAGCACGATGCCCGGTATGGCAACGGGTGCCGTGGCGAGAAACGACAGGTACCGATGGCCGGGGACGAGGCGCCGGCCCGCGAGGTAACCGACCACGGCGACGATGATCGTGCCCGCCGTCGCCGACGACAGGCCGAGCAGGAACGTGTTGGAAAGCGCGAGCCGCGTCTGGCTGAATTCGAAGAAGACGAAACGCCAGTTGTCGAGCGTGAGGTTCTGCCAGCCGACGGGTCCCGACCAGTTCTTCACGAACGCGGTTCGCAGCAGCACGCCGTACGGAAGCACGATCGAGCAGGAGAGCACGATCGCAAAGAGCGCAAGCGCGGCGAGCTTCCAGCGTCCGAGCGGCACGAGCCGCGCGCGGCTCGTCTTGCCCCCGACGACCGCATAGCCGCGTCGTCCCATGATCAGCGCCTGCGTGCGCAACAGGACGACGCTGATGAGCAGCAGTGGCAGCGATACCGCCGCGGCGAGCGCGAGCTGCGGCGGAAACTGGAAGAGGCTCCAGATCTTCGTCGTGATCGTGTCGATGCCGGCGGGGAGGGCGAGGATCGCCGGCGGCCCGAACAGCGTCATCGACTGCAGGAAGGCCACGAGGAACCCGGCCGCCAGCGCCGGCATCACCAGCGGCAGCGTGACGTTCCAGGCGGTGCGCCACGCCGGCATGCCGAGAATCGCCGAAGCCTCCTCGAGATCGCCGGGAATGAGGTCGAGGCTGTTCGCGACGAACGTGAACACGTAGGGGAACGTGTACAGCGCGATCACGAAGACCAGACCGCCCGCGGAATAGATGTTGATCAGCGGCTGCGCTTCGAAAGGCTTGAGGCCGAACAGCGTGTAGTACCACTGATTGAGGATCCCCGCATTCGGTCCGCCGAGCAGCACCCATGCGAATGCACCAAGAAACGGTGGCGTCACGAACGAGGCGAGAATGCAGATCCGGAAGAGGCGCTTTCCCGGCAGATCGGTCCGCGATACGAGCCACGCCATCGGTGCCGCGACCGCAACCGTGATGACGCCGACCGCGACCGAGGTCCAGAGCGTCGTGACGAACGGCTTCAGGAACGATCGGTCGGTTGTGAACTGCACGTAGTGCGCAAGCGTGAACTCGCCCGCGCTGCCGCGCACGCTGGACACCGCGAGCCAGCCGATCGGCAGCAGCACCAGCAGCGCGAGCAGCGCGACAAAGGCAAACGAGACCGACACCGTCCAGTCGAACGCGCTGTGGCGCGGGACGGCCAGCGGCGCGGGCAGGGCCGGCGTGTTCAAGGCGGCAACCCGACGGAGAACGGCGATGCGACGCGTGCCGTCTCGCCTCAGCTACCGAAAAGCGCCGAGTACTTCTTCTTGATCTCGGCAATCTGCGGAAGCATCGCAGCCGGATCGTCGGGCAGCAGCTTGATCTTCGCGAGCGGCGTGCGATCCGCCGGCTCCTTCACGTCGGGATGGACCGACCGTAGGCCGCCCTTGTCGACGATCAGTTGCTGCACCTTCGCGGTGAAGATGAAGTTCTCGAATAGCCGCGCGGCGTTCGGATGCGGCGCTTGCGCGAAGATCGCGCTCGGCGACGTCACGAACGGCGTGCCCTCCTTCGGATAGATGATCTTCACCGGGCTCTTCGCGTCGATCTCGATGAACATGTTGTACTCGTTGCCGACCACCATGACCGCGCGCTCGCCGCTTGCGATGCTCTTCGGCGTGGCCGTCGTCGACTGCAGTTGCTGCACGTTCTGCTTCGAGAGCTTTTCCAGGTAATCCCAGCCCATCACCTTCGCAATCGCGAAGATTCCGGTGAGCGCGGTGCCGCTGTAGCCCGGATGCGCGTTGCAAAGCTTGCCCTTCCATTTCGGGTCGAGGAGATCGGCATAGCTCGTCGGCGCATCCTTGGCGTCGACGATCTTCGTGTTGTAGCCCATGACGGCCAGCGTCGAGCGCCACGTCGCGTAATAGCCGTCGGGATCGCGGTATTGCGCCGGGAACTTCTTCACGTCGGGCGGCGTGTACGGGGCAAGCCACTTCTGCTGCTTCCAGAACAGGAAGTGCGACGCATCCGAGCTGTTCGCGACATCGACGTTGTGGATGTTGGATTGGTACTCCTGGTTGATCCGCTGCAGCACGCGTTCGGAGCCCGTGCGCTCGACTTCCACGTCGATCCCCGGATACGCGCCGCGGAACGCCTGCGCGACCGCCTCGGCGACCTTGACGTCGACCGACGTGTACCAGACGACCTTGCCTTCCTTCTTCGCGGCATCGACCAGCGCCTGCGTCGATTCCTGGGCGAAGACGGGACCCGCAAGACCAAGCACCAGCGCCAGCGCGGCGCAACGCATCCAAGGCAGCATCGTTTCCTCCTGGTTGATTTGTTCCTGTGAAACGCGCGAATGCGCAGGACCTGCATTCGCAATGGCTGGCTCGCCTCCGCTAGCGCGCAAGGCCGCGACAGCGTGCGGACGGAAAACGGACGCCCACCTGCGACCCGGGAGTCAGATCGAAGTCGGCCGGCGCGCCGATCTGCACGTCCTGGCCGACGTCGACGATGTAGTCGCGATGGCTGCCGAGATACGCCTGGCTGCGCACGACGCCGGGCAGGACGTTGTTGGCAGAGTCACTCGTGGGCATTGACGGCAGCAGCTCGAGGTCGTGCGTCTTCACGCAGATCGCCATGTCGTTACCCTCGCCGGTGAAATCGCCGCTGCCGATTTCCAGTGGATGTCCCGCCAACTCGACGGCCCTTGCGCCGAGATGCCGCGCCTTCAACACGTTGCTGCCGCCGATGAAGCGGGCGACGAAGGCGCTGTTCGGGGCGTCGTAAACCTCCTTCGGCGTGCCGACCTGTTCGATGCGCCCTGCGTTCATCACGACGATGCGGTCGGCCATCGTCATCGCCTCGACCTGGTCGTGCGTCACGTACACCGACGTGTACCTGAACTCCTGATGCAGGCGGCGGATCTCGAAGCGCATCTCGCCGCGCAGGTTGGCATCGAGATTGGAGAGCGGCTCGTCGAGAAGCAGGATGTCGGGCTTGGGCGCGAGCGCGCGCGCCAGCGCGACGCGTTGCTGCTGGCCGCCGGATATCTCGGCCGGATAGCGCTCGGCCAGTCCGTCGAGCTTCGTCGCCGCGAGCAACGCGTCGGTACGGTTGCGCTTCTCCTCGGCCGGCAGCGCTTTCGCTTTCAGCCCGTAACCAACGTTCTCGCGGACCGTCATGTGCGGCCAGACGGCATAGCTCTGGAAGATCATGCTCATGCCGCGCCGCTCGGGCGGCACCACCGCGCGCGTGGACGAGATCACCTTGCCGTCGACCCGGATCTCGCCCTCATCGGGCGTAACGAGGCCGGCAATCATGCGCAGCGTCGTCGTCTTGCCGCATCCCGACGGCCCGAGCAGACAAAGAAACTCGCCGGCCCTGACGGTGAGGTCGATCCCGTCGACCGAAACGACGTCCTGATAGCGCTTTGTCAGCTTGACGACTTCCAGTGTGGCCATGGTTATCGCAACACAGGCGGTGGCGCATGGTTGCACGGAGCGGCGCGCGCTTCAACCGCCCGCGCTTCGCTCGCCGCACGATGCCGCGCGATCATGACGGTGCGCTCGGCGATGTCGCGCTCGCGAAGAAGCGGGGCGCCGTTGACGAACCGCTCATGCAACCCTACGATGATCCGCTCGTCCCCGCCAGCCAAACCGAGCCTTGGAACCCTCCGCAGCCATTGCGCCGACACGCGCGCTCGCCCGCTTTGCGCGCGAAGCCCGCGCACGCGACTTGCCCACGGCGGTCCGCCACGAGGCGAAGCGCGCCGTGCTGAACTGGATCGGCTGCGCGGTCGGCGCCTCGGCTCACGCCACCGTCGAGCGTGAACTCGCGGCGTTGCTGCCGTTCGCGGGTCCTGCGCAAGCGTCGATCCTCGGGCGCAGCGAGCGAATCGACATCCTGAATGCGGCGCTGACCAACGGCACGTCGTCGCACACGTTCGACTTCGACGATACCCATTTGCGCACGGTCATCCATCCGGCCGGCCCCGTGGCGTCCGCGCTGCTTGCGCTGTCGGAATTCAAGCCGTGTTCCGGCGCGGATTTCCTGCATGCGCTCGCGATCGGCGTCGATGTCGAATGCCGCATCGGCAATGCCGTCTATCCATCGCATTACGACGTTGGCTGGCACATCACCGGCACGACCGGCGTCTTCGGCGCGGCCGCCGCCTGCGGCCGCATGCTGGGGCTCACCGAAGAGCAACTGGTCTGGGCGCTGGGCATCGCCGCCACCACCGCCTGCGGCCTGCGCGAGATGTTCGGCTCGATGTGCAAGCCGCTGCACGTCGGCTGGGCGGCGAAGAGCGGACTCACGGCGGCACTGCTCGCGCAGCGCGATTTCACGAGCTCCGAGCATGGCATCGAAGGCCGGCGCGCGTTCGCGAACGTTCTCGCCACCGAGCGCAATTATGCGGAGATCACGGACGAGCTCGGCGGGCGATGGGAGCTCTCGCGCAACACCTACAAGCCGTTCGCCTGCGGCATCGTCGTCCATCCGACGATCGACGGGTGCATCGCGCTGAAGCAGGAGCACCGCTTGCGTACCGAGGACATCGCGGCGATCGGGCTCGGCGTGCATCCGCTCGTGCTCGAGCTCACCGGAAAGCGCGAGCCGAAGGTGGGCCTCGAGGGCAAGTTCAGCGTGTTCCATTGCGCCGCGGTCGCGATCGTCGACGGCGCCGGCGGCGTCGCGCAGTTCTCCGATGCTCGGGTTCGCGATGCCGAGGTCGTCGCGCTGCGAAACCGTGTGAACGCGGCGGTGGATCCATCGCTCGCGGAGGACCAGGCGGTGGTGACGATCGTGCTCCGCGACGGGCGCACGCTGACGAAGCGCGTCGAGCACGCGATCGGCAGCCTCGACCATCCGATGACCGATGTCGATCTCGAGCGCAAGCTGCACGGGCTGTGCGACGAAATCCTCGGCGCGCAGCGCGCCGACGAACTGGTTGCCGCGTGCTGGGATCTCGACGAATCGCCGAACGCCGGCGACCTCGCGAGACGAACGGTGCCGGTCTAGCCTTGTCGTCGCGTGGATCGAGACCCGATCAGTCGGCGCGCCGAGCGTGGTCCAGCACGGCAGGATTGACGACGTTGGTCGGCGTGCCGGCCGCGTACGCGACGATCTGGTCGAAGATATCCGCGAACTGCACTTGGTATTCGTCGCGCGTCACGTAGCCGATGTGCGGCGTGGCGACGACGTTCGGCAGCGCGAGCAGCGCATCGTGCATGTCGGTGAGCGGCTCGGTTTCGAAGACGTCGACGGCGGCCATGCCCGGACGGCCATTGCGCAGCGCATCGACGAGCGCGCCCGGTGCGATCAGACCCGCGCGGCTCGTATTGACGAGGAGCGCCGTCGGCTTCATTCGCGCGAGATCGTCGCCCGTCACGATGCCGCGCGTTGCCGCGACGAGCCGCATGTGCAGCGTGACGATGTCGGCTTCGGCGAAGAAGGCTTCGTTGCTTGCGGCAACCGCGTAACCGTCCGTCCGCGCACGTTCGCGCGACGCTTCGCGCGCCCATACGAGGACGTTGCAGCCGAACGCCCTGCCGTAACCCGCGACGACCGCGCCGATGCGGCCGTAGCCGTACACGCCGAGCGTCTTGCCGCGCACGGTATGGCCGACGCCGATCTGCCACTTGCCGGCTTTCAGTGCGTTCATCTGCTGCGGGATCGCGCGCATCGCGGCGAGCACGAGGCCCCAGGTGAGCTCCGCCGCCGCGTACGACGGCGTGTCGGAATGCATGCTCGACGAAACGACGATGCCGAGCCGCGTGCACGCGTCGATATCGATATGCGGATAGACGCTGCGCTGACTGATCAGGCGCAGCTTCGGCAGCCGCCCGAGCAGCGGCGCGCGGATCTGCGTACGCTCGCGGATCAGCACGAGCGCCTCTACATCGGCCAGGCGCGCCGCGAGCGCGTCGACGTCCTGCACGTGATCGTTGAAGATCGTGACGTCGTGACCGGCGAGCTTGCGAAACGCGTCGAGCGTGCGCAGCGTATCGTGATAGTCGTCGAGGATGGCGACGCGCATTTGCGTTCTCGCCGGTCATCTATCGCTGCAGCGCGACCTCGAACGGGCAGCCGGTCTTCGCCTTGACGTCGTCGAGCGTCACGCCTTCGTGCAGTTCGCGCAGCACGAGGCCCTGTCCGTCGGGCTTCACGTCGAACACGCAAAGGTCGGTGATGATCATGTCGACGACGCCCCGGCCGGTGATCGGCAGCGTGCAGCGCTCGAGGATCTTCGGGCTGCCGTCGCGCGCCGTGTGCTCCATCAGCACGATCACGCGCTTGACGCCGGACACGAGATCCATCGCGCCCCCGGGTCCCTTGACCATCTTGCCCGGCACCATCCAGTTCGCGAGGTCGCCGTTGCGCGCCACTTCGAGCGCGCCGAGGATCGACAGGTCGATATGGCCGCCCCGGATCATCGCGAACGAATCGGCCGAGGAGAAGAAGCTGCTGCCGGGAATCGTCGTGATCGTCTGCTTGCCGGCGTTGATCAGGTCGGGATCGACGTCGTCAGGGGCAGGGAACGGGCCGATGCCGAGCAGTCCGTTCTCCGATTGCAGCGTGACGTTGATGCCCTTCGGAATGAAGTTCCCGACCAGCGTCGGGATCCCGATGCCCAGGTTGACGTAGTAGCCATCGCGCAGTTCGCGCGCCGCCCGCTGCGCCATCCGCTCGCGAATCGGCGAGTCCTTCCTGCCGGCGCTGCCGGCGACGGTGCGGAATTCGACGCGCTTCTCGTATTTCGTCCCTTCGACGATCCGGTCGACGTAAATGCCGGGCGTATGGATCGTGTTCGGATCGAGCTCGCCGACCTCGACGAGCTCCTCGACCTCGGCGACGGTGACCTTGCCGCAGGTCGCGATCATCGGATTGAAGTTGCGCGCCGTCTCGCGATAGACGAGGTTGCCGGCCTTGTCGCCCTTCCACGCCTTGACGATCGACAGCTCCGACCGGATGCACGGCTCGAGCACGTACTCGCGTCCGTCGAAAGTCTTCGTTTCCTTGCCTTCGGCGAGCAGCGTTCCCGCGGCGGTCGGCGTGTAGAAGCCGGGAATGCCGGCGCCGCCGGCGCGGATCTTCTCGGCGAGCGTTCCCTGCGGCGTCAGTTGCAGGTCGAGCTCGCCCGCCAGCACCTGGCGTTCGAACTCCTTGTTTTCGCCGACGTACGAGGCGATCACCTTCTTCACCTGCCGGCCCTTCAGCAGCAGGCCCATGCCGAAGTCGTCGACGCCGGCATTGTTCCCGACGATCGTCAATCCCTTGACGTCGCTGTCGACGACCGCCTGGATCAGCTTTTCCGGAATGCCGCACAGGCCGAAGCCGCCGGCGGCGATCGTCATGTCGTCATGGAGCAGTCCCGAAAGTGCGTCCTTCGCATTCGCGTAAACCTTGTTCATCGTGTCGTCCCCGTCGCGTTGCCAGCCATTTCCGATTCGTTATTATGCTTCAGGCAGCGCCGGTGCCGAAGGTGCATTTCCGACGCTGCGGCACGCTTTGCGAAACGCACCTTCGCAAGAAGCGAGATCAGAGCCATGTCCGAACACCTGCTGCTCGAGACCCGCGAGCGCGTCGGTCTCATCCGCATCAACCGTCCGCAACGGATGAATGCGCTCAACAACGACGTCGCGCGCGAGATCTGCGACGCCCTTTTCGCCTTCGATGCCGATCCGGCGATCGGCTGCATGGTGATCACCGGCAACGAGAAGGCGTTCGCCGCCGGCGCCGACATCGGCGCGATGGCCGAATGGGATTACGCGAAGGTCTACGGCGACGACTACATCACCGCCGAATGGGAAGGCATCCGCCGCGTGCGCAAGCCGGTGATCGCCGCGGTGGCGGGCTACGCGCTCGGCGGCGGCTGCGAGCTCGCGATGGCGTGCGACATCATCATCGCGGCCGACAGCGCGCGGTTCGGTCAGCCCGAAATCACGATCGGCACGATGCCGGGCTTCGGCGGGACGCAGCGCCTGCCCCGCGCGGTCGGCAAGGCGAAGGCAATGGAATGGTGCCTGACGGGCCGGATGATCGCCGCCGACGAAGCCGAGCGCGCGGGACTCGTTGCGCGCGTCGTCGCCGCCGCCGATCTCGAGCGCGAGGCGATCGCAACGGCGGCGAAGATCGGATCGTTCTCGCTGCCGGTCGTCATGAAGATCAAGGAAGCGATCAATCGCGCGTTCGAATCGTCGCTGACCGAGGGCCTCGCCTTCGAGCGCCGCGAATTCCATTCGACGTTCGCGCTCGACGACCAGAAGGAAGGCATGCGCGCGTTCGTCGAGAAGCGCAAGCCGCAGTTTCGCAACCGCTGATCCGGTGAACCGGGATGCCGGCCCCGCACGACGGATTGCTGAGCTGGCTCGCCGCACATCGCCGGGAAGCGGAAGCGTTTCTCGCGGAGCTCGTTCGTACGCCGTCCGACAATCCGCCGGGCGATTGCGCACCGCACGCGGCGAAGGCGGCCGCGCTGCTCGAGGCGATCGGGCTCGACGTCGAGCGTCACCGCGTGCCGGACGACGACGTACGCGCGCACGGCATGGTGTCGTGCACGAACCTGATCGTGCGCGGCAGGTTCGGCAACGGCGATGGGCCGACGATCGCGCTGAACGCGCACGGCGACGTCGTGCCGCCCGGCGAGCATTGGAGCGTCGACCCGTACGGCGCCCAGGTGCGCGACGGCATCATGTATGGACGCGGCGTTGCCGTATCGAAGTCCGATTTCGCGACCTACGCGTTCGCGCTTCGCGCGCTGCAGCACGCCGCGTCGCAGGACGCAAACCTGCACGGCAGCGTCGAGCTGCATTTCACGTACGACGAGGAAGCGGGCGGCACGCTCGGCCCGGCATGGCTCCTCGCGAACGGGTTGACCAAGCCCGATTACGCGATCAGCGCGGGCTTCGCTCATGCGGTCACGACCGCTCATAACGGCTGTCTGCACCTGGAGGTCGAGGTGCGAGGCCGCTCGGGACATGCGGCGGAGCCCGAGCGTGGCATCGACGCGCTCGAGGCGGCGAACGGGTTGCTCACCGATCTCTACGCGCTGCGCCGTACCTATGTCGACGTGCGCTCGGCGATTCCCGGCATCAGGCATCCGACGCTCGTCGTCGGGCTGATCGACGGCGGCATCAACACGAACGTCGTGCCCGACAACGTACGCTTCAGGCTCGACCGCCGGATCGTCCCCGAAGAGAGCCCGGAGGTCGTCGAAGCGACACTGCGCGAGGCGATCGACGGGTACGCGCGGCAATGGCCGGGCACGCAGGTGCGCGTGCGGCGCGTGCTGCTCGCGCGGCCCCTCGCGCCCGATCCCGCTCAGGCGCCGCTGATCGATGCGCTTTCGCGCGCATCGCAGCGGCTCTTCGGCGGCGACCTGCCGCAAAGCGGCGTGCCGATCTACACCGACGCGCGTCACTACGCCGCGGCCCGCGTGCCGACCGTCCTCTACGGTGCGGGACCGCGCACGCTCGCCGAGGCGAATGGCCATCGCGCCGACGAGCGCCTCGTGCTGTCGGATTTGCATCGCGCAACGGCCGTGGTGGCGGTGGCGCTGGCCGATCTGCTGACGCTGTGAACGACGCGAAGCCGACCCCGCACCCCGACCCTCTCCCCGCAGGCGGAGAGAAAGAGCAACCGCGAACATCGAGCGAACATCGCCCGACGCTGGGACGGCTCGTCGTCGCCCTCGGCATAGGGCAGATCATCTCGTGGGGCACGCTCTTCTACACGATCGCCGTGCTCGGTCCGCCGATGGCGCGCGAGCTTCGCGTGAGCGACGTGATGCTCTACGGCAGCTTCACGGCGGGACTCTTCCTGTCCGGCGTCGCGTCGCCGTGGGTCGGACGGCGAATCGACCGGCACGGCGGACGCGGTGTGCTCGCGGGCGGCTCGGTGCTTGGCGCGCTCGCGTGCGCGCTGCTTGCGACGTCGGTGAACGGCATCATGATGCTCGCCGGCTGGCTCGTCGCCGGCGTCGCAATGGCCGCGTGCCTCTACGATCCGGCGTTCGCGACGCTCTTTCGCGTGTCCGGCGCGTCGTATCGCCGCATGGTCACCGCGCTGACGCTGTTCGGTGGTTTCGCGAGCACCGTCTTCTGGCCGCTCTCGCAATATCTGCTCGAGGCGCAGGGCTGGCGCTTTGCGTTCGGCGTGCATGCGGCGCTGAACGCGCTCGTCTGCCTGCCGCTGCACCTGGTGTTCGTTCCCGGCGCATCGCACCGCGCGGTCGCGCAGCCGACAGCGGGCGGGGGCGGCGATATCGTCGCGAAGCCGGACACGTTCGCGTGGCTCGCAACGGCGTTCGCGATCGCCGCGTTCCTCGCCGGGGCGGTGTCGGCGCATCTCGTCGTGCTGCTCGCGTCCGGTGGGCTGGCCGCCCGCGACGCGGTGCTCGTCGGCGCGCTGATCGGTCCGATGCAGGTCGCGGGGCGGGTGATGGAGTTCGCATTCGCGAGCCGCTGGTCGCCGCTCACGGTCGGCATGCTGGCCTTCACGCTGCTCGCGACGGCGCTGGTCGTGCTATGCCTCGTGCGCGGCGTATGGATCGTCGCGCTGGCGTTCGCGCTCCTCTACGGCTGGAGCAACGGCGTGATGACGATCGTCCGCGGCACGGTGCCCGGCGTGTTGTTCGGATCGCGCAACTACGGGACGCTGCTCGGCCGTCTCGCGCAGCCGCAATTCATCCTGAAGGCGTTCGCGCCGGTCGCCGTGACGCTGCTGTTCACGCTCGACGAAACGCGGCGTCTCGCGCTCTATGCGCTCGCGCTCGCCGCGCTCGCCGCGCTTTGCGCGTACCGGATCGCCATTCGCGGCCGGCCTTCGCGGATGCCCCGAGGGGATTCGCGGATTCCCTGAGGGGGGACCGAGGCAAATCGGCGACAGCGGCGGGCCAGCCTACCCCGGCGGTGGTCCGTTGGGTTGAACCTTTTGCCGCGATTTGGCAGGATGACCGGATCGGGCGGTCTTTACCGCCCTTTTTGTCCTGCGAGGACGTCATGGCGGCTCGGGCGTTGGCATCGCTTACGATCAGCTTCGGCATGGTGTCGATTCCGGTCAAGCTCTATACGGCGACCCAGGCGCAGGCCGGGGTGTCGTTCAACCTGCTGCACCGCGATTGCGGCTCGCGGCTTCGCCAGCAATACCTCTGCGCGCGCGAAGGCGTCGTCGTCGAGCGCAGCGACATGGTGAAGGGCTACGAATTCGTGAAGGACCAGTACGTCACGTTTACGCCCGACGAGCTCAAGGAACTCGAGGAGAAGGGCACGCAGACGATCGAGATCAACGAATTCGTGCCCGCGTCGTCGATCGATCCGCTCTACTACGACAAGGCGTACTTCCTCGGCCCGGACAAGGGCGGCGCCAAGCCGTATGCACTGCTGGCCGAAAGCATGCGGCAGACCGGGAAGACCGCGGTCGGGCGCTACGCGGCGCGCGGAAAGCAGTACATCGTCCAGCTGCGCGCGATTCCCGGCGGCCTCGTGATGCAGCAACTGCTCTATGCGCTCGAGGTGCGGACGATCGCCGACATTCCGATCGAGACGACCGCCGTCCGCGACGGCGAGCTGGCGCTTGCGAAGCAGCTGATCGCGCAGATCTCGGCCGACCAGTTCGACCCGACGCAATACGAGGACGACGTGCGCAAGCGCATCGAGGCCGCCGTGCAGAAGAAGGTCGACGGCGAGCAGATCTCGATTTCGCCGAGCGTGCAGGAGCCGGGCGCGCAGGTGATCGACCTGATGGAAGCGCTTCGCGCGAGCCTCGACAAGACGCTTGCGAAGCGCTCCGCGCAGCGCGCAACCGAAGCGGTGCCGGCGCAGGCCGCAAGCCCGCGTCGCAAGCCCGCGCGGAAGGTCGTATCCGAGGAGCCGGCCGAGCCCGTGCGCCGCAGAGCGGGCAAGCGGTAGCACGCCTTTCCGCATCGCACGTGCGCCGGCACGCGATTTAGCTATCGCGCGTGCGCCGGCACGCGATTTAGCTACCGCGCGTGCGCCGGCGCCCGATCGGGATCAATCAGCAGGCCGTGCCGATGTCGCGTCCGAGCGCAGGTACCCCATCCGCTCGAGATCGAATTCCGCCAGAACAGTGACGGTGTCGGCCCCGCGATGCCCGTCGCGGATGGCGTCGAATCCGTGTCCGTAGACGAGCGACGCCTTCCAGGCCTTCGTCGCGGGCGCATAGCCGATCGATGCGCTGACGCCGCTGATCCAGCGATGCGGCTCTGCGAGCCCCGGCGTGTAATCGATCCGTGCGGCCGCGGCGCCGATGCCTGCGCGCCAGCGTTGCGCAGGATCGAACGGCACCGAATAGTCGGCGCCGACGAGAAGGAAGTTGCACGCCGAGAATTCGCCTTCGTAGTAGCCGGGCACGCGCAGCGGGAACTCGTTGTCGAGCGGCAGCACGCCGCCGATCCGCCACGCGCCGAGACGATCGGGATGCACCGATGCGCCGCCGGTCACGTCGACCGAGAAGCGCTGCAGCGATTGCGGCAGCGTATAGACGAAAAGCCCGCGCGCCCAGAATCGCTGTACCCGCGATTGCACGCGGCGGTCGCCGTCGAAACCGTACGGGCCCGGGTCGAAACGTGCCTCGCCTTCGTACCAGAGCGACAACTCGGCCGCCATGTCGGGCGCGAGCACCGGCTCGATGCCACCGAAGCGAAGCCCCGCACGCAGGCGCGCGATCGGCTGGTCCTCGGGAATGCGGAAGTCCGGCGGATTGCGGCCGTCGCGCTCGAACGCGACGTAGCGGAACCCGCCCTGCAGGATCGCGTTGAGCGGCACGCGTTGACCCGGGTTGAACAGGTGGTAGAGGCTCGCGTCGATGCCGCCGTCGTGGCCGGTGAACGACTGCTCGCGCACCCACCGGCCATGGCGGATCTCGTCGTAGTCATCGGCGAAGCCGCCACCGTGCACGCCGATGCCGACGTCCGTATCGGCGTCGAACACGTGCCGCACCGCCCACTCGCCGTCGACATAGACCGGGGACAGCGCGATGCGCAGCGCATGGTCGGCATCGCCGAACTGCGGACGGCTCAGGTAGTAGAAGACGTAGGCGCCGACCGGCGCATGGCCCTGCAACGGCTGGTCGTAGCCGATTTCGACGAGATCGCGCCGGAACGGATCGACCTGCGCCTGCAGCGGCGCAGCAAAGCCGAGGGCGATCAACAGGGCGACGGCGATGCGAAGCATGGCACGTTCCTCGCAAGCGACGTGCCGACGTGTACCAGCGTGCGCGCACAATGGCGAAACCATGACGAACCGATCGGCCCGATGCAAGTCGTACGACTCCATGTCGGTAAACGTTACACGACGCGAGCGTCCGGGCGAAACGGGTTTCGCGGCGGAAAGAATCAGCGAGCGCCGGATCGACAATGGCGCCGCCGAGCGTCGCGCGCTCGTTGCGGGATTGCGGTCGGCACCTGCATCGATTGCGCCCAAGTATTTCTACGATGCGCGCGGCGTGCAACTCTTCGACGCGATCTGTGAACTGCCCGAGTACTATCCGACGCGCATCGAAGCGGCGATCTTCGCCCGCTACCGCGAGGAGATCGCCGCAGCCGCGGGCAGCGACAGGGAATTCGTCGATCTCGGCGCCGGCGACTGCGCGAAGGCGGTGCAATGGTTCCCGTTCGTCGCGCCGTGGCGCTACGTCGGCGTCGACATCGCGCCGGATGCGCTCGTGCCGGCGTTGGCGCGTCTCGCGTCGACGTATCCGGCGATCGACGTCTGCGGCGTGCTCACCGATTTCACCCACGGTCTCGATCTTTCGCGCGACCTCGCCGGGGACGCGACGACGTTCTTCTATCCCGGCTCGTCGATCGGCAATTTCACACCAATGGAAGCCGCGCGCTTTCTGCACGCGATCCGGCGGCATTGCCGTCACGACGGAAGCGGCCTGTTGATCGGCGTCGATACGAAGAAGGATCGCGCGCGCCTCGAGGCTGCCTACGACGATGCGGCCGGCGTGACGGCCGCGTTCAACCGCAACGCGCTGGCGCACGTGAATCGCGTTCTCGGGACGTGCTTCGCGCCCGATGCGTTCGCGCACGTCGCGTTCTACAACGAGCGCGATTCGCGAATCGAAATGCACCTCGAAGCGCGAACGGCGCAGACGATCGTCGTCGACGGCATCGCACGGACGTTCGCGGCCGGCGAGCGGATTCATACCGAGAGTTCGTACAAGTACGCGCCGGAGGAATTCAGCGCGATGCTCGAACGCGCGGGATTCGCGCACGTGCAGTGCTGGCAGGACGACGCGGGCGATTTCGCCGTCTACTATGGCGCGTGATAGGGCGCGTGATCGCGCGCGAGGCGCACCCCACTGAATTGCCAGCGCGCGTCCGGGGGGAAGAAATTCCGGTAAGTGACGCGTGCGTGGCCAGGCGGCGTCGCCGACGAGCCGCCGCGCAGCACGTACTGGCCGCACATGAACTTGCCGTTGTACTCGCCGATCGCGCCCCGGGCTGCGCGAAAGCCCGGGTAGGGCGCGTAGCTCGACGACGTCCATTCCCACACGTCGCCGTGCGCGAAGGTGGCGGCGCCGTCTTCGCTCCAGGCGGCCTGCGCCCGGCCTTCGCCGCGCGCCGCGACGGCTTCCCATTCGAATTCGGTCGGCAGGCGTGCGCCGGCCCAGCGCGCGTAGGCATCCGCTTCGAAGTAGCTCACGTGGGTGACCGGCGAATGCGGATCGAGGTCGGCGATGCCATGGAGCGTGAACGATCGCCAGCGGTCGCCGTCGCGCGTCCAGTACAGGGGCGCGCGCCAATCGCGCCGGGTGGCAGCTTCCCAGCCGAGCGATAGCCAGAGTTCGGGGCGCCGATAACCGTCGTCGTCGACGAACGCAGCGTACTCGGCATTCGTCACCGCGTGCGATGCGAGCGCGAACGACTCGAGCCATACGCGGTGGCGCGGCATCTCGTTGTCGAACGCGAAGCCGTCGCCCGCGTGGCCGACGTTCGCAAGACCGGCGCGATAGCGAATCCAGCGCAAGGCCGTCGCCGGCCGCGGCGGCAATGCGCACGCCGGATCGTACGCGGGTGCGAGCGGATTGCGCGACAGCAGGTGCAGCACGTCGGTGAGGATCAGCTCCTGGTGCTGCTCCTCGTGCGCGAGGCCGAGTTCGATCAGCGAGGCAAGTGCCGCGTCACTTCGCGCGTGAGCGCAGGATTCGCGCATCGCGCCGTCGATATGTGCCCGATATGCAAGCACGGCGTCGAGCGGCGGCCGCGACAGCATGCCGCGCTCGGGCCGCGGATGCTGCTCGCCGATGCCGTTGTAGTACGAATTGAAGAGGACCCGAAACGCCGGATCGAACAGCCGGTAGGAAGGCCGACGCGGCGCGACGACGAACGTCTCGAAGAACCACGTCGTGTGCGCGAGATGCCATTTGACCGGGCTCGCGTCCGGCATCGACTGCAGCGCGCAATCCTCGGCGGACAGCGGTGCGGCCAGCGATTGCGTGCGCGAACGGACGTCGCGATAGCGGCGCCACAGCGGCAGCGGCGCCTCGTCGGCCAGCGCCACGTTCGAAGGCGCCGTCGGCATCAGCGCACGATCACCTTCGGCGCGCCGGCGACGAAGCGTCCGATCGGCGTCGCGGACGCAAAGCCTTCGCGGTGGAAGACCGCGAGCACCTGGTCGACCGCGTCGGGCGCACAGGCGACGAGCAGGCCGCCCGACGTCTGCGGATCGGTCAGCAACGCGCGCTCCGCCACGCCGATGCGCGGCATCGATTCGACATCCTCGCCATACGAGTCGAAATTGCGCCGCGACGCGCCCGTCACGAATCCTTCCGCGGCGAGCGCGTGCACGCCCGGATGCAGCGGAATGTCGTCGAACGCGAGTTCGGCGCCGAGATTCGCACCCCGGCACATCTCGAGCAGATGACCGAGCAGTCCGAAGCCGGTCACGTCGGTCAGCGCATGCACGCGCGCGAGTTGCCCGAGCGCAATGCCGGGCGTGTTGAGCATCGTCGTGCTCGCGAGCATCGCCGCGTAGTGTTCCTTCGACAGCGCCTCGCGCTTGAGCGCGGCACTGTAGATGCCGACACCGAGCGGCTTGCCGAGCACGATCACGTCAGCGTCGCGCGCAGTCGCATTGCGCTTCAGGCGACGCGGATCGACGACGCCGATCGCGACGAGCCCGTAGATGGGCTCGACCGAATCGATCGTATGGCCGCCGGCCACCGGAATGCCGGCGCGTGCGCAGATCGACTGGCCGCCTTCGAGGATGCGTCCGATGACGTCGGCCGGCAACGCGTCGATCGGCATGCCGACGATCGCGAGCGCGAAAAGCGGCGTCGCGCCCATCGCATAGACATCGGAGATCGCGTTCGTCGCTGCGATCGCGCCGAAGTCGAACGGATCGTCGACGATCGGCATGAAGAAGTCGGTCGTCGCAACGATCGCCTGGTGGTCGTTCAGCCGGTAGACGGCCCCGTCGTCCGCCGTTTCGATGCCGACCAGCAGCGCTTCGGGCACTACCGCGCGGCCGACGCCGCGAAGGATCTGCGAAAGCGTGGCGGGCGCGAGCTTGCAGCCGCAACCGCCGCCGTGCGAGAACCTAGTCAGCCGGAGAGGAGGACTTTCGGGGGCGTTCATTGCAACGGCGCAAAAGGTCATTCTAGCCCCAACGGCCGATCACCGATCGGACGCCAGTTGTACCTCTGTTGCAAATTGTCTTCCGCTTTCAAGCGCTTGCACTGGCGGTCCTTTTCTTGCTCCCGCCGCAGGCGTAGCATCGTGGCGACAGCAACCAGGAGCGCGATTGAATCCGACGGACATCCGGCATCCCGACTATTTCCACAAGGTCGTCGATTGTCAGTGGGCATGTCCGGCCCACACCCCGGTTCCCGAATACATCCGGTTGATCGCGGCGGGCCGCTATGGCGACGCCTACATGGTCAACTGGAAGTCGAACGTGTTCCCCGGCATCCTCGGGCGCACGTGCGACCGGCCGTGCGAGCCCGCATGCCGCCGCGGCCGCGTCGAGGCCGGATCGCCCGAGCTGCGCCGCAACGAATCGAAGCCCGAGCCGGTCGCGATCTGCCGCCTGAAGCGCGTGGCGGCGGATCTCAAGGACGACGTGCGGCCGCGCCTGCCGCAGCCCGCCGCGAAGCGCAACGGCAAGCGTGTCGCACTGATCGGTGCGGGTCCCGCGTCGCTCACCGTCGCCCGCGATCTCGCGCCGCTTGGCTACGAGTGCATCGTGTTCGATGGCGACACGCAGGCCGGCGGCATGATGCGCACGCAGATTCCGAAATTCCGCCTCCCCGATCGCGTGATCGACGAGGAGGTGGGCTACGTGCTCGACCTCGGCATCGAGTTCCGCAGCGGCGTGCGCGTCGAATCGCTGGCGGCACTGCTTGCGCCGGAGGCGCCGGAGCGCTTCGACGCGGTGTTCGTCGGCAGCGGCGCACCGCGCGGACGCGACCTCGACATTCCGGGACGCCGCGAGGCGGCCGCGAACATCCATATCGGCATCGACTGGCTGTCGTCGGTGTCGTTCGGACATACGGCGTCGATCGGCAAGCGTGTCGTCGTGCTCGGCGGCGGCAACACGGCGATGGATTGCTGCCGCAGTTCACGCCGCCTCGGCGGCGACGACGTGCAGGTCGTCGTACGCTCGGGCTTCGACGAGATGAAGGCGTCGCCGTGGGAAAAGGAAGACGCGATGCACGAGGGAATTCCGATCCACAACTACCTCGTGCCGCTCGCGTTCACGCATGACGCCGGACGCCTGACCGGCGTGACGTTCGAGAAGGTCGCCGCGCGGCGCGACGAGCGCGGGCGGCGGCAGCTGGTGCCGACCGGCGAGCCCGCCGTGCATTTTGCCTGCGACGACGTGCTCGTCGCGATCGGTCAGGAGAACGCCTTTCCGTGGATCGAGCGCGACATCGGCATTGCCTTCGACGAGTGGAACATGCCGATCGTCGATCGGACGACGATGGCGTCGACGCGTCCCGGCGTCTACTTCGGCGGCGATGCGGCGTTCGGCCCGAAGAACATCATCTGGGCGGTTGCGCATGGTCACGACGCGGCGATCTCGATCGACCATTCCTGCCGCGGCGAATCGCTCGCGAATCGGCCGCCGCCGCACGTGAACCTGATGTCGCAGAAGATGGGCATTCACGAGTGGAGCTACGACAACGCGATCCACAGCGACCGCCGCTATCGGGTGCCGCTCCGCGACGTGACGATCGCGCTCAAGGACATCCGCACCGAGGTCGAGCTGGGCTTCGACGCGAAGCTCGGATACGCGGAAGCGCAGCGCTGCCTCAACTGTGACGTGCAGACGGTGTTCAGCGACAGGCTCTGCATCGAATGCGACGCGTGCGTCGACATCTGTCCGATGGACTGCATCACGTTCACGGCGAACGGCGACGAATCCGACCTGCGCACGCGGTTGACCGCGCCGGCGCAGGACGCAGAGCAGGCGCTTTACGTGTCGGCGGCGGTACGCACCGGGCGCGTGATGGTGAAGGACGAGGACGTGTGCCTGCACTGCGGCCTTTGCGCCGAGCGCTGTCCGACCGGCGCCTGGGACATGCAGAAATTCCTGCTCGACATGACGCACGCCGACGATCGGCTGCGTCACCCGCCGCCGCCGCGCGTGGCGGCGCCGCTGGCGGCAGATTAGGTCTCGAGATGGATGCGCGCGTGAAGCCGCTTGTCAGCGTCAACGACTTCGTCGTCAAGTTCGCGAACGTCAACGGGTCCGGCTCGGCGTCCGCGAACGGCCTTTTCGCACGCTCGATCCTGCGCATGGGCGTGCCGGTCGCTGCGCGCAACATCTTTCCATCGAACATCCAGGGCCTGCCGACGTGGTACGAGGTGCGCATCGTCGAGGCCGGCTGGCGCGGCCGCCGCGGCGGCGTCGATCTGATGGTCGCGATGAACCCGCAGACGTGGGACAAGGACGTCGCGGAAATCGAGGCCGGCGGCTATCTGTTCTACGACTCGACGAAGGCGTTGCCGCCCTCGAAGTTCCGCGAGGACGTGACGCTCCTCGGCGTGCCGCTGACCGCGATCTGCAACGCCGAATACAGCGACGCGAGGCAGCGCCAGCTCTTCAAGAACATCGTCTATCTGGGCGCGCTGTCGGCGCTGCTCGACGTCGATCCGGCGGAGATCGAGCGGCTGCTCGGCGAGCAGTATCGCGGCAAGGAGGCGCTGCTCGAATCGAATCGCAAGGCGCTCGCGATGGGACGCGATTACGCGCGGGCGAACTTCGCCTGTCCGATCGGATTGTCGGTGTCCCGGCGCAACGAGGTGGGCGATCGCATCTTCATCGACGGCAATTCGGCCGCGGCGCTCGGTGCCGTCTATGGCGGTGCGACGGTCGCCGCGTGGTATCCCATTACGCCGTCGTCGTCGCTGGCCGAAAGCTTCTCGAAATGGTGTCGCAAGTTCCGCACCGACCCGGTGACGGGCGAGCGACGCTATGCGATCGTCCAGGCCGAGGACGAGCTCGCGTCGATCGGCATGGTGATCGGGGCCGCCTGGAACGGCGCGCGCGCGTTCACCGCGACGTCGGGACCTGGCATATCGCTGATGCAGGAATTCCTGGGCCTCGCCTACTTCGCCGAAATTCCGGCCGTTCTGTTCGACGTCCAGCGGGGCAGCCCGTCGACCGGCATGCCGACGCGCACGCAGCAGGCCGATCTGCTGTCGTGTGCGTACGCGTCGCACGGCGACACGAAGCACGTGCTGCTGCTGCCCGAGGACCCGGGCGAGTGCTTCGAGTTCGGCGCGCTCGCCTTCGACTTGGCCGACCGCCTGCAGACACCGGTGTTCGTGATGATGGACCTCGACATCGGCATGCAGGACTGGCTGTGCGAGCCCTTCGCGTGGGACGATACGCGGAAGATGGATCGCGGCAAGGTGATGAGCGCGGGCGATCTCGACGCCGGCCGCGATTTCGGCCGCTATCTCGACGTCGACGGCGACGGCATTCCGTATCGCACGTATCCCGGCACGCACGCGGCGCGCGGCAGCTATTTCACGCGCGGCACGACGAAGGATCGCTACGCCCGCTACACCGAGGAAGGACCGGCGTACGTCGACAACATGCAGCGGCTGCTGCGCAAGTTCGAGACGGCGAAGACGCTGTTGCCGAAGCCGGTCGTCACGGCTGCGTCGCAGGCGACGACGGCGGGGGTCATCTGGTTCGGCTCGACGGGCGCGGCAATGGCCGAGGCGCTTGCCGAGCTCGAGCATCAGGACGTGCACGTCGACCGGATGCGTCTGCGCGCGTTCCCGTTCGACGATTCGGTCGCCGATTTCATCGCCGGGCACGAGCACGTGTTCGTCGTCGAGCAGAACCGCGACGCGCAGCTCAAGATGTTGCTCGTCAACGAGTGCGGCGTCGATCCGGCGAAGCTCACGTCGGTGCTGCACTACGACGGCACGCCGATCACCGAGCGCTTCATCACGCGGGAGATCGGCGAGAAGGCACGACTTTACAATGTGAAGCCGCTGACGATCCGCAAGGCCGGAGGCCGCGCGGCATGACCTACCTCGCCAAGCCCAAGCTCCACCATCCGGCGCTGCCGAAGAATGCGCTCGGCTATACGCGCCGCGATTACGAGGGCGCAATCTCGACGCTTTGCGCCGGTTGCGGCCACGATTCGATCTCCGCAGGCATCATCCAGGCGTTCTACGAGCTCGACATCGCGCCGCATCGCGTCGCCAAGCTCTCGGGCATCGGCTGTTCGTCGAAGACGCCGACGTATTTTCTCGGCAATTCGCACGGCTTCAACAGCGTGCACGGGCGGATGCCGTCGGTGCTGACGGGGGCCGCGCTCGCGAACCGTGACTTGATCTACCTCGGCGTATCGGGCGACGGCGACTCGGCGTCGATCGGCCTCGGCCAGTTCGCCCACGTGCTCCGGCGCGGCGTGAACATGGTCTACATCGTCGAGAACAACGGCGTGTACGGGCTCACGAAGGGCCAGTTCTCGGCGACCGCCGACAAGGGCAGCAAGAGCAAGCGCGGCGCGATCAACAGCGACGAAGCGATCGACCTCGTGTTGCTCGCGCTCGCACTCGGTGCAACGTTCGTCGCGCGCGGTTTCTCCGGCGACAAGGCGCAGCTCGTGCCGCTGATCAAAGCGGCGGTCGCGCACCGCGGGGCGGCGTTCATCGACGTCATCAGTCCGTGCGTTGCGTTCAACAACCACACCGGGTCGACGAAGAGCTACGACTACGTGCGCGACCACAACGACGCGGTGAATCGCCTCGATTTCATGCCGACGCGCGAGGCGATCACCGCCGACTATCCGGAAGGCGGTGTGCGCGATGTCGTATTGCACGACGGCGGCGTGATTCGCCTGCGCAAGCTCGATGCCGATTACGACGCGTCCGACAAGGTGGCGGCGATGGCGTATCTCGAATCGCGGCGCGCGAAGGGCGAGGTGGTCACCGGACTTCTGTACGTCGATGCGGCGAGCGACGACATGCATGCGGCGATGAAAACGGTCGCCGTTCCGCTCAACGCGCTCGCCGATGCGGACCTCGTGCCGGGCAATGCCGGCCTCGGAGGCGTCAACGCGTCGTTGCGTTAGCGTCGTCGTCCTGCTCGCTTTCGCGCTCGGCGCCTGTTCGTCGCCGGCACCCGTTCGGCAGGCTTCGCAACGCGCTCTGATCTACGACGTTCGCGCCAAGCGCTTCGTCGACGAGACGGCGCTCGTCGCCGATCTCGCACGCGCCCGCTATCGCCTGCTCGGCGAGATTCACGACGATCCGCTGCATCACACGATTCGCGCGCGCTTGCTCGGCGACGTCGCGCGGCGCGGCCTGCATCCCGCGGTCGTCATGGAGCAGTTCGACCTCGACCACGACGCGGCGCTTCGCGCCGCGCAGGACGCGGGCGAGGACGCCGAGCAGGTGGCGAGCGCGGGCCGACTCGACCGGAAAGGCTGGCAATGGCCGCTGCACGAGCCGATCGTCGCTGCGGCGCTGGCGCATCGTCTGGCGCTTCGTGCCGGAAATCTGTCGCGCGCCGCGTTGAGCGGCGATCTCGATGCGGTGCTGCGCGCGCATCCGCGGCTGGAGGCGCGGCTTCGCGCCGCGCGATGGACCGATGCGCAGGCGGGTGAACTGCGTTCCGAGATAGTCGAGAGCCATTGCAACATGCTGCCCGATGCGATCGTGCCGAAGCTCGTGCTCGGTCAGCGCATGCGCGACGCGGCGATGGCGCAGGCGCTCGTCGACGACGCAACGGTCGACGGCGCGGTTCTGATTGCGGGAAACGGCCACGTGCGGGACGATCTCGGCGTACCCGTCTACCTGCATGCGCCCGGTCTCGCCGGTGCGAAGGCGGGCACGATGAGCATCGGTTTCATCGAGGTGAGCGCCGATGACGAGCGCGCTGCCGATTTCCCGCGGCGCGTGATCGCCGCCCATCCGGGATTCGACGTCGTGTTCTTGACGCCGGCGATCGCGCGTCCCGATCCGTGTGCATCGTTTCGGCGCGCGCCGAAGGGCTAGAATAACTGCATGCCCCGCGCTGTCTGGATCATTCTCGGTAGCGTCGCCGGCCTCGTCGCACTGCTTCTGATCGGCGTCGCAATCGCGATTGCGACCGTCGACCCGAACCGGTTCGTGGCGCCCCTCGCCGCGCGTATCAAGGCGGATACGGGCCGCGACCTGACGATACAGGGACCGGTCGACATCAAGCTTTCGCTGACGCCGCGGATCGTGCTGTCCAACGTGGCGTTTGGCAACGCGTCGTGGGCGAAGACGCCGCAGATGCTCACCGCGAAGCGGATCGAGGCGCAGATCGCGCTGCTGCCGCTTCTGTCGCGGCGTTTCGAAGTCGTCGAGTTCACGCTGATCGAGCCCAAGGTGTCGCTCGAGACCGACGCGAAGGGCCGCGGCAACTGGGAGTTCGAAACGGCGTCGTCGAAGGCGTCGGCTGCCCAGGGCAGTGGCGCCCAAAACGTCTCCAGCTTCGGCATCGGCAACTTCGAGATTCAAAACGGAACGCTCACGTATCGCAATGGTGCGACCGGCAACGTGACGACCGCCTCGATCGAGCGAATGGGCATGCACGCGCGTGACATGCAGGCGCCGATCGCCGTCGATTTTCGCGGCAGCGTCGATGGCGTTGCGGTTGCGCTTTCGGGTGACGTCGGATCCGCCGACAAGTGGCTGCATCAGCAATGGCCGTTGCCGATCGCGCTCAAGGGTGACGTCGACGGAAAGGCGGTCAAGCTGGACACGAAGCTCGCGCGTTCGGGCACGACGACGAGCCTCGACGACCTCGATGTCGGCTACGGTCCGATCGCCGGGAAGGGCTCGATCAAGCTGGTCAACGACGGCGGCAACACGCGTTACGTCGTCAAGCTCGACGTGCCGTCGTTGTCGGTGAAGGACCTGGAGGCCACTGCGGCGCGGAAAGGAACCGCGACGAACGCGCCCGCATCGCCGCCGAGTGACAAGTGGATCATTCCCGATGCGCCGTTGCCGATCGCGCCGTTCGCCGCCGTCGACAGCGAAGGATCGATCGCGATCGGCGAGCTCGTGCTGCGCGACGGAGCGCGTGTTGCGAGGCTCGGAACGGAGTTCAAGTCGAAGGATGCCAATCTCGATGCGAAGTTCAGCGCCGGTGCGATCCTCGGCGGATCGGTGCGGGGCGAGCTGCAGTTCGATGGACGCAACGCGCAGACACCCGGTGTGCATCTGGTGCTCGACGCGCAGGATCTCGACCTCGGCGCGCTGGCGGCGAGCGCCGGCATCAGGCGCGACATTCGTGGCGGAAAGGTCCGTGCGAACATCGACATTCGCGGGCAAGGCGCGACGCCGCATCGGGTCGCGAGCACGATGAGCGGCACGATCAGCGTGGTGTCGGGACCGGCGACGCTCGGTCGGTCCGCGGGGCAGGGCCAATCGGCTCTGGCGCAGCTCGCCGGCGCGCTCGATCCGCTCGGAAACGTCGATGCGGCCACCGAGTTGCGCTGCGCGGTGGTCCGCCTGCCGCTTGCCGATGGCATCGCGCACGTCGATCGTTCGATCGCGATCGAGACGTCCAAGCTGTCGGCTTCGGCGAGCGGCACGCTGAACTTCCGCGACGAGACGCTCGACCTTTCCGTGCATCCGCAGGTCCGGGCGGGCGTGAAGGTCGACCTCGCGCAGTTGGCGAGCCTCGTGCGCATCCGCGGCCGTTTCGACAAGCCGGCCGTCGGCATCGACGCCGAGCAATCGGCGAAGACGCTCGCCGAGCTCGGCGTCCTCGGCGCAACGGGTGGCGGCATTGCCGTGATCGGCCGCGCGTTGCTCGCGCCAACCCCGCAATCGGCCTCGCCGTGCGCGATCGCGTCGAGTGGCAAGGCAGCGGCGCCCGCGACGCCGTCGTCCTCGTCGTCCCGCAAGGCAGCGCCACGTGCGCCCGATCTCGGCTTGCCGAACGACGTCGGCAAGGCCCTCGGCAAGCTGCTCGGTCGCTGATCCGTCAGTCGATCATTCGGGCTTGCCCGTGTCAACGTATTGGGCGAGGCGGGCCATCTCCCGCATGCAGGCGAACCAGATGAACGTGCACGTGGGGCACGGGGGGACGGCGAAGCCTTCGACGGCGACACCGACGCGCTTCGCCGCCGTGACGGCACGAAGGCCGGGTGCGAGTCGCGCCGCAGCGGTCCAGCGACGAGCAGCACGCAGGGACGCGGCGCAAATTCGTATGCCGGCACGTTCGCAACGACGCGTCCATTGCGGGCGTACGCTCAAGGCGACCCGGCGCGTGCATCGTGCGGGTGGGTCGCCATCCAGTGACGCGCGATGTCGATCCGGCGCGCAACCCAGACGTCGTCGTGCTGCTGGACGTAGTCGAGGAAGCGTGCGAGTGCCGCGGTGCGCGCCGGACGTCCGACGATGCGGCAGTGCAGGCCGATCGACAGCATCTTCGGTGCGTTCAGGCCGCGCGGATCACCCTCCTCGTACAACGTGTCGAAGGCATCGCGCAGATAGGCGTAGAACTGATCGCCGCTGTTGAAGCCCTGCGCCGTCGCGAAGCGCATGTCGTTCGTGTCGAGCGTGTACGGCACGACGAGCTGCGGCTTGATGCCGTCGTGCGTTTCGACGCTCGTCCAGTACGGAAGGTCGTCGGCGTAGCTGTCGGCGTCATAGACGAAACCGCCGTGCTCGACGACGAGGCGCCGCGTGCGCGGGCTGTCGCGCCCGGTGTACCAGCCCCCGGGCGCCGATCCGGTCAGCCGCGTGACGATCTCGACGGCGCGCGCGATGTGCTCGCGCTCGACCGCTTCGTCGACGTTCTGGTAGCTGATCCAGCGATAGCCGTGGCTTGCGATCTCGTGCCCGTCGGCGAGAAACGCGTCGACGACGGCCGGGTGGCGCTCGAGCGCCATCGCAACGCCGAAGATCGTGAGCGGCATCCCGCGTTCGCGGAACGCGCGGAGCACGCGCCAGACGCCAGCGCGCGACCCGTACTCGTACATCGACTCCATCGACAGATGACGGTCCGCGAACGCGGCGGCGCCGATGATCTCGGACAGGAATGTCTCCGATCCAGCATCGCCGTGCAGCACCGAATTTTCGGCCCCTTCCTCGTAATTCAGCACGAACTGCAACGCGACACGCGCGTCGTCGGGCCAGCGCGGATGAGGCGGCTTCGCGCCGTAGCCTGCAAGGTCGCGGGGATAGACGGCGTTCGGGGCGTCGGCGGTCATCCGGTGTCGGGAGAGCGAGCGTGGGCCGAGCATACAATGCGCGCTCCGCGCCCGCCAATTCATCGACCCGGGAAGACGAAAGCGCAATGGACGCCTACGCAGGCGAGTGGCTGCAGTTCCTGATCCGCTGGGTACACCTCATCACCGGCATCGCATGGATCGGCGCATCGTTCTACTTCATCTGGCTCGACAACCATTTGCGGCCGCCGTCTGCGACGAGCGACGCGCCGGACGCGGTCGGCGGCGAGCTGTGGGCGATCCACGGCGGCGGCTTCTATCACGTCGAGAAGTTTCGCGTCGCGCCGGCCGCGCTGCCGCCGACGCTGCACTGGTTCAAGTGGGAAGCGTATTCGACGTGGCTGTCGGGCTTCGCACTCTTCGTCGTCCTGTACTGGTGGCATGCGGACACGTACATGATCGATCGCAGCGTCGCCGCGATCTCGCCAATCCAGGCGGTGACGATCAGCGCGGTGCTGCTTCTCGTCGGCTGGCTCGTCTACGACCAACTTTGCAAGCGGCTCGGCTTCGCGCACGAACGGCTGCTCGGCGTGCTGCTCGTTGGATTCCTCGCCGTTGTCGCGTGGGGCCTGTCGCACGTGTTCAGCGGCCGCGCGATGTTCATCCAGATTGGCGCGATGCTCGGCACGATGATGGCGGCGAACGTGCTGTTCGTGATCATTCCGTCGCAGCGGATGCTCGTCGTCGCGAAGGAGCAGGGCCGCGCTCCCGATTCGATTCACGGGCTGCGCGGCAAGCAGCGCTCGGTGCACAACAACTACCTGACGCTGCCCGTGCTCGTGACGATGATCGGCAACCACTCCCCGATGACGTTCGGGCATCCGCATGCGTGGCTCGTGCTGCTCGCGATGTTGCTGCTCGCCGCGTGGGTGCGCCATTTCTTCAATCTGCGCCATCGCGGCAGAACGGTCTGGGCGATTCCCGCGTCGGCGGCGGTCGGCGCGCTTGCCTTGGCGATCGCGATTGCGCCTGCGAAGCCGTCGGGTGCGATGCGCGTGAGCTTCGCCGACGCGCAATCGATCATCCAGGCACGCTGCACCGCATGCCATGCCGTGCAGCCACGCCAACAGGGCATCGCGATCGCTCCGAAGGGCATCGTCCTCGAAACGCCGGCGCAGATCGTTGCGAACGCGGCCGCCATTCGCGCACAGGCTGTCGCGTCGCGTGCGATGCCGCTCGGAAACCTGACCGGGATGACTGACGACGAGCGCGCGCGCCTCGCCGCGTGGATCGACGCCGGCGCGCACGTCGACTGAAATCGCGTGGCGCGTATCGACGCGCTAGAGCAGCGGCAATTGCTCCGGTGCGTCGGCGTCGTCGAGCGCCTCGTCCGGCGATTCATCCGCAGCGACCGCGCGCATTGATCATCCGCGCGCCGATCGGCGGATCCCTCGCAAAGCGCGGCACGAGTCCCCAGCGCACGTGCACCAGTTCACGCTCGCCTTGCGCGTTCTCCCGAACGATCGGCACCTGCTGCGTCGGCGCGATGTTGTAGCGCGGCTGAAGGTCGGGCGGAAGCGGCAGGCCGAAGGCGAGCGCCATCGCAGCCGGGTGGCTCGACAGCTCGTAGCGACCGCACATCAGGCTGCCGCCGTTTCGGCCTGGCTTTCGGCAAGAAGACGCGTCGCCGTGTTCGCCACCTGCATCGTGTCCCAGTAGGCATAGGCGCCGACCGCGGCCGCTCCGGCGAGTGGAATCCAGCGACCCGTCGCGTTCCCGGCGACGCGGCGCGATACCGACACGCCGATCGTGCCCAGTGCGTTTCGCAAGGCGCTGCCGGAAAGCTGCTGAATCACGAGTCGCTGCGTGCCGCGCACGGCGACGTCGCGCACGATCTGGCTCGCGGCATGGCGGAACAGGCAATACAGCATGTGCGCGCGTGTGAGTTCCGCGCTGCGTCCGTAGACGCCGAAGATGTCGGACACCATCTGCCGCTGCGTCTGCCAGATGAGATAGAGATCGGGCAGAACCGTGACGAGGCCGAGCGGGCCGGGCGGCAACGCGAGCGAACCCGACAGCACGGCGGCGCGCTTGGCGGCACGGCGCGCGATCGTCCTGGCCGCCTGTTCGGGGAGCTCCGCGCGCGTCGTGGCGGGGGCCGGGATGTCGGCCAGCACGCGTTCGAGCGTCGCGATGATCGGGCCGTGCGCGTCGTCGTTCGACGGCTGCGGGCGCGGGACCAGCGGATGTTCCATGGCGCGTATATGGGGCCGATCGCTGCAGTCTACATCGCGCAATGGCGCGACCGGGAAGGCTTCCGACCGCCGCTCGATACAATCGGTGCAATGCGTGTATTCGGCTTTGCCGGCTGGTCCGGCAGCGGCAAGACCACTCTGATCGAATTGCTGATCCCGCGGCTCGTTGCGCGGGGCTTTCGCGTGTCGCTTCTCAAGCATGCGCACCACGACTTCGACGTCGACCAGCCCGGCAAGGATTCGCATCGCCACCGGATGGCCGGCTGCAGCGAGGTACTCGTGACGTCGACGCAGCGCTGGGCGCTGATGCACGAATTGCGCGGCGCCGCCGAGCTTTCGCTGGCCGACGCGCTCGACCGTCTGTCGCCGTGCGATCTGGTGCTCGTCGAGGGGTGGAAGCGCGAGGCGATCCCGAAGCTGGAGGTATGGCGCGAGGCGCTTGGCAAGCCCCTCCTGCACCCGGCCGACCCGTGGATCCGGGCCATCGCCACCGATGCCGACCATCTGTCGGTGCCGGTCCCGACGTTCGGCTTGCACGAGGCCAACGCGATCGCCACGTTCGTCGCCGAGAACGCCACCGCCTGGCCTGTCGCCAATTGACGAATCCTAACCTTCAGCGTACGTTGAACCTGCCCGCCGACGTGTTGCCCAAGGCCACAAGCCGCGGCAACAATGCCTGCGTAGCGTACGTCGGGAGCGTACGACAAATGCTGCGAAAACAATTACTTGCTGTGCTGTCCCTGGCCGGCCTCGCCTTTGCGCCGGCGGCCTTCGCCGACGCCGGTGCGGCAGCCGGGTCGCGCAGCGATGGATTCTACGGCGGCGTTTCGCTCCGCAATGCCGGCGCCGAGGCCGATGGCCTCGACCTGGGCCATGTCGCATCCACATGGGGTCGGTTCGCCTCGCCGGTTTCCGAAGACAACGGCAGGCGCGCGCTGGTGTTCGGGGGTTACCGGTTCGCCAACGACGTCGCAGTCGAAGGCTCGTTCTCGAGCGCCGAAAGCTACGCGCTGCGCCCGTTCGATTCGGACGTCCGGCGCGGCGTCGGGCTCTCGCTCACCAGCTCGCCCGATCTCGCCCGTCATTCCTGGAATGCCGACGTGTATACGACCTGGTCGTTCCGCAAGAGCCTGTCGCTCTACGGCCGCCTCGGTTACTCGCAAAGCGAAGGCGTTCCCGCGTACGCGCTCGCGGCGCTGCCGAGCAGCGATCCGCGTCGGCTTCGCGACGGCGTCAATTACGGCGTCGGACTGCGCTACGACGTGACGCCGGCGCTCGGGCTGCGGCTCGAGTACGCACGCTTCGCGCGCTTCGCCGGCGAATCCGTCGCGGGTCTGTTGCCCGATTCGGATCAGGTGCAACTGGGGATGCAGTTGCGCTTCTGACGTCGCGCACCCGCGCTGCATCGTACAATCGAAGGCGCCGTCCCCTCGTGTCGAGGGTCGGCGCTTTGCTTTTTTCCTGTCGATGCGCGATTCCGTTTGCACCGTCGTTCGGCTGCGACTCGTCTACCTCGCGCGGTTGCGCGAAGCGTTCTCGTCCGTCGGCGAGACGCTCGAGTTGCCGGCGCACGATGCGGCGACGGTCGCGACGGTCGTCGCAACGCTGCGCGCGCGCGGCGGCGCATTTGCGTCCGAGCTTGCGCCGGGACGCGCCGTCCGCTTCGCCGTCAACCAGCGCCTCGTCCGCGCCGAGCATCCGCTCGCCGACGGCGACGAAGTGGCCATCTTCCCGCCGGTGACCGGCGGCTGAAGCGATGGCAGTCAGAGTCCAGGTTGAGGACTTCGACGCGGGCGCGGAGATCGCGCGCTTGCGCGCGGCCGACCGTAGCGTCGGCGCGGTCGTCGCGTTCATCGGCACCGTGCGCGACCAGAACGACGACGCGGCGATCAGGGGGCTCACGCTCGAGCACTATCCGGGCATGACCGAGTCGGCG
The DNA here is from genome assembly GCA_035605875.1 of Casimicrobiaceae bacterium. Classification (GTDB taxonomy): domain Bacteria; phylum Pseudomonadota; class Gammaproteobacteria; order Burkholderiales; family Casimicrobiaceae; genus VBCG01. The sequence goes on from DATNGN010000008.1 coordinate 47,668, forward strand.
CTGCAGCAGATCGTCGACGACGCCAAGGCGCGTTTCGACATCCGCGACGTGCTCGTCATCCACCGCGTCGGTGCGCTGGCGCCGGGCGACCAGATCGTGCTCGTCGTCGTCACGGGCGCACATCGCGGCATGGCCTTCGACGCGTGTGAATTCGTGATGGACTATCTGAAGACGCGCGCGCCGTTCTGGAAGAAGGAGCGGCGTGAAGACGGCGAACGCTGGGTCGAGGCCCGCGCGAGCGACGACGAAGCCGCAGCGCGCTGGTAGGCCGACGCTTGGCCGCCACGGCGCTCGTCGCGATCGATTGGGGCACGTCGGCGGCTCGCGCGTGGTGCCTCGATCGCAGCGGCGAAATCATCGCGCATCGGAACATCGCGCTCGGCGTGCGGCACGTGCGCGACGGCAACTTCGAAGCCGCGCTCGCGAAGCTCATCGACGAGCTGCCGATCGGACTCGCACCGCGCATTGCGTGCGGGATGATCGGCAGCCGCCAGGGCTGGGTCGAAGCGCCCTATGTCGATTGTCCGGCGTCGCTCACTGCGTTGTCCGATCACCTGACGAGCGTGCCGCTCGGCTCGCTCGTCATCGTTCCGGGTGTCGCGACGCGCGACGGCGCCGGCGTCCCCGACGTGATGCGCGGCGAAGAAACGCAACTGCTCGGTGCCGTCGCACCGGACGAACCCGGCGTGCTTGCCGTGCTGCCCGGCACGCACAGCAAATGGGCGCGCGTCGAACACGGCCGCATCGTCGATTTCACGACGTTCATGACCGGGGAAGTCTTCGCGGTGCTGATCGACCACAGCATGCTCGGGCGGATCGCCGGGCACGAGCCCGGCCGGTTCTCACGTGAAGCCTTCTCGCATGGCGTCGCGCGCGGCCTCGACGAGGGCGAGCTTGCGCACGATCTCTTCGGCGCGCGGACGCTCGCGTTGACGGGCGCACTCGCATCCGAAGACGTTGCCGACTGGCTGTCGGGGCTTCTGATCGGCCGTGAAGCCCGCGCCGCGCGCGACTGGGCGCTTCGCGCGGGCATCGACCCGTCGCTCGTCCGGATCATCGGCAGCGACACGCTGGTCGAACGTTACGAGGTCGCACTCGGCGATGCCGGCGTGCTGGCCGAGCGCGCGAGCCATGACGCGGCCGCGCTGGGACTGTGGCGCGTCGCGTCGCGCGCAGGAATGCTCGAATCATGAACCTCGACGATTATCTCGAACCGCTCCCGCTCGTCGCGGTGTTACGCGGCATCACGCCGGAAGAGATTGCGCCGGTCACCGACGCGCTTCACGCCCAGGGCTTTCGCATCCTCGAAGTGCCGCTCAATTCGCCGCGACCGTTCGAATCGATCCGGCTGCTCTCGCAGCGCCATGGCGATCGCTGCCTCGTCGGCGCGGGAACGGTCATCGATCCCGGCGACGTCGCGCGCGTTCGCGATGCGGGCGGCGCACTGATCGTGATGCCGCATGCCGACGTCGCGATGATCCGCGAGGCGAAGCGTCTCGGGATGATCTGCCTGCCCGGAGTCGCGACGCCCACCGAAGCATTCGCGGCGCTTGCCGCCGGCGCCGACGGACTCAAGCTCTTTCCCGCGGAAGCGATGGTGCCGGCGGCGCTTCGCGCATGGCGTGCGGTATTGCCGCCGGGCACGCGCGTCTTCGCGGTCGGCGGCATCCGCGCGGACAACATGGCGCCGTGGTGGAACGAAGGCGCGGTCGGATTCGGCACCGGGTCGAACCTCTACAAGCCGGGTGCTGATGTCGCGCAGGTGCGGGCCGCCGCCGCCGCGTATGCGGCGGCGTTTCGCGCGTTGCAGCGGAGAACATGATCGCGACCGGCCCTGCCGGGACGTCCACGCGAGCGGGTCCGGGCGAAGACCCGAAGTTGGATGCGAGACGCTTCGACATCGTCGCGCTCGGCGAAGCGATGATCGAGTTCAACGAGGCGCGCGCCGCCGATTCGCGCACGTGGCTGCAGGGGTTCGGGGGCGACACGTCGAACATGGCGATCGCGGCGGCGCGTCTCGGCGCGCGCGTCGCATACATGACGCGCGTCGGCGGCGACGCCTTCGGCCGCATGCTCGTCGACTTGTGGCGCAGTGAACGCGTGGCAACCGACGGCGTCGCCGTCGACGACGACGCGCCGACCGGCGTCTATTTCGTCGCGCATGGACAGAACGGTCACGAATTTTCGTATCTGCGCGCCGGATCGGCCGCCTCGCGGATGACGCCCGCGTCGCTGTCGCAGGACGTGCTGCGCGCGACCGGCGTGCTGCACCTGTCGGCGATCAGCCAGGCAATCTCGAGCAGTGCGTGCGACGCGTGCTTCGCCGCGATCGACATCGCGCGCGACGCCGGCGCGCGCATCGCCTATGACACGAACCTCCGGCTCAAGCTGTGGCCGCTCCGCCGCGCGAAGGCGGTGATCCTCGAGACGCTGCGCATCGTCGACTGGGCGCTGCCCGGATACGACGACGCGACGCATCTCTTCGACGACGACGATCCGATGCGCATCGTCGATGCCTGTCACGGGCACGGCTGCGGCGTCGTCGTGCTGAAGCTCGGGCGCGACGGTTGCGTCGTCTCGGACGGAACGACGCGCGCACGGATCGACGGCGTTCGCGTGCAAAGCGTCGATGCGACAGGCGCCGGCGATTGCTTCGACGGCGCATTCGCGGCCCGGATGGTCGCGGGCGACGATCCGTTCGCGGCCGCGCGCTATGCGAACACCGCCGCGGCGCTTGCAACCACAGGATACGGCGCGGTCGCGCCACTGCCGCGCGCCGTCGACGTCGAGCGATTCGTCGCCAGATGAACGACGAGCGCGCCGATCGAAGCGCGGTTGGCGCGACGTTTCGCGACGACGTGCTCGCCGGCAAGGTCGTGCTCGTCGTCGGTGCGACGAGCGGCATCGGCGCGGCCATCGCGCGAGCGTTCGCCGCAGCGGGCGCGCGCGTGACGGCCACCGGCGCGACGGACGGTGAAGTCGCGCAGGTGGGGAGTTCTCGAGCAATCCACGAAGTCGTGGCGCTCGACGTTCGCGATGCCTCGGCGATCGGTGCGCTGATCGAACGCTTGCCGCGCCTCGACATCCTCGTCAACTGCGCCGGAATCATTCGGCGCGGCGACGAGCACCGGCTCGATGTCTTCGAGGACGTGCTTTCCGTCAATCTGACGGGTACGATGCGTTGCGCAACCCTTGCACGGCCGAAGCTCGCGGCGGCCGCCACACGGGGCGGCGGCACGATCGTCAACACGGCATCGGTCCTGTCGTTCGTGGGCGGCGCGCTCGTACCGGCATACAGCGCGAGCAAGGGCGGCGTTGCGCAGCTCACGAAATCGCTTGCGCTCGCGTACGCGGACGATGGCATTCGCGTCAACGCGATCGCACCCGGCTGGGTGCGCACGCCGCTCACGAAAGCCTTGCACGACGACCCGGCGCGAAGCAACGCGATCGTCGGGCGCACACCGCTGCGGCGCTGGGCGGAACCGGAGGACATCGCGGGCGTGGCCGTATTCCTTTGCTCGCCCGCGGCGCGATTCATGACCGGTGCGATCGTTCCGGTCGATGGAGGCTACCTGATCGCATAGCAAGGAGGAGCGCGATGGCACTCAGCACGGCAATCCGGCATCTGCGACGCGGCGATTGGCAAAAGGCGCACACGATCGTGCAGAACGACAACTCGGAGATGGGGTTCTGGGCGCATGGCATCGTGCATCTTCTCGAAGGCGATCTCGGCAACGCGCGCTACTGGTTCCGCCGTGCCGGGCGGCCGTTTCCGCGCGAGCGTGACGCAGCCGCGGAGATCGAGGCGCTCGCTGCCGCCGTGAAGCAGCAGTCGGCGGCTGCGTAGCCGCGATGTCGCCGTTGCCGATCGCGAGTGCGCACGGCATTCGTCCCGAGATTGCCGAGCAGGCGATTCCGGACGACGAGCGGGTGTGGGTGCCGCAGGCGCCGGCCGTGTGGTTTCGCCCGCTCCTGTTCAACACGGTCAGCGGCGGCTGGTGCAATCTGCTGCGCGTGCGGCGAGCGGGCGTGCTTTCGCGGCATCGCCATCCGATGCTCGTCGTCGGCTACGTGATCAGGGGCCGCTGGAAATATCTCGAGCACGACTGGATCGCCGAGGAGGGCAGCTTCGTCTTCGAGCCGCCCGGTGAAGTGCATACGCTGACGGTGCCCGACGATTGCGCCGAGATGATCACGTTCTTCAGCATTGCCGGCGCGATGATCTACGTCGACGCGCAGGGTCGCCAGACCGGATACGAGGACGTGTTCACGAAGATCGACATGTGCCGCGCACATTATCGCGACGTCGGACTCGGCGCCGATTACGTCGATCGGTTCGTGCGCTGATCGCGGTCGGGGAATGCGATGGTCGACGTGACGATTCCGGGCTTCGGGCGTCTTTCGTTGACCGATCTCGTCTGCGACTTCAACGGAACGCTCGCGCGCGATGGCCGCATGCTCGATGCGGCCCGGCTGCTCTTGCCGGCGATCGGGGAGGTCCTCGACATCCGGATCGTCACCGGCAACACGTTCGGTTCGGCAACGGAGCAATTGCGCGGCTGCCCCTGCGAGGTCGTGCTGCTCCACGCGAAGCGGCAGGCGCGGGCGAAGAAGTCGCTCGTGGAGCGCATCGGTTGCGAGCGTGTCGTCGCCATCGGCAACGGTCGCAACGATCGTCTGATGCTGAAGGCAGCCGCACTCGGCATCGGTGTCATCGGCGACGAAGGTCTTGCGCGCGAGGCGGCGCAGGCGTGCGACGTGATCGCGCGGCGGATCGACGATGCGCTCGAGCTTCTGCTTGAACCGCGGCGTCTCGTCGCGACGCTGCGCGACTGAACGAATCGTTGCGCGAAGTTGTTATGCTTTTGGAGGACGCGCTTGGAACGTTGCCGCGTGCGCGGCAGGAGGATATGCCTTGCTTGGATGGGGTCCCGTGGCGGCGGTCGGAGGCGGTGCGGCGGTCGGCGCCTGGGTTCGTTATGGCCTGGGTCTCGCGCTGAATCCGCTGTTTCCGACGCTGCCGCTCGGCACACTCGCTGCCAACCTGATCGGCGGTCTGCTGATGGGATTGGCGATGGAATTGATTACGCGCCATTCGATGATGCCGCCCGAGCTTCGTCTGCTGGTCACGACCGGCTTCCTCGGCGGCCTCACGACGTTTTCGACATTCTCCGGCGAGATCACGACGCTGCTGACGCGAGGCGAATGGTACTGGGCCGCAGTGGGCATCTTCCTGCACGTCGCGGGCTCCATCGTGCTGACGATCGCCGGAATCCTGCTGATGCGCGCGCTGTTTGCATGGGGAGCATCGTCATGAAGGGAACGCTGCTGCGTTTCTACGTGCACGAAAATCGCAAGCACCGGCGGATGCTGCTCTACGAATGGCTGCTGCAGGAGGCGAAGCGCCTCGGCATCCAGGGCGGATCGGCATTCCGCGCGATCGCCGGTTTCGGCCGCCACGGCATTCTGCACGAGGAGCATTTCTTCGAGCTCGCGGGCGACCTCACCGTCGAGATCGATTTCGCCGTCGGCGACGAGGATGCCAATCGCTTTCTCGACTTCATACGAGCCGAGCGCGTGAGCATCTTCTACGTTCGCGCACCGATCGAATTCGGCACGGTCACCGGCGATACGTGAAGCGCCCGCGCGCTGCCGAGCTGGCGCGGCCGTGCAAAGATGCGCTCGCCGGTCCTGCGGCGGTGATAGCCTACGGGACATACGCGATGACCATCGCACCACCCATCAGTTGGCGCTCGGGTCATCGCATCGAGGCCGACAAGCCGCAAACGACAACGACGGAGTGACGAAATGGCACAAGCGATTCGCTTTCACAAGACCGGTGGTCCCGAAGTGCTGCAGCTCGAGAACGTCGACGTGCCGGCACCGGGGCCGGGCGAGGCGCGCGTGCGCAACACCGCGATCGGCGTCAATTTCATCGATACGTATCAGCGGAGCGGGCTCTATTCGCTGCAGTTGCCGTCGGGGCTCGGCACGGAAGCCGCGGGCGTCGTCGAGGCGCTGGGGCCCGGTGTCGACTGGCTCGCGGTCGGCGATCGTGTCGCGGTTTGCACGGGTCCGGTCGGCGCTTACAGCACCGAGCGCATCGTGCCGGCCGACAAGCTGGTCAAGCTTCCGGACGGCATCGAGGATCGGACGGCGGCGGCGATGATGCTGAAGGGCCTCACCGTCCAGTACCTGTTCCGGCAAACGTATCCGCTCAAGGCCGGCGAGACGATCCTCTTCCACGCGGCCGCCGGCGGCGTCGGCCTGATCGCATGCCAGTGGGCGCGCGCGCTCGGCGCGACGATGATCGGCACCGTGAGCTCCGATGCGAAGGCGCAGCTCGCGCGTGAGTACGGCTGCACGCATACGATCATCTACACACGCGAGAATTTCGTCGAGCGCGTGAAGGAGCTGACCGGCGGAAAAGGGGTGCCGGTCGTTTACGACTCGATCGGCAAGGACACGTTTCCCGCCTCGCTCGACTGTCTCTCGCCGCGCGGCCTGTTCGTGAGCTTCGGCAGCGCATCCGGGCCGGTGCCGCCGTTCAGCCTGCTGACGCTGTCGCAGAAGGGCTCGCTCTATGTGACGCGGCCGACGCTCTTCACCTATGCGTCGAATCGCGCGGCGCTGAACGCGATGGCCGGCGAGCTGTTTGCACTGGTGAAGGCGGGCAAGATTAAGCCCGATGCGCGGCAGACCTTCGCACTCAAGGACGCGGGCGAAGCGCATCGCTCGCTCGAGGCGCGGAAGACGACGGGCGCCACGCTGCTGTTGCCGTGACTTGGCGAGTCAGCGCCCGGCGGGTTCCCGCGTCGCCTCGTTGACGAGCGCGCGCGCTGCATCGATCACTTCCGACGCGGTCACCCCCAGCGGGCCGACGCCGCGTGCGACGAGCATGTCGGCCGCGGCGCCGTGCAGGCAAACGCCGATGCGCATCGCTTCGCCGGGATCGATCCGTTGTGCGAGCAGCGCGCCGAGGATGCCGGCGAGAACGTCCCCGGATCCCGCAGTCGACAGCGCCGGGTTGCCGCTCGCGTTGATGTCGAAGGTGGCGTCGGGTCGCGCGACGATGCTGCCGACGCCCTTCAGCACCACGCACGCGTTCAGCATCGACGCGAGGCGCACGGCGGCCGCGACGCGATCGGCCTGCACGTCGGCGGTCGTGCACGCGAGGAGCCGCGCGGCCTCCGCCGGATGCGGCGTCGCGAGCGTCGGCGCCGTCCGCTTCGCGATCGCATCGACGAGGCTGCGCTTCGCGGCGATCGCGTTCAGCGCATCGGCATCGACGACGATCGGCTGATCGACCGCGATCGCTTTCTCGACCAGCGCATCGGCGCGCTCGCCGCTGCCCAGTCCCGGTCCGACGACCCAGGCGTCGTGATCGACGCCGGCCGCATTCGCCTCGCGCAGCATTAACTCAGGCGACAGCCAATCGACGAGCGGTGGATTGCGCGCTGCGAGGCCGACGACGACGCGGCCCGCGCCGAGGCGGATCGCCGCGCGTCCTGCGAGCAGCGCGGCGCCGACCAGGCCTTCCGCTCCACCGACGATGCAGGCGCGGCCGAACGTGCCCTTGTGCGATTTCCGCACGCGCCGCGCGAGCACCGCCGGCAGTTGCACCCGCAACGCGTTCCATTCGAGGCGAACGCCCTGCCCTGCGATGGCGTCGTCGAGTCCGAGCGCGTGCATCGAAATCGCGCCGCAATGATCGGGGCCGTCGTTCGTGAGCAGGCCCGGCTTCAGCGCAATGAACGTGGCTGTCGCGGTGGCCGCGATCGTGGCTGCGCTCGCGACGCCGGTCGCGGCATCGAGCCCGCTCGGTACGTCGAGCGCGAGGATCGGCGCCCCGCTCGCATTCGCCCAGTCGATCCACGTCGCCCATGGGTCGCCAGGCGCGCGCGACAGTCCGACGCCGAACAGGCCGTCGACGATCAGGGCCGGCGCCGCGTCGGGAAGCCGATCGACGATCGGGACATCGGTCTGCCGCAGTGCCGCAAACGCGTTCGCCGCATCGGCCCGGGGATACGTCGCGGTTCCTGCGACGACGATGACGTCCCGGCCGCGCGCGCGCAAGCTTTGTGCGCAGACGAACGCGTCGCCGCCATTGTTGCCCGGGCCCGCGAGCACGACGGTCGACCCGCTTCGCCCGCTCAGCATCGCCGCGGCAATGTCGGCTGCTGCGGCGCCGGCGCGCTCCATCAACGGTTCGTGCGCGTGCCGGCGCTCGACGTCGCGCACCCGATCGATTGTGAGCACCGGGAGGAGGGCCGCACGTTGCGGGTGTGGGCTGGGCATCGGCAAACGAATTTCGATGCGAAATAAGGGATCCGCGTATGCGCGCGGACCGGCGATTGAAGTTTAAATCACCCGTCCGGTTTGGACTTTCGGCGCCTGCGCCCGTAGAATCCAGCCCGCCGGGTCCGCCCGCGGCCCCCAACTTCCAGGAGTCAATTGCATGCGTACTTCGAAGCTATCGCTCGCGCTTGCGCTGCTCGCATTCGCTGCCGCCCCGGTCCTGGCGCAGAATTCGGGAACGCTCAAGAAGGTGAAGGACAGCGGGACGATCACCATCGGTTACCGCGACGCGTCCATTCCGTTCTCGTATCTGAACGCCGAGCAGCAGCCGATCGGCTACGCAATGGACATCTGCCACCTGATCGTCGACGCGGTGAAGACCAAGCTGAACATGCCGAATCTCAAGGTTGCGCTCAATCCCGTCACGTCGTCGACACGTATTCCGCTGATGGCGAACGGGACGATCGACCTCGAATGCGGATCGACGACGAACAACGCCGAGCGCAAGAAGCAGGTCGACTTCGGCATGACTTACTTCGTCGTCAAGTACCGTTATGTCTCGCTCAAGTCGTCGAACATGGACTCGATCGACGCCCTCAAGGGCCAGACGGTGGTGTCGACCGCGGGCACGACCGACATCAAGGCGCTGAACGAACTCAACAGCTCGAAGAACATGGGCATGAACATCCTGTCGGCGAACGACCACCCGGCCGCGTTCCTGATGGTCGAGACGGGTCGCGCGAAGGCGTTCCTCATGGACGACATCCTGCTTGCGGGTCTCGTCGCGAACTCGAAGAATCCGTCCGAGTTCCACATCTCGTCAGCGAGCCTCGGTCTCGAGCCGTACAGCCTGATGTTCCGTCGCGACGATCCCGAGTTCAAGAAGCTCGTCGACGACACGATGACGCAGATCTACACCAGCGGGCAGATCGAGAAGATCTATCACAAGTGGTTCGAAAGCCCGATTCCGCCGAAGAACATCAACCTGAACATTCCGCCGAGCGATGCGCTGAAGGAAGTCTTCGCGCACCCGACCGATTCCCCGGATCCGAAGGACTACAAGCAATAAGCGGTGATTGGAGATCGTCGAGGACGGGGGGCTTTTGCCCCCCGTTGGTCATTGGCTGGGTCGCAAATCCTCGGACCGATGAGGGCCTGACGTGCATTACCACTGGAACTGGTCGATCTTCTGGCAGATGACGCCGGAGGGCACCGGCACCTACCTGCACACCCTGCTGGTCGGGCTCGTCTGGACGCTCGCCACCGGGCTCGCGGCCTGGGTGATCGCGCTCGTGCTCGGCTCGATCCTCGGGGTCATCCGCACGGCGCCCAGTCGCTGGGCAGCGGCGATCGGCAACCTGTATGTCGACGTCTTCCGCAACATTCCGCTGCTCGTCCAGATGTTCCTCTGGTTCTTCGTGCTGCCGGAGCTCTTGCCGAAGTCGCTCGGAACCGCGATCAAGCAGATGCCGCCGCCGTGGGCATCGTTCGTGCCGGCCGTCCTGTGCCTCGGCTTCTTTACCGCCGCCCGCGTCGCCGAGCAGGTGCGCGCCGGCATCCAGGCGTTGCCGCGCGGACAGAGGATGGCAGGCACCGCACTTGGGCTGACGCTGCCGCAGACGTATCGCTTCGTGCTGATGCCGATGACGTACCGGATCATCCTGCCCCCGCTCACGTCGGAGTTCCTGAACGTCATCAAGAACTCGTCGGTCGCGCTGACGATCGGCGTCGTCGAGTTGACGGCCGCGGCGCGCGCGATGCAGGAGTTCAGCTTCCAGGTGTTCGAGGCGTTCACCGCGGCGACGATCATCTACATCATCACGAACATCTGCGTCGTGTTCGCGATGCGCTGGGTCGAGCGGCGTGTCGCGGTGCCGGGATTCATCGGCCCGGCGGTGCACGGCGGCGGCCACTAGGCCCGAAGGCGCGGCGATGTTCGGACGTTTCGACTGGCACGAGATATGGATCAACCTCCCGTACCTGATGAAGACGGGAATGACGTTCACGCTGACGCTGACCGCACTGGTCGTCGTCGGTGGTGTCATCTTCGGCACGATCCTCGCGCTGATGCGGCTCTCGAGCATCAAGCCGGTGTCGATCATCGCGACCGCGTACATCAACCTGATGCGCTCGGTGCCGCTCGTGCTCGTGATCTTCTGGTTCTACTTTCTCGTGCCGTACATCGGCGCGTGGATCACCGGCGCCGACCGGCCGGTGCAGGTCGGTGCATTCCTGTCGTCGGTGATCACGTTCACGATGTTCGAAGCCGCGTACTACGCGGAAATCATGCGCGCCGGCATCCAGTCGATTTCGCGCGGCCAGTTCTGGGCGGGCTACGCGCTCGGCCTCAACTACTGGCAGACGATGGGCAAGATCGTGCTGCCACAGGCGTTCCGCAACATGGTGCCGATCCTGCTCACGCAGACGATCGTGATGTTCCAGGACACCTCGCTCGTCTATGTGCTTTCGATCACCGATTTCCTCGGCGCCGCGTCGAAGGTCGCCGAGCGCGACGGTCGCCTGGTCGAGATGTACCTGTTCGTGGCGGCCGTCTATTTCGTCATCTGCATCGTCGGCTCGTACGCCGTGCGGCACCTGCAGCGCAGGATCGCGATCATTCGCTGAGTCGTCCCCCCACGCCTTCATCAACCTCCGAATCGGACCGCACGATGCCGATGATCGATATCCAGGATGTCTCGAAGTGGTACGGCACCTTTCAGGTGCTGATTGACTGCACGACGAGCGTCGAGAAAGGCGAGGTGATCGTCGTCTGCGGCCCGTCGGGCTCGGGGAAGTCGACGCTGATCAAGGCGGTGAACGCACTCGAGCCGATCCAGAAGGGCGACATCTTCGTCGACGGCGTGAAGGTCAACGATCCGAAGACGAACCTGCCGAAGCTGCGCGCGCGCGTCGGCATGGTGTTCCAGCATTTCGAGCTCTTTCCGCATCTGACGGTGCGCGAGAACCTCACGCTCGCGCAGGTCAAGGTGCTCGGCCGCTCGCGAAAGGAAGCCACGGCGCGGGGCCTCAAGTATCTCGAGCGCGTCGGGCTCGGTGCGCACAAGGACAAGTTTCCGGGTCAGCTGTCCGGCGGCCAGCAGCAGCGCGTGGCGATCGCGCGCGCATTGTCGATGGATCCGATCTGCATGCTGTTCGACGAGCCGACGTCGGCGCTCGATCCCGAGATGATCAACGAGGTGCTCGACGTGATGGTGCAGCTCGCGAAGGACGGCATGACGATGATGGTCGTCACGCACGAGATGGGCTTCGCGAACAAGGTCGCCAATCGCGTCATCTTCATGGACGCCGGCAAGATCGTCGAGGACGCGCCGAAGGCCGACTTCTTCGGCAAGCCCCGCTCCGAACGCGCGCAGCAGTTCCTCGCGAAGATCCTTCACCATTGAGCGGCGCCGCTGCTGCGGCGCCACCCGCCGGCCGTCGCCTGCGGCGGGGATCGGTATGGCCTGCTGGATGAAGAACCTGCTGATCCTGCACCTGGAAAGCATCACGCGCGAACGCCTCGCCACCTTCGCGTCGTCCTTTCCGCACACGCTGCGGCTGACGCGCGAGGCGCGGGTCTTCGATCACTTCTTCTCGTCGGCGACGTCCACGCTGATGGTCGTCACCTACCTGTTCTACGGCAACGACTTCGAGTTCGACTGCGCGTCGCGCTTCGAGGGGATGCGGCCCGCCGCCAACAATCGCCACCTCTTCTCGATTCTTCGCGACCGCGGTTACGCACCGAGCCTCCTTTGCCTGAACGCGTTCGAGACGCGACGCGCGACACGGCTCGCCTCGTGGCCCCACGATCTTCCGCCGGCGTTCGGGACGCATGATTTTCCGACGCTGCAGGCGCGCTTCGACGCGGTTACCGATACCGAACCGTTTGCGATCTACGTCTGGGACCTGATCACGCACATCGAGCACAGCCTCGCGCTGGCACCGTTCGCAAGCGGCCTCACCGACCAGGTCGCGCGCGCGTGCGCCGTGGCCGACGACGCGATCGGAACGATGCTCGCGACGCTCGAGCGCAAGGGCAAGCTCGCGAACACCGTGGTCGTGCTCTACGGCGATCACGGCGACGATTACTGGACGCACGGATTCAAGGGCGGCATGGTGCACGGCACCGAGCCGTATACGCACGTCACCTGGACGCCGCTCGCGATCGCCGGGACAGGCATCGCGCCGGGTGTCTGCAACGGCATCGCGACGACGATCGACGTCGCGCCGACCTGCCTCGCGGCGCTCGGCATCGACGAGCCGCTGTCGTTCGCGCATTCCGGACGCGACGTATTGGCCGCCACGCGCGACGTCGCGTTCTCGCAGAACTTCACGGCGAATCAGCCCGACGATCCGGCGCTCGGCATCGTGAAGGCGTACGCCGCCGTCGATGACACGTACAACCTCGTCGCAAGCTCGCGTGGCCTCGAGCTCTATGCGTACCGGCTCGACCTCGGCAATCATTGCAATCTGCTCGACTTCTTCGGCGCGACGCCCGATGGAGGACTCGAGCTTCGCCCCGGCCTTTCGAAGGTCAATCATTTCCGCGCGGCGCTGCCCGACAACCCGCGTGCGGCGGCGCACATCGACGAGCGATTTCGCGCCTTGCGCGATGCACTGGCCGCACGCGTGGCCGCGAAGCGCGCGTACATCGAATCGGCCGGCGTGCAGCCGAGCCACGCGCTCGACCCGCGCGTCTTCGGTGTCTTCGCACGCTCGCAGACGCCAGCCGGATCGCAGCCTGCGCGAGCGGCGCCAGCCGCCGCGATCGCGCCGTTCGAATTCTCGTTCAAGCTGTCGCCGTGACCGCGACGCGAGTCGCGTAGGTCATGCGCTATCTCGTGCTCGTTGCCGGGATGGGCCGACGCATGGGCAGCGAATATACGCAGACACCGAAGTGCCTCGTCGACGTCGGCGGCGAGCCGCTCGTGGCGCGGCTGTTGCGACAGATCCGGGCCGCGGATGCACAGGCCGACGTGCACGTCGTGCTGGGGTTCCAAGGCGAGGCGATCATGCCGTGGGTCCGCGGTTGCGAGATCGTCGTCAACCCGTTCTTCGACATCACCGGCATCAATGCGTCGCTCTGGTTCGCACGCGCGTCGTTCGACCGGACGCTCACGGTTATCCATGGCGACGTCGTCCTCTCGGACACGCTCGCGGCGGACCTGTTCGGTGCCGCCGCGCCGTCGCTGGTCGCCTACGACAGCACCGTTCTCGATCCGCGGGAGATCAACGTCGCGGTGGCCGACGGGCGCGTTACCCGCTTCGGCGTCAATTTCGAAGGCTACGCCGGCGCGTACGCGGGGATCGTCAAGCTCTCGGCGCACGCCGCCCACGTGTTCGCCGACACGCTCGACCGCCGCATTCGCCGCGGCTTCAACGAGCCGCGCACTTACTACTTTTTCGTCATGCGGCAGCTCATCGCGGATCCCGACGTCCGTTTCGCATCGTTCGATGTCGCGCGACGCGGGTACTGGGAGGTGGACCGCCCCGAGGACCTGCAGCGGCTTCGGCAGGCACTGGCCGGCGATGGACTCGTCGCTGCGGGATAACGCTGGCGTCGTCGATTCCACGCGGGCGCGAGCCGCGTGCCGGGTTCTCGACCCCGGTACAAAAGTCGCCAGCCGGCAAGCGCTCGACGACGTCCTGCGCGCGCTCGCCGCCGGCAACCTGCAGGAAGTCGGGCGCGATCGCAACGCAGTCTGTCATCGCGCATGGCTCGCCGCTCGCGGCGGCATCTTGCGCCCGGTGATCGTCAAGAGTCCCCGGCTCGGCCGGCAGCGCACGAATCCCGATGCGACGTTCGCGGGCGAGGCCCGGGTCCTTGGGCAGTTGCCGTTGCTCGGCATCGACGGCGCACCGGACCTGATCGCGCGCGTCGCAATCGGCGACGCGCATTTTCTATTCATGTCGGAGCTTCCGGGCAGTCATCCGCATCCGCGAAAGCACCCGCTCGACGCGATCAAACTGCAGGCGATCGCGGATGCGCTGCAGGCGATGGACCGCCTCGGCTTCATGCACTACGACCTCAAGGCCGCGAACGTCCTGACGCACGCCGACCGCGCCTTCTTCATCGACTTCGAATTTGCGAACGCCGGCACGCCGTGGGATGCGAATGCGCCGTCCGAGCCGTCGTTCTGCGAGGACTTCAACGTCGCCAACAATCCGTTCGTGCGCGCGCGTTCGAATATCGCGAACTTCGAATTCCGTTGCCTCCAGCGCTATCTCGTCGAGCTCCAAAACGTCGATCCGGACGCCGTCCTTCCGCTCTTTCGTGCGTGGCTCACCGCGAAGGCTTCGTACCATGCGCGGATGGCGCGATGCCTGTCGGATCGCGCGGCCGCTCACGAGCGACGCCTCGCACGGCTTTTCGCGGGTCCATCGGCCGACGTGATGCGCATCGAGCGGATGCTGATGGCGTTTCGCACCGCGGTGTTCGAGCGGGATCGCCGCACGGCGGAAAAGGCGCGACGCGCGATACGAACGGCGAATGGCATGCGGCGCTTGCGCGGGCGCGCGCTGCCGAAGTGGTACGGCGAGGCGGCAGTGCGCATCGTCGACCTCGTCGCGCGCAGCGTGCATCCAACGCCGTAGTTGCTCGCCGTGCCGCGCCAGCGCGCGAGGGGCCGTTCGGTATAATCCGGCAGTGCCCGAAGTCCTCGCCATGCGCGGTCGCTCCGCGCTGTCGTCGTTCCGCGTCGCGAAGCTTCTTGCCGCCCTGGCGGCGCTGCGTCCGCAGCACGCGATCTCGAATCTCGCCGCGCGCTATTGGCATTTCGTCGAACTCGGCCGCGCGCTTGGCGCATCCGAGCGTAAGACGCTCGAACGCCTTCTGACGTACGGACCTTCCGACGCAGCGGACGAAGCATCGCGGTCGCCGGCGTTCGTCGTTCTGCCGCGCTTCGGTACGATCTCGCCGTGGTCGTCGAAGGCGACCGATATCGCGCGCAACTGCGGCCTCGATGCGGTGACGCGCATCGAGCGCGGCGTTGCGTTCGCGATCGATACGCACGATGCCCGCGCGGTCGACGCCGAAGACCGTGCAGCCCTGATGCCGCTCGTGCACGATCGAATGACCGAAACGGCCGTGCCGCATCTCGACGACGCACGAGGCCTCTTCGAGCACGTCTCGCCGCGTCCGCTCGCGACGATTCCGCTGCTGCGACAGGGCCGGCGCGCGCTCGAGGACGCCGACGCGGCGCTCGGCCTCGCGCTTTCCGACGACGAGATCGATTATCTGGTCGACGCGTTCACGCGCATCGGCCGCGATCCGACCGATGCCGAGCTGACGATGTTTGCGCAGGCCAATTCGGAGCACTGCCGGCACAAGATCTTCAACGCAGCGTGGCGCATCGACGGTGAAGCGCAGCCGCAGTCGCTTTTCGCGATGATTCGACAAACGCACGCCGCGCATCCGGAAGGAACGCTCGTTGCGTACGCCGACAATGCGTCGGTGATCGAAGGCGGCGTCGCCGATCGCTTTTATCCCGACGCTGACGGCCGTTATCGTGCGCATCGCGAAATAGCGCACGTGCTGATGAAGGTCGAGACGCACAATCATCCGACGGCGATCGCGCCGTTTCCGGGCGCCGCGACCGGAGCCGGCGGGGAGATTCGAGACGAAGGCGCGACGGGCACCGGTGCGCGACCGAAGGCAGGCCTCGTCGGCTACACGACGTCGCATCTGCGGATTCCTTCGTTGCAGCAGCCGTGGGAATCGCTGCCGTATGGCAAGCCGGACCGGATCGCGTCGGCGCTGTCGATCATGCTCGACGGCCCGATCGGCGCCGCCTCGTTCAACAACGAGTTCGGGCGGCCGAACCTGACCGGCTACTTCCGCACGTTCGAAATGCCGCTCGACGGCGACGTGCGCGGCTATCACAAGCCGATCATGATCGCGGGTGGCGTCGGCAACATCGCGGCGGCTCACGTGCGCAAGAAGCCGCTCGCGGCCGGGTCGCTGCTGATGCAGCTCGGCGGTCCCGGCATGCTGATCGGCATGGGCGGCGGCGCCGCCTCGTCGATGGCCACGGGTGCGAACACAGCGGATCTCGATTTCGATTCGGTGCAGCGCGGCAACGCCGAGATGGAGCGTCGCGCGCAGGAGGTGATCGATCGCTGCTGGCAGGCGGGCGACGCGAATCCGATCCTGTCGATTCACGACGTCGGCGCCGGCGGCCTCTCGAATGCGTTGCCCGAGCTGATTCACGGCGGGGGTGCGGGCGCGATCGTCGATCTGCGGGCAATTCCGTCCGAAGAGCCGGGCATGACGCCGCGCGAGATCTGGTGCAACGAGGCGCAGGAGCGCTACGTGCTCGCGATCGCGCCGCACGATCTCGATCGCTTTCGCGCGATCTGCGAGCGCGAGCGGTGTCCGTTTGCCGTCGTCGGCCGCGCGAACGACAGCGGACAACTCGTCGTCGACGACCGCCGTTTCGACAATGCGCCGGTCGATGTGCCGCTCGACGTGATTCTCGGCAAGCCGCCGCGGATGGCGCGTGACGTCACGCGTGTTTCAGGCAAACTCACGCCGCTGGACCTCACCGGCGTTTCCGTCCGCGATGCCGCGTACCGGGTGCTGGCGTTTCCCGCCGTTGCCGACAAGACGTTCCTCGTGACGATCGGTGACCGCAGCGTCGGCGGACTTTGTGCGCGCGATCCGATGGTCGGCCCGTGGCAGGTTCCGGTGGCCGACGTTGCCGTGATGTTGCGCGATTTCGACGGTTATGCCGGCGAAGCGATGGCGATGGGCGAGCGCACGCCCCTGGCGCTGATCGATGCGCCGGCTTCGGGACGCATGGCCGTCGGCGAGGCGATCACGAATATCGCCGCGGCCGGCGTACGCGCACTGGCCGACGTCAAGCTGTCGGCGAACTGGATGGCTGCGGCGGGCGCGCCGGGCGAAGACGCGGTGCTCTACGACACCGTGCGCGCGGTCGCGCTCGATTTCTGCGTTCCGCTGGGCTTGTCGATTCCGGTCGGCAAGGATTCGCTGTCGATGCGCACGACGTGGCGCGATGGCGACGTCGGCAAGAGCGTCACTGCACCGGTGTCGCTGATCGTCTCCGCGTTTGCGCCGGTCGACGACGCGCGCGCGTGCCTGACGCCACTCCTGTCCAACGAGCCTGCCACGGCGCTCGTGCATCTCGACATCGGCGGCGGCCAGCGGCGGCTCGGCGCGTCGGCACTCGCGCAGGTCCACGGTCAACTGGGGAACGAGGCGCCCGATGTCGAGCCCGATCGGCTCGCCGCGTTCTTTGCGCTCGTGCAGCGATTGCACGCCGCGCGAAGGCTTCTCGCCTACCACGACGTCGGCGACGGCGGACTCTTCGCAACAGTTTGCGAGATGGCGTTCGCCTCGCGTTGCGGCCTCGACATCGTGTTGCCGGTGGCCGCGAACGACGCGCTCGCCGCGCTCTTCGCGGAGGAGCTCGGCGCGATCGTGCAGGTCCGAAGTGCCGACGTCGACGCGATATTGGCCGCAGCTCGAGACGCGGGCTTGACCGCGAGTGCCGTCGGCGTGCCGACGAAGTCCGATCGGATCCTCGTCCGCGCCGGCGACGTCGTTCTCGACGAATCACGCGTCGACCTGCATTGCGCCTGGTCGGCAACGACGCACGAAATGCAGCGGCTGCGCGACAACCCGCGGGCGGCCGACGACGAATACGCACGCCTGCAGGACGACGAGCCGGGTCTCGTGCCCGTACTCACGTTCGACCTGGAAGACGATCCTGCAGCGCCGTTCATCGCGAAGGGCGCCCGGCCGCCCGTCGCGGTGCTGCGCGAGCAGGGGGTCAACGGCCACGTCGAGATGGCAGCGGCGCTCACGCGCGCGGGCTTCGACGCGTTCGACGTGCACATGACGGATCTCGTCGCGGGACGCCATGCGCTGCGCGATTTCGCGGGCATCGTCGCGGGCGGCGGGTTCTCGTACGGCGACGTGCTGGGGGCGGGCGAGGGCTGGGCGAAATCGATCCTGTTCGATCCGCGGTTGCGCGACGCGTTCGCCGACTATTTCGCGCGCGCCGATACGTTCGCGCTCGGCGTCTGCAACGGTTGTCAGATGATGAGCAACCTGCACGAAATTATCCCCGGTGCATCGCACTGGCCGCGTTTCGTGCGCAACGCATCGGAACAGTTCGAGGCGCGCTTCGTGATGCTGGAGATACGGCGCTCGCCGTCGCTCTTCTTCGTTGGCATGGAAGGCAGCCGCATTCCGGTTGCGCTGGCGCACGGCGAAGGCTACGCGGAGTTCCGCGACGAGGCACAGCTCGCGGCGGCGCAGCCGTACGTTTCCCTTCGCTTCGTCGATCATCGCGGCAATGCGACCGCGCGCTACCCGTACAACCCGAGCGGGTCGCCGCAGGGCATCACCGGACTCACGACGGCCGATGGCCGCTTCACGATCCTGATGCCGCACCCCGAGCGCGTGTTCCGGACGGTGCAGATGTCGTGGCATCCCGACGACTGGGGCGAGCGGTCGCCGTGGCATCGGATGTTCGCCAATGCGCGGCGGTTCGTCGGCTGAGCGAGCGCACGCTTCGCACACGGCTCGTTGCCGCGGTGGCGGCGCATAGCCGCTGCTACTTCAACAGTTGGTCGGACGTGATGCGCGCGACGCCCGCATCGCGCATGCGGGCGCGGGCGGCCGCAAGCGAGCCGTGCGTGTCGATGGCGCGGCAGGCGTCTTCGATGACGACGACGTCGAAGCCTGCGCGCCGTGCGTCGAGTGCCGAGTACGCGACGCAGAAGTCGGTGGCGAGACCGGCGATGAAGACGCGCGCAAAACGGCGCTCACGCAGGTAGCCGCCAAGCCCGGTCGACGTCGTGCCATCCGCTTCGCAAAACGCCGAGTAGCTGTCGACGTCCCGGCGGTAACCCTTGCGGACGATCAACTGCGCGTGCGGGATGTCGAGCGCGTCCGCGAATCGCGCGCCGAACGTGCCTTGCACGCAGTGATCCGGCCACAGCACCTGCTCGCCGTAGCGCAACGTGATCGTCTCGAACGGCGCCTTGCCGGGATGCATCGACGCAAACGACGCATGGCGGGGCGAGTGCCAATCCTGCGTGAGCGCGACATGGGCGAAGCATCGTGCGAGGCGATTGACGAGGGGAACGATCGCATCGCCGTCGGGAACGGCGAGCGCGCCGCCGGGCAGAAAGTCGTTCTGCACGTCGACGACGAGCAGGATGTCGCGATCGGTGGGTGCATCGGACATGCGGGTTATCGTAGCGCATCGACGAAGCGGCACCCGCGCGAGGATAATGCGTCGGATGAGCCTGACCGTTTACGCGATCAACGGCGTCACGCCGGTCGTCGATCCGACGGCGTACGTGCATCCGTCGGCAGTGCTGGTCGGCGACGTGATCGTCAGCGCCGATTGCTACATCGGTCCCTGCGCCTCGCTGCGCGGCGATTTCGGACGGATCGAGGTGCGCGCCGGCGCCAACCTGCAGGACTCGTGCATTGCGCACGGCTTTCCGGGCACCGATACGATCGTCGCCGAGGAGGGGCATGTCGGACACGGCGCGATCCTGCATGGCTGCATCATCGAGCGCAACGCGCTGATCGGCATGAACGCCGTGATCAACGACAGCGCGGTCATCGGCGAATCGGCGATCGTCGCGGCGATGGCGTTCGTCAAGGCGAAAATGGTCGTGCCTGCGCGGATGCTTGTCGCAGGCATGCCGGCGCGCATCGTACGCGAGCTGACCGAGACCGAACTCGCATGGAAGATCGAGGGCACGCGAAGCTATCAGGACCTGACGCGGCGGAGCCTCGCGACGATGCAGGCCACGGCGCCGCTCGCACAGGCGGAACCCCGCCGCAAGCGGATCGAACTGCCCGAGCTTCTGCCGCTGTCGTCGGTGAAGGCGACGCAGCGGAAATAGCCGATCAGAACCCGGCCGCCTGCCCGTCGCGCCGCGGGTCGGACGCCGCGATGTAGCCGGTGTTCGTCCTCAGGATCACCTGCCCCGCACCGAAGTCCATGTAGGAATCGGGAACCGCTTCGAGCACGTGGCCGAGCGCGATCAATCCGTCGCGCAATTCGCGCGACGCGCTGGCTTCGAGGTCGATCGAGCGTCCCGCGTTCACCTTGAAGCGCGGCGCATCGAGCGCCGCCTGCGGGTTCATCGCGTAGTCGATCATCCGGACGACGGTCTGCACGTGGCCGGGCGGCTGGATCGGGCCGCCCATGACGCCGAACGTTGCCAGCGGCGCGCCATCCTTCGTCATGAAGCCGGGAATGATCGTGTGGTACGGGCGCTTGTTCGGACCGACTTCGTTCGGATGGTCGTGCTCGATCGTGAAGCCCGCCCCGCGGTTCTGCAGGCTGATGCCGGTGCCGGGCACGACGACGCCGGAGCCGAACCCCATGTAGTTCGACTGGATCAGCGAGACCATCATGCCGCCGGCATCGGCAGCCGTCACGTAGACGGTGCCGCCGCGCGGCGGGTCGCCATGGCCGAATTGTTGCGCGCGGTGGGGATCGATCAGCGAAGCGCGTGCACGAAGGTAGCCGCGATCGAGCAGCGATTCGGGGCGCACGCGCATCGTCGACGGATCGCCGACGTAGCGGCGCACATCGGCGAAGGCGAGCTTCATCGCCTCGATCTGCAGGTGCAGGCTCGCGATCGAATCGGGCGGTAACGCGGCGAGATCGAATGCCTCCAGCATGCCGAGCGCCATCAGCGCCGCGATGCCCTGGCCGTTCGGCGGCAGTTCGTGCACCCGCACGCCGCGATAGTCGACGGCAAGCGGGGCGATCCAGTCGCTCGTGTGCCGCTCGAAGTCGCTACGCGCATGCACGCTGCCACAGGCTTTTGCATGCGCGCAGATCGCGTCGGCGAGTGGGCCGCGATAGAACGCTTCGCCATCGGTCTGGGCGATCGTTGCCAGTGTCCTCGCCATGTCGGCCGAGCGAAAGCGCTCGCCGGCCTTCGGCGCGCGGCCGTCGATCAGGAAGTGATCCTGCCAGCCCAATCCGTGCGGCATGACGGAGGCGGCGAGGCGCCACTTGTCGGCGATCACCGGCGACACCGCGTGACCGTCGCGCGCGTAGCGAATCGCGGGCTCGAAGAGATCGCCGAACGGCAGCTTGCCGTACCGCTTCGACAACGTGACCCAGCCCGACACCGCACCCGGGATGGTCACCGTATCGAAGCCGCGCTGTGGCATCTGCGCGTGCTGGGCGAAGTACGCTCGCGTCCATGCGGCCGGCGCGCGTCCCGACGCATTCAGGCCCGCGAGCCGTTCGCCATCCCAGACGATCGCAAAGAGATCGGAGCCGATGCCGTTGCTGCACGGCTCGACGACGGTCAGCGTGATCGCCGTCGCGAGCGCCGCGTCGATCGCGTTGCCGCCGCGCTGGAGCATGGCGACGCCCGCTTGCGTGGCCAGTGGCTGCGAAGTGGCGACGACGTTGGCCGCGCAGATCGGCTGGCGACGGGAGGGGTAGGGCAGGTTCCAATCCATTTATGCTTCCTGAAACGCTTCCTCGCGCTGACGGCGGATGTCCGGCACCGCGATGATCAGCACGAGGAGATCGCCGCGACGACAGTCCAGCCGAGATTGCGAATTGCCGGCATCGACTCCCCCTGTGTCGTACGCCGGCCATCAACGCGGCCGGTCGGGCGCCGCGTAGGATAGCATCGGCCCTCGCGCCAGAACTCGCGAAAAAAGGGCAGGCTCGCAAGCCTGCCCTTTGATTGCGCGACTGCGCGTCGGGATCAGACGCCGTTCTTTGCGCGGAGCTCCTTGAAGTACTTGTCGAGCCACTGCGCCTGCAGGCGCTGCGTGAGCTGCGGCTTCACTTCCTCGAAGCTCGGCACCTTTGCGTCGCGAACGTCGTCG